>SKIW01000103.1 GCA_007116245.1 Candidatus Izemoplasma sp. | reverse complement strand
AAGTGAAAAAACATTACGTTTAAGAGGCTTTGTAAGCATTGTTTTCCAACATGAGCTTGACCATTTAAACGGGGTTTTGTTCACTGAACGTGTTAAAGAGGATTTACCCGATTTAGAGCCTATCGCTTTTAAATCGTTAAAAGAAAATAAGGAGGAAGAAAGATGAAATTATTTATTGATACAGCGAATGTCGAACACATTCGAGAAATGGCTGCACTAGGAATTATTAGTGGTGTTACTACAAATCCTACATTAATCGCTAAAGAAGGTCGCGATTTTAAAGAAGTCATTAAGGAAATTACTGAGATAGTAGACGGACCTATTAGCGGAGAAGTTATTAGTTTAGATGCAGAAGGTATGTTAGAGGAAGGCCGCGAAATTGCTAAGATACATAAAAATATGGTCGTTAAAATACCCATGACTGCGGAAGGTTTAAAAGCGGTTAAAGTTCTTTCAAGCGAAGGTATTAAAACAAATGTTACTTTAGTCTTTTCACCAAACCAAGCTCTTTTTGCTGCTTTAGCTGGCGCTACATATGTTAGCCCGTTTATCGGACGTCTCGATGATGCTTTAGACGATGGCGCTGTTGTCGTTGAAGAGATTCGTGATATCTTCGATACTTACGGTTTAGATACTGAAATTATTAGCGCAAGTTTACGTCATCCTAAACATTTACAAGATTCTGCACTTGCTGGTGCACATATTGCTACAGTCCCTTATGATGTCTTAAAAAAATCACTACAACATCCACTAACCGATAAAGGTATTGAAGCATTTATTAGTGACTGGGAAAAAGTATTTGGAAAAAAAGGTACGAAATAAAAAGGTGTCATTAATGCACCTTTTTTCTTTATCAACTATAATAGATTTCAAGGAGGGATACGATGGCATTTTATTCACTTGAAGCAAACGATATTTTTGGGAACACTGTGTCTATGTCCACATTTAAAGATCAAATTGTTTTAATCGTTAACACAGCTACAAAATGTGGTTATGCACCACAGTTTAAAGGGTTACAAACATTGTATGAACGCTATAAAGATGAGGGTTTAGTAATACTCGGGTTTCCATCTAATCAGTTCATGAATCAAGAACCGCTTAACGAAAAGGAGATTCAGGAAACCTGTTCACTAAATTATGGTGTTTCTTTTCCATTATTTGAAAAAATTAATGTAAAAGGAAAAAACATTCATCCCGTTTTTAAATGGTTAACCGATCAAAAAAAAGGGACTTTAGGAAAATCGATTAAATGGAATTTCACTAAGTTCTTACTCGATCGTAAAGGCCATGTTGTTGAGCGTTTTGGACCAAAGGATACACCCGAATCATTCGAAGATGTAATCCAAGCATTGTTATAAAATAAGCTCCCTAGGTGCCCTGCACCTAGGGAGCTTTTTATATTAAAATTGTTCAGTAATGGTTTTCCCTTGTAAGTGAAGAATTAAGTACTCAGGTCCTCCAGCTTTTGAATCCGTTCCACTCATATTGAATCCACCGAATGGTTGATATCCAACAATCGCGCCAGTACACTTACGATTAAAGTATAAGTTACCTACATGGAACTCTTCTCTTGCTTGTTCTAAATGCATACGGTTTTTAGAAAGCACTGCCCCTGTTAATCCAAAGTCTGTATTGTTCGCAACTTTAATAGCTTCATTAAAGTCTTTTACTTTTGTTACGGCAAGTACAGGTCCAAAGATTTCTTCTTGCATGATTCTAGCATGAGGATCAAGATCGACGATGATCGTCGGTTCAATGAAATAACCTTTAGAATCATCGCTATTTCCACCGGCAATTAAACGTCCTTCTTTTTTACCGATTTCAATATAATCATTGATCGATTTAAACGATTTATGATCGTTTACAGGACCCATAAATGTATCAACCTTTTCAGGATCTCCAACATTTAAACGCTTAACTTTTTCAGCGAGTTTTTCAACGAGTTTATCGTAGATTTTCTCATGAATAATCGCTCTTGAACAAGCACTACATTTTTGTCCGCTAAAACCAAATGCACTACCTAAAAGAATATCTGCAGCTTCATTAATATCGTAATCTTCATCTACGATTATCGCGTCTTTACCGCCCATTTCAGCAATCACACGTTTAAGCCAGATTTGTCCTGGTTGAACTTTGGCGGCATTTTCATAAATACGACATCCAACTTCTTTTGAACCTGTGAAACTAATAAAACGGATTTTAGGATGGTTAACGATATGATCTCCTATAATCGAGCCGCGACCTGGTACAAAGTTCACAACGCCTTTAGGAAGTCCAGCTTCTTCAAGTACTTCTACGTATTTATAGGCAATAACTTGGGTAGTCTCTGCTGGTTTTAGTAAAATCGCATTACCGCTTACAATCGCTGCACTACTCATGCCTGTAAGGATGGCTAACGGGAAGTTCCAAGGACTAATAATGGCGCCAACACCTAATGGAATGTACTTGTACTCATTGCGCTCTAAGTCTTTACGAGAAAGAATTTTTTTATCAACTTCTTGGAGTTCTAACATTTGACGGCCATAGTACTCTAAAAAGTCGATTGCTTCTGCGGTATCTGCATCAGCTTCTGGGAATGGTTTCCCTGCTTCTTTTGTCATTAAAGCACTAAATTCAAAACGTCTACGTTTTAAAATGCCTGCCGCTTTAAAAAGAACATCTGCCCGTACTTTAGGAGAAACTTTTTTCCATGTTTCAAAGGCTTTTAAAGCGCTTTCCATCGCAAGATCAACTTCTTTAATTCCTGCTTGATGGATGGTTCCAATCACTTCTTTGTGGTTCGATGGATTAAGTGATTGAACAGTGTGTTCTGTCTTAACACGCTCACCGTTAATAATGAGAGGATACGTTTCATTTAAGTACGCTGAAACTGTTTTTAAACCTGCTTCATACTTTTTAACGTTTTCGGGTTTAGTAAAATCTGTGAATGGTTGATGCTGATAATCAAAAATTGCCATAATCTACTCCTTTAAAGAATATTTTTAGGGAAATCCCTATGTTTTTATGTTCATTTAGTTTGTTAAACGACGCTCGTTTCAATTTCATCAAGGTCTTGTCCTTCAAATCGCTCAAGCGATAAATTTTCCATTGGCATTGAAGGGGTTTTTCCTAATATTAGTTCTGAAAGTAGTAGCCCTGTCATCGGGGCTAACATAAAGCCGTGTCCACTGAATCCACACGCCATATAAAAGCCTTCTAAATCTTTTGTGCCGCCAATGATCGGTTGATGATCTGGTGACATATTATATAACCCACCCCATTGTCGAATCACACGAAGTTCTCCGATTTTAGGAAGCAGTTTACACACCGTTGATGACATCTTATCTAAAAACTGCCAAGTGCTACGCATAGTATGACTTTTTGGTTCATCCTTATCCCCGCGCCCCATAATAAAGGCACCGTGGGGTGTTTGTTGGCAGTAAATATTATGACTGAAAGAGATAACCATGGGCCCTTGCATCTTTTCTACAGGTTCCGTGACTAAAATCTCATGATTTCGAGAATAAACTGGAAGTTCAACGCCAGCTAAAGCCCCAATTTCTTTAGACCATCCTCCAGCGGCATTGACCACGACATTGGTTTTGATTTTTCCTTTATCGGTTGAGACCGCGGTAATTTTTCCCGCTTTCGTTTCTATATCCAAAACCTCAGTGTAAAAGTTAAACTCAACACCCAATCGTTTAGCCGCATGATAATAAGCGTCTGTCATCGTAAAAGGGTTTAGATGGCCATCGGTATGGCAGAATGTCGCACTATGTACTTGCTCCGGGTTTAGATGTGGTACGATTTCTAACGCTTCCTCTTTAGTCAAGACCTTTGAAGGAATGCCTAAGTCGTTTTGTAAAGCGACATTTTTTTTAAACTGCTCGGCTTCATTTTCATTAGATGCAATAATTAAGTAGCCTTCTTGTTTAAACTCAATATCCCCTTCATATTGTAATATTTCTTTCGCGTTTTCAAAAAATTCAACACTTTTTTTAGCGAGCAAGCAATTCATCTTAGTGCCCCATTGTTGGCGTACACCCGCGCCACATCGACCAGTTGCACCACTTGTCATATACGATTTATCGATAACTACAATGTTTTTTGCACCTTGCATAGCGAGATTATACGCAATACTACAGCCGCTGATACCGCCACCTATGATAACATAATCTGCTTTACTCTTCATCGGCTTGCTCCTTTATGCTCTTTAATTTCACACCCATCGTAAATGGTCGCATATTATGAAAAGGCACTTCTTCTAAAGGTTTATTAAAATATTTCGCGATTTCCCATTGCACCATTTTACCACATGTGTTTGCTTGACATGGTCCCATCCCAACACGTTTAATCCGTTTTAACTCTTCGAAAGTGCTGTAGCCTTCTTTAAAGAGTTCTAAAAGATCTTCTAATGTGACGTCTGAACAACGACAAATAATGACATTTTTAGGATCCATGTAGCACCTCTATTGTAATGGCCTCATAAGCATATTTTTCATCAAGCTCAATATGGATTAAAGCGGTTTTATTTTGCTTTTCACTTAATTGCACTTTACGCACGATACCCTCACTAATTTTCTCACCAGCACGATTTACTACATTTACGGTTTGATCAACTTTAGGAAGAGGCGTAAACTCATATGGGATTTTCATTAAGATTTTACCCTCTTTAATTTGGGTAACCATAATCGCGAGTCCAGGGCAATTATAAACACATATACCACAACCGGTGCATTTATCAAAATCAATTTTAGGGCGCACATTAATATCCTCAGGAATAAAAATCGCATCAAAAGGACAACTCGTATGACAAGGATTGCACGGTATTTCTTTATAACACTCAATAATCGCTTTTGGTTTTTTAAGTACGACTTTATCAGGAAACTCTTGTTTAACTTGTTCTAAAGAAGGAACCCCTGTTTTTTCAATCATTATTTCACCCCTACTTTTTCTAGACCGATACGGATTTTTTCGCCGTGTGGTCCATTCCGTAGATTTGTTAAGTCATCGTGTAAACGCGATATATGTTGATCGATATTATCGATTTTATACCCTGCAGATCGCGCAATTTCAAGTCCCGCGATTTCGCCTGAAATCATCGCGCTACTCGCTTCTTCAATTCCAGCAACATCACCACAAGTGTAAACATTTTCTAGCGATGTCTGGTATTTCTTATTAATTATTGGCACATTCCCGCCTAGCTCACGGACATACTTTATATCTGCCCCTGCTTGTTGTAAAAGCTCTGTTAATGGTGCTAGACCAACCGATAAACAAATCGTATCACAAGGAACAATTTCCTCAGTTCCAGGAATCCCTTGCCAGTGTTTATCTAATCGCCATATTTCTGCGGCTTCTACCGACGCTTTTCCAATCGCTCTTTTAACACTCATGTTCGTTCTAATATCGACACCTAAGCGACGTATTTTAGAGGCATGCACCAAATACCCACCAATCGTATCCGCAGCTTCTAAAAGCATCGGAACTTCGACACCCGCTTGCATGAGTTGATAACTAACGATTAAACCGATATTCCCACTACCTATCATTAATACACGCTCTCCTGGTTTAACACCATAGACATTCATCAATGTTTGAACAGCACCTGCAGCGTAAACACCTGGTAAATCGTTATTTTCAAATGGGAGTGATTTCTCACTTGCACCTGAAGCAACTAAAATATAATCAGCTTGAATTTTAAAATACTCATCGTGTTTGACACACGAAATAACACGATCTTGGTATAACCCAACCACCGTTGTCTCCGTTAAAACCGTTAAATTTTCATGATATTGAATCTCATCCACCATAAGCTTTAAAATATCAATACCCCGCTTAGATGCGTGTTGTTTTTCAGACCCGAAAAACATATGGGTTTGTTTTGTTAATTGACCACCAAGCATGTCACTTCGATCAATCATCAACACTTTTGCACCAGCATCTAAAAGCGGTTTTGCTGCGGCTAACCCAGCTGGACCTGATCCGATAATAGCAACTTCAACTCGTCGCATTAAAATCGCCCCTTTCCATCTTGCTTTCTAACATCGACACCCTCTTTTAGCGGTGTAATGCATGTGCGGACATTAGGTACACCATCAACAATCATATTGCATGATGCACAGTTTCCGATTGCACAATAAAAGCCTCTAGGGCGTTTTTTATGGATTGAATCACTTAAATGCTTAATTCCTTGCGCATGTAGCGCGGATGCGATTGTGTCGCCTTCGTAACCAAAGAGTTTCTTTCCGTTGAACGTAAACGATACCTTCTTGCGTTCAGGAAAGTCTAAAATAGGATGTTTATTAATGCGCATAGTCCACCTCACATCAAGATTTACTATACCATTATATCATAAAGCGCTTACATCGACAATCTCACTTTAAACAAATAAAAAAACCGTAAAAACTACGGTTTTAGTTCGAGTTCTTTAATAGAACGGCGTACATACCATGCGGCCATTTGAACTTGAATAATATACGCAAGTGCAATTATTAATGCCACTTCAGGACCGCTTTCTGAAAACACCGTTAACGCAATCGCTAACGCTAAAGATAAACTGCGAATCATTGTCCCATTGACCAATGCGATACGGTCAGCATAATTAAAAAATATTCTCCCAATCCAATGCACTGAAATCATCATAATAAAGTAGCCTAACGTTACAGGAATGAGTATTTCTAACAAAACTAAAGGGTTCGCCATTAACATTCGTGATCTGAAACTCATCACGAGTGTAATGAGGACAATGACTGCCACCGTTGAGAACAATGGGAAAACAGGTTTTATCGTTTTATTAAAGCGTTCTTCACCAAATTTCTTTGCGAGTAAACGTTGCGTTAAAAACCCCAATAGCATCGGCACAAACACAACCCAAATAATTTGATTAAAAATACTGAAAAAAGGAATATGGATGGCTTCACCTATATAAAATCGAATAAAGAATGGGGTTAGTAATCCTCCTAAGATTAACCCAAACACAATCATCCTTATCGCTTCTTTAACATTACCTTTAGCCATTACTGTCCAAGACACTGTCATACCTGATGTCGGTAGTAAAGCAATCAGTAATATGCCTAATCGAAAATTAATCATTTCTCTAAAAAACACAATCCCAAAAAGGTACGCTAGAAAAGGTAAATATAAAAAATTAATCATTTGTGTTGTAGCTTGTAATTTCCAATTACCCTTACTTAAGATACTTTTATAATTAAGTGTAACCATCATTGGATAGACCATTAAAAACGTTAACACACCAACACTACCACGAAGCAATGATGTATCCACTACTAGTCCCACTAAAAACCCCATCATCATTCCAACTAGAATACTAACAACCAAATGTTTTTGGATTGTTTTAAGGATAACCATCACGCACCTCCTAAACCAACCTTATTTTAGAAGAACGCGTCACTATATTCAATTAGTATGCATTTTTTTGTTAGTATACAAACAAAGCGAGAGAAATCTCTCGCTTTTAAAGTTTATTGCGTCTTGCTTTTTTAACCCAGTTCTTTAATCTCGATAAGCTTACCATGTGTTCCTGACAAAGTTCCCGATACGTTTTTTCACCTGTGATAATCTTCTCTGCCATATGTCTTTTCTCTTCCTTAGTAAAGCGTGTTCCCGCTAAGCGGTTCGCCATCTTTTTAGAAAGTCCTTCTTTCCCGAACAAACTATACAGTGCGTACCAATCTTCAATCGTTTCGTGATAAACATTGTATTTATCAGATAAATCTTTATATGTCCAACCTTCATCTTTCATTTTACAAATACGATGTTTAAAATGGAACGTATATGGTTGAGGTCCTAATTTTTTACGGACATTTTGATACAACTGTTTACCCTCAAGTGAAGCTTTACCAATAACCTTACCGATTTGATAATACTTTCCGTCTAACCCATAAATTATAGGGTCTAAAATGTTCATTGAAGGAATGTTTTCTTCCACTGATAAATGATCATCAATGAGTGTTCTTTTTACAGCACACGTGTAAAAATGTTGGCGGTGCATCGCCATGTGATCGGTAATCTCTAAAATTAAAACAACAGGACATTCACTAATATATGGTGTTTTCAAACTATATTCTGTCTCAAATAATGTCGATTTATCAAACTCATCATTAGAAACAAATGCACATAAATCAGCTTTGTCGATCATCACCGTTGATGGAAAATTGACACTAATTCGCGACCCAATCTCAAGATGTTTTCGAATCACCCTTGTCGTTTCAACCATAACTCCCACCATTGGTGGGTGCTCTGCCATTATCGATACATTACTGACGGTTGTGTAATAGATATCCCCCGCGTTTTCAACCCCAATCAATGCGATCGGTAATGGGTAAATAAGCGGCACTTTTTTGGTTTCTTTTTTCAAAAGATTCACCCCCATATATATTCATTATACCATTCTTAGAGTAAAGACAATCATGTTTATCATAAATCGTTTATTGTAACACTATTTTTTCTTAATAAACGAACACGAAGCAACGTATCCGGGTGAGATAACCCCACACGCTTTGAAAAAGGATGTTCTTTAGGATCAGGTTGATAACGATGTATTTTCTCTAAAGCATTCGCTAATACCTCACCATACCCCAGTGATTGTGCATAACGATCTGATTGAAACTCTTGAAACTGTGTAAGTTGGTAAAGTGCAACCAAAACAATATTCTCAACTGCATAATTGATTAAGATTAAAACAAATAGTTGATGCCAAAGCGTCGCTTCTGTAAATAAACGGTCTACCAAGTTTGTTTGAAATACTGTATACCCCATCAATAAGTAAACCCCGATGACTAAAACCATCACAACCGCTCTAATCCATAAATGTTTCTTAGCACCGTGACCGAGTTCATGCGCAACAATCCCTTTAATCTCAGAGGACGTAAGTCTTGCGAGTAAAGCATCTGATAAAACAACTTTCAACCTTTTAACCCCTGCCATAAACAAGGCATTCATCGGCAATCTAATTTTTTTAGATTGTGCCATATAAAGTGTTTCGTTTAAGTTAGGATACACCTCAAACATTTTTGTT
>SKIW01000044.1 GCA_007116245.1 Candidatus Izemoplasma sp. | reverse complement strand
TCGATAAAAGTAACCAAGACACGTACAAGGTTTCTAAGACGCGTGTTAAAAGACAAGCTGCGATTGATGCGTTAAATACGTTGGTCTTTAGTATTAGTTTTGCCGGGATAACGTTGATCGGCGGTTTCTTAGTGCTTGAAGGGATTATTATGTTAGGGGTTATTGTGGCGGTAGTGCAACTTCAAAATAATGTGCTTGAGCTTGTCCAAGGGTTAGGCAGGTTTATTACGAACATGCAAGCTTCTTTAGCTGCGGGAGATCGTATTTTCGAACTTTTAGATAGCGAGAATGAGCCTGAATCGTATGTGTTAGAAGGCATTGATGTCAATCAAGACACGACGGTTAAGTTTAAAGAGATTGCGTTTGGGTATGATGATAATCGGGTTGTCGACGATTTGACGTTTGAGGTTTCTAAAGGTCAAATGGTCGCCATTGTCGGACCAAGTGGTGGCGGAAAATCGACGATCTTTAAACTCATTATGCATTTCTTTGAACCACAAAAAGGCAGTATTGCGTTAGCAGGTAACACAACATCACATGTACCACTTGGTGTATTAAGAGAGCGTATTGCGTATGTACCACAAGATGCGTACTTATTTAATACAACCATTAAGGAAAACTTAAGGTTTGCGAAGGAAGACGCGAGTGATGAAGAAATCATTCGTGCCGCTAAAGCGGCGAATGCGCATGATTTTATTGAAGAATTAGATCATAAATATGAGACGATTGTTGGTGAACAAGGCACTAAGTTATCAGGGGGTCAAAGACAACGTGTGGCCATTGCAAGAGCGATTCTTAAAGACGCACCACTTTTACTTTTAGATGAGGCGACATCGGCACTTGATAGTGAATCAGAAACGTTGGTACAAGATGCGATACATCAACTTAAGAAAAACCGTACGACGTTAGTGATTGCACATCGTCTTTCAACGATTAAAGATGCTGATAAGATTTTAGTCATAAAAGAAGGTAAGATTTTTGAAGAAGGAACCCATGAATCGTTATTGAATACACCTGATTCGTTGTATGCAAAGCTTTATAATACTAAAACAAAGTTAGAAGAAGCTTAGAAGGTTTGATTATTCAAGCCTTCTCTCTTTATGGGATAAAAATATTACAATTGTAATATTTAGTGTTTACTCGATGTGGAAAATATGATAGACTTAAGTATATACGAGGTGATTGCTATGGGGGATAAAGTGGTTACTTTCCTGACCAAAGCAAAAACATTAATTAAATCAGGAAAGCGCCGATTTTCTACACGAAAATATCCGGATGGGAAAAACTATATCGATAAACTATTTGAAGATTTCGGGATAACGGTTGATGTAGCCTGGAGTCACATTTTGTCATTACAAAGAGGTGAACTTGTTCAGGACTCTAAGTTTAATTATCAGAAAGATAGTGAAGCGTATGTTTTTAAGCGACTAGTGAATAATAGCATGGCCTATATAAAAATTAAGATTGAAAAACAAATAGAAACAGAAGAATGTGTATGTATATCATTCCACGCAGATCAATAAATTGGAGGGTTATCTGATGGAGTATAAATATTGTGAGAATTGTATGAAAAAAGTTGAGACATTAGTTGTAAAGGTAAACCGTACGTTAACTCACAAAGGTAAAACAGTGACATTAGATATCGAAAAAAGAATTTGTAAAGTATGTTCCGAGCAAGTATACGATGAAGTGTTAGATCAAAAAGTCAGTGAAGATTTTATTATTGCATTTAATAAAAACCATGGAGTTCCTGGGGATGAGATACGAAGATTTCGAAAAAGTTATCGACTAACTCAAGAACAATTCTCAAGTTTACTTGGTATTGCGCCAAAGACACTCATAAGTTATGAAAAAAACCAAGCGATTCCTGAGACATCGAATGCAAGTTTACTATGTTTAGTAATAGAAGAACCTAGATTGTTGTATACTTTATCGAAGAATAAGGGTATAGAGCTACCTGAGAAGGTACAAAAAGCAGTTCCCAAACCCATCGAGCACGAAGAACTACATGAACTTAATGAGTTCAATGGTTTCAAAGATAAAGATAGTGAGAGAATTATTCGATTAATCAAATACTTTAGTTCGTTAAAGTCGATTAGTATGACTAAGTTAAACAAAGCTTTTTTCTACTTAGATTTTTCATACTTTAAAAATCAAGGAAAATCGTTTACCGGTCTATCGTATCTTAAACATCAATATGGACCTTTTACACAGTCACTATATAGTTACGTACAAGATTTAGAACAACAAGGTGAGATAACTAAAAAAGAGTACTTATATAAAGAAAAGACATTTGAGAGTATATCGATCGTCAAGAAAGAAGATATCATCTTTAAAGACCAAGCGGTTAATAACATTTTAAATAATATGAGTAAGTTTCTTTTAAATACTAATGCTGAAGAAATTAGTGATTTATCTCATCAAGAAGAAGCTTGGATAAAGACACCTTTTTATAAACCAATTTCTTATAGTTATGCACTAACACTGAATCTTGATTTTGTTACTCAGTAATAAAAGTTGAAAAAATCTCGCTAAAATGCGAGATTTTTTTTATTATTCATAATGGCATATGATTAAAGTTTTATGACTGTATCAATATATTCTTCATTAAGAGGTCTATGTGAAATAATCAAGCACGTTTTATCTGTTAAGGTTTTAATATTTTTTAAAACCGCCTCCTCGGTGTTTTGATCGAGTGCCGAGGTAATCTCATCAAGCAACATAATCGGTGAGTTTTTTAAAAGTGCACGGGCGATGGCTAAACGTTGTATTTGTCCTTCGCTCAGTCCGTACCCTCGTTCACCGATAAAGGTATCAAAGCCTTTAGGTAGCTTCATTATTTCATCATAAATATGCGCGATTTGTGTGACTTTAATTAAGGTGCCTTCATCGACATCTTTTTGATTATAGATAATGTTATCACGAATCGTACCACTTAGAAGCATAAGGCCTTGAGGTACGTAAGTGAATAAACTCCGTGTGCTTTCAGAAATGGTGTGTGTTTCTTCGTTATGTGTGACAGTGAGGGTACCTTGTTCAGGTTCTATCAACCCGAGTAAGAGTTTTAAAAGCGTGGTTTTACCAATCCCACTGTCGCCACGAATATGGATAAATTCGCCTTGTTTGATAGACTCTGTAAAATGTTCTAAGATATAGGATTCATCGTATTTGAAAGAGACTTCTTCAAAATCAACCGAATTAAAGGTAGTAAGATGAAGATTAGGATCTTTTGTTTCTAGCGGTTCGTTTTCTAACGCGATAATCCTTTCTGAAGAAGCGAGCATTGCGTAGTATTTTGGGAGGAGTTGACTTAATCCGCTAAACGGAGATTGCATGAATTCTACGAGTTGTAAAATCGCGATTAAGCTACCGAATGTTAAGGCGTTTGTACCGATACGATAACCTCCGTAAATAATCGCTAAAGCGTATCCGAAGGTAAAGAAACCCGCGAGTCCGATACTTGCTAAAACACTGAGTTTGTGTTTATGAATACGGGCATTTAAAAAGCCGGTTTGTGTGGTATCGAGCTTGTTTAAGGTATAGTTTTCTGCTTCAAAGGATTTTATCAGCATAATGTGTTCTAAGTTTTCTTGCATATAACTTCGAAGTCTAGCTTCTTGGTCTTGCATCGCGTTATGTCTTTTTTTCATTTCGTTGCGAAGAAAGACACTTGCTACCAGCAATACCGAGCCAAATCCCAGCATGACAAAGGCAAAAAACATATCGAGAATGAACAGTAAAATAAACGCGAATAAAAATCTTAGGATTAAGAAGATAAACCGTGGGATAATATCGATGAGTCCTTCGACAATTCTAGTCACATCACTGTCTAAATAGTTCATCAGTTGTCCGGTGTGATATTGATCTAAGGAAGGTTGTTTTTTATGGAGAATATCACGATAAACATACGTTTTAATTTGCTTATCAGTACGCGCTTTATATACACCGATTAAATACGAATAGAGTCCTCTAAAGATAATTTGAAAGACTAAGAGGAGTAACAGGAGTATTGCTGCATACACAAACTGTGAACCTAGACGCGCCTCAGCGGCATCCAATGTTAGTTTAGAAAGATAGGCAAACATCACCGCTGTGGCGCTAAGAATCGCACTCATAAAGATGAGTAGTATAAGCGGTCTTTTTAAGAAACGGTGCTTTTTAATCAGCCATTGTTTTGTAGTTTCTTTTTTTATCATTGTCATTCTCCTTAACATGCTTGTTTTTATTGTATCATAGCTTAAGGTATTACAATATAATGAATTGAGTGTGCTATAATAAATATGACATTTATGACGGGGGTTTTTTATGAAAATTAAAGAGAACTATATTTTAAGAAGTATTGCTGGTGAACATATTGTTGTACCTGTTGGAAAAGAAGCGGTCACATTTAACGGAATTATGACGCTGAACCAATCAGGAAAACTGCTTTTTGAAGCATTGCAAAATGATATTAAAGAATCAGATTTAGTGAAGGTGTTACTTGATGAGTATGAGGTTACTGAAGACGTCGCAAGACAAGATGTAGAAGCGTTTTTAGCTAAGTTAAAAGAAAAGGATTTGCTTATTTAATATGGAAAAGCGCTTGGTATTGTCGAAAGAGTTAATGCCGCTTATAATTGAAACGTTAAACCATAATGATGCTGTAGAGATTACCGTTACAGGGAATAGTATGCGACCTTTTTTAAAGCATAATGTATCACGGGTTGTTTTAACTAAAGAGGTTGATCGTATCGGGAAGTACGATATTATTTTATATGAGACTAATTCTCACGCGATGGTGTTACATCGTGTGATAAAAGTAAGTGATCCTTTGAAAGTGATGGGTGATGGGTTACGTCGCGTTGAATGGGTAAAGCCTGAACAAATAAAGGCGGTTGTAAAAACGATTCATCATGGTCATAAAACAATTGATGTTAGAAATAAAGTGTATCGTTTCAAGGTATTTGTATGGGTAAAACTGCGATTTATTCGTAGGGTACTATTAAAAATAGTGTAAGTGAGGTTTTTATGGATAAAGTAGTTAAAGAGGTATTTAGAGCGACTGAGCTATCCTTAAAACAAGAAAAAATTACGTTTGAGATAACCGATCAAAAGCGTTTTTTTCAAGTGGCTAGGGAAAACGGCTTATCGGGTATTTTATATAGTCAGTTAGATAAAAACAATATCAATCCAGAAGTATATACATTATTTCATAAGGATTTTTTAGCGTATACACATAGCGATATCCTACAGGAACACGTTGTTAAAGAACTGACGAATCTATTTAACGAAGCAGGGATCGATCATATCTTTTTAAAAGGGGTAGTGTTAAAAAAGTTGTACCCTGAACCCTATATGCGTTCGATGGGGGATATTGATTTGGTTGTTAAGGAAGCACACCACCCTAAAGCAAAAAAACTGATGAAAGAAGCGAACTATGAACTCATTTCTGATAGCCAACAACACACGAATTTTAAACATCTAAGTGGGGTTCATTTAGAACTACACCCGAGGTTATCGTATGTTTTTAATGAGAAACACGCGAAGTTTTTAGAGAGTGTTTGGGTGTATGCTGTACAAAGTGAATTACATCGTTATCAATTTAAACCGGAGTTTGAGCTCGTTTACTTACTCTATCATATGGCCAAACATTTTTATGGTACTGGGGTTGGAATCAGGTCGGTGCTTGATATTGGGATTTACGCGAAGCATTATGAGGCGAGTTTTAATTTAGAAGAACTTGATAAAATCTTAGAAAAAAGTAACTTAACAACGTTTTTAGGGACGATGCTTTTATTAAATCGGATGTATTTTAATCTTGACGTATTGAGTAAGTATGTTAAAAATATCAGTTTAAGCAATCAAACGTTTGAAAAAGTAACACAGTTAATTGTTTCCTCAGGCGTACATGGTCATGGCAAAGATTTTAACCCGTTCTTAGGAAGACTTGGTGGCAGTAAAGTTAAGGGTCAAAAAAAGTTAGTGTTTATTTTAGCGCTCACCTTCCCGAGTTATCGTTCGATGAAGGGAATGTATCCTTGGCTTAGATATGTGCCGTTTATGTATCCCTTTACGTGGGTTATCCGTTGGATGAAGTTGGTGTTTAAGAAAACCAGAAGGACGCTTGGGAAGATTAAACAGTTGTTTGTGAGTAATGAAGCGGGCGCAGAGATTGCGAATTTGTATAAAGACATTGGATTATAAGATGCACACCATCCGGTGTGCATTTTTCTTATGTGTAATAATATATATAAATTATAAATAAGACATTATTAGCTATCTTATAAAAGAGACTAAAATTATAATCAAAGTATAAAGTACCATGATAGGAGGCTATGATGAAGCGGATTGTTTTAGTGTTATGGTTATGTGTTTCATTTCTTATTATGGTTGGATGTACGATGTTTACAACTCCAGATGAATTTGAAGAACTAAATGAAGCGTTTTGTCGGAACAATCCAACCCATGCTGGGTGTCAAGGAGAGGCGATTGGGGATGTAGCGTTATCTTTAATCGAAGAATCGTTTTACGATGTGATGAATCATTATGATAATGAAACGTTGGGTGATGTATGTGAAACGGTGTTTTCGATGACATCGCCAGGTTTAAGGGATCGTTGTCGAAGTGATCAAGTAAGTTTAGTACCGGACGTTTTAGAGGCGTTTACCTTGGATTCTATTGTAAGAGAAACGCATAGTGATGGTAAGGATTACTATCATATTAAAGTGCTTTCGCTTGATGAAGCGTTCTTTGTGATGTTTGTGGTTGGGTTTGTGAATGTTGAGGAAAAAATGGTGATACATTACTGGGATTATGAGGTTGAAGAGATTGTTGTTATCGATACAATCCCACCGACGTTTGATGTGATACCCGATCAAGAAATAATACAGTTCAGTAGTCCAATAGATTGGACATTGCTTATAAAAAATGCAAGCGATAATGTTTCTACGGTATTCACTAAAACGGTGATAAATGATTCAGTGAATTATGATGTTTATGGTTCTTATGATGTCACTGTAGAGGTGCGGGATGAAGCGGGGAACGCTACGACACAACGCTTTACGGTAACTGTTTTACCGGCGGTTGAGGGTGTGAGTGATAGCGATGTTTTAACGGCGTTTAACGCGTTTATTGATGCGTATTTATCACCTGATTTAAACATAGTAAACTTTTATGATCGTTATTTTTCTACTTGGCATTGGCCGACTTTTACTGAACGTAGAGCGTATTTTACGGATTATGGGTATGAGATTGTTAGTATTTCGTTAGAACGTCAGATTAATAGTACGTTTTATGGAACAGTGCACTACCGTAAAACAGCGAGTAGTGATTTAGAATCGTATCGCTTTGACATGGATGTAACTGTCTTTAAAGATGGCACGATTGAGTTTGAAGTGTGGCGTGGTCAAGAGAGTCATGCGTATTTAGTTGGAACGGTATATGAAACAGCGATTGAAACCTTTATTAATGACTATTTGAATCCATCAATAACGGATAGTGTGTTAGGAAATTGGTATTTTAATGGTGTTTTACCTGAAGAAATAAAAACGATGCGTGAAGAAGATTTAAGTCAGAATTCAATCGTAAGTGTGGTTGAATTTACACGGGATTATGATGTGCCTTTTGGACCACATGATATTACCTTAAGTGTTATTAGCGATGCAGGGGAATACGATGTGTTCTTGTCCTTGGCAAGTTTTATGGATGGCGAAGGTAAGTATCTTTTTACGCTTTTTGGTGAGATTGAAAAAACGTACACTGAAGCGTTTAAAACAGAGGTGATGGTGGAGTACTTAACATCATGGCTAAGTGACTTAATGGATGATGCTTTGACAGATGAAGTGTTTTGTGAGATGTACTTTCCTAGTGATGCGTATGCTCTTTGTATGCAACTACGGATGATGATGGATGAAGATGTTGGGTTAACGTTTTTAGAGATTGAACGTACTGGTGAGAATAAGCTGTATGTTGATTTTTCAGTATCGAGTGATAATGTGTTTTTGTATCGTATTAAGTCAGATGTTTTCTTAAATACTGAAGATGTTTGGTATATCGAGATGTTTGTGATAATAGATTACATTATCAATGAAGAAACCGAAGACCCTGATGTTATTGACAGTCTTTATGCGGAATCGTTGTTTTTAGATATATTAGAGATGATCTACGACAGTGAAACAACGAGTGATATCATTTGTGAGATGGTTTTAGAGGATGAAGAGGATTGTTTTATCGATGTTTATAGTTTGCATGGATTAGGTTATACCTTAATGGTCTTTAATCTATTGAGTAACGGTAATTATTATACAGAAGTTGTGTTTTTTGATTTACAAGACGATATAAGCATTTTAGTTCGTTTTGAACTACGTTACACGTTTATCAACGATGATTTTAGCTTGAATGTCGATGACGTTTTTGAAACAAATTATGTTGATTTAGTGACTGCCTTAAATATGGTGAATGCGTATCGTGATAGTTATCATGATGCATCGGTAACGACTGAATGGCTTGATAACTATTATTTCCGTAACAGTCTAGATGAAGCGTATTATCAATTAAGAGCGAACGACCTAGAACATAACCGTTCCTGGAGGCTTATTTCTTACGAGGATCATTTCCCGAGTGAGTTTAATGCTTGGAAAGTGGGTATTTTAGAGGTGGTAGAAGATAATGTTATTACGTATGAACGCATTTATTTCAGAGCGAGTTATGTTGGTGGTGGAATATTTATAGAGTTTTATGGTGTTGATGAGGATGTAGTCCTTGATTTTGAAACGCGATTAGAAACGTTTATCGATGTGTTTAATACACATATTATTGATAGTGAAACAGTGTGTGGAGATTACATTAATTATTTTGATATTGAACATTGTATGACTTTTAGAGAAACGATGATTGAACGCGCTATTTATATATCACTTTATGATGTATTAATAATAGGAGACCGTTATGAAATCGGTATTGGTTTTAAAACCAATGAGGATGTCCTTATACAAGCCTATTCAACGTATGGATGGATGATTGATGCAGACGGGAGTTTGAGATTCGTACTTACCTTGTTTGATAGAGTTATTC
>SKIW01000069.1 GCA_007116245.1 Candidatus Izemoplasma sp. | reverse complement strand
CATTATACGCATCTTTATTACCGATTAAGTAAACGAAACTGTTCGCAAAATCAGACCCGTGTGTAATCGTCCATACACTAGTGCCATCGCCAGGAATAATAATCGGTTTACCCTCAAGCAACCGTTTTATATGTGCATAATCATATTGCCAACGCGTCATTGCGGACATAATCATTGTATTATTATATGTGTGTGAGGGCCGAACGATGGTAATATTCATATCTGAAACAGTATTCAAATAGGTTTCACACGCTATCTTATTACGACTATAATTCCAGTATGGATTATGAAGCGGCGTCGCTTCTGTAATAGGATAATCTTTTGCAGGTTTTTGATATGCACTCGCACTACTAATAAAAACGTATTGATCCGTTTTTTCTTTAAACAAGCGAACATCTCTTTCAACCTGTTTCTTTGTAAAAGCGACGAACTGAATAACTGAATCAAAATACTGATCGTTTAGAAGTATCTTCACCTCTTCTTCGTTTTGAATATCACCAGTCAATACGTTAACCTCTTTAGGAAGCTTCTCGTTAGAACTACCACGATTCAAAACTGTGACATTAAAGCCTTTTTCAATACACTTCCTTACAACAAATGTACTTATAATCCCTGTTCCGCCAATAATTAAAACATCCATATTTACACTCCTTCTTTTGTTTCCAAATTTTCACTTACAACTGACGTTAAAATATCAAAAAACGCTTTTTTAGCATATTTTTCTTTCCATGGTGTATGACCACATTTATCTAGCTCATAATACCGAAACTTTATACCGAGTTTTTCTAAAGACGCTTTCATCGCAAACGCTGGATGAAAATCGTGCGTACCGTGTATAACAATCACTTCACAGTCAATTGATTTTCCCATGTTAAACATCTCGCCTGTTTGGCGCAACTGAGTTATTTCTAAAGAGATTGATTGAAAAGTTTTATACTTAAATAAACTTCCCTCATAAGGCATATCGATTAAAGAAAAACTATTTATGCGCTCCATAAACTCTCCTACTATAGCTAGATGTTTATCCAATGCTTTATCCTTCAAATCCGAAAATGCTTTTAGATACGTACGCAATGTCGCTGCTTCAGAAATCGTTAGTTTCTCTTCTCTACGTTTTTTAAACTCAGCTACATAGTCTTCCTCTAAAGGGCCACTTGACATTAAAATAAGTTTACGCACTAAATGTTGGTATTTTGAAGTGAACATATACGCTAGCATAGCACCCCAAGAATGCCCTATTAATATAATTGGGGATGTTGAGTGTGCTTCAATAATATCTTTCAACTTATTTAATTGTCCCTCTATCGTAGTTTCTGCAAGTAAAGGTTCTAAGACGCCAAACATCCCTGATAGCTCTTTACAGACAGGGAACATATCCCCTAAAGCACCTGGTCCACCGTGAACTACAACGACCTTATAAGGCTTTTCTCCATACATACGTACTTTCATCATTAATACCTCCAAGCATGCTTAATTCTTTATACCGATTGATTGTCACTATACTTATTATAGTCTTTATTATTGATTATCGTAAATAATATGGTTTGATATCGTTTAAAACATCGCATGATTATCACATCTACTTTCTTAAACGGATTTAACACTAACGAATGGTATATCCCTCATGCTATAATATAACCAAACTACAATGTGGTATTAGGAAGGAAGTCATCTATGAAAAAACTCGTATTTGCAGCGGTTATTATGGGGATTATTTTTAGTGCAACATACTTTTATTACGACTATACTCGTACGTATGAACTTATCATAAACACCGATGAGGATTCATACGTATTTACACTTAGACACAATGAGGTTATCCCAAACATCGAAATACCTCAAAAAGAAGGATATCTATTTGCAGGATGGTATACAGATCATGCAAGAACAGAACCATTTTTAAATACTACCATGCCTAAATACAACGTATCTTTATACCCTGATTGGGGTTCAGAAGGACTTCACTTCTTAAAAGTCGGAAACAACTACACGGTATTTTCAGGTACATCCTCTGCTAACCACATTGTTATCCCTAAAAGACACCAAGGAAGTTTAATCACTTCAATCGGGTATCAAGCTTTTACCCACCGGGAAACACTCGAAATGATTACGATTCCAAACACAATCGAAACGATTGAAGCAAGAGCGTTTTTTCTAACCAGTCATCTGACTGAGGTTATCTTTGAAGCTGATAGTGTCTTAAGAGTCATTGGCGACAACGCGTTTTCATACTCGAAAATCCAGCAATTTCATGTTCCCAAATCCGTTGAAGTCATAGGCTCCGAAGCGTTTTTGGTAAATGATGCATTAACTGTGTTCAGACTCGAAGAAGATAGCCAACTTCAAAGCATTGGTGTACGTGCATTTTACGGTAGTGAAAACTTAATGAGCATTCTAATCCCAGAAACAGTCACTTCGATTGGCTCCCAAGCGTTCTCTTTCTGCTTAAACCTAACTACGGTAACGATCTCCCCTAATAGTGTTTTAGAAAGTATTGGGAACTATGCCTTTAGTTATACTATCCTTAACGAAATATACTTACCGAATCATGTACACACGATTGGCGAATATGCTTTTTATAATACCCGACTTATCGCACTTTATATACCGCTTAGTGTGGAAACAATCGGGCAAAGGGCGATCGTATCTAGCCAAAGTTTCTTGTTTACATCGATTTATGTTGTTACAGATAGTAAACCAGAGAACTGGGCTAATAATTGGAATAGTGAGTCATATAATGTTGTTTGGGGTGCACCGAGTAGAGATGAGTAGGTTATAACATAGACTTTACAACGATGGTTGTGGAGTCTTTATTTTAGATGTTTTTCTGTTATAACAAATTATCTAAATTAGAAACGATATCAGCATAACCTGTTTAATGTATTTTATCAGCCTAATGTCACTTATGATTATAGTTAAACTTATGTTATAATATTTTTTATAGTCCAAAAACTACTCGAGGTGATGACATGAACAAGTTCTTCTTTGTATTGTATGGTGTCGTTTTTACTTTGTTATTGATTGCTACACCTTTTGATTTAGAACTATCCCTTTCATTATTTAAAGGCCTTAATGGTTTTTCAAGAATCATCTCTGAAATGGTGTACATCCCGCCATTTTTTATTGGTTTCTTTGGTATTAATTACTACATCTTCCGCTTTAGTCATAAAAAAGTTCCGCTAATCTTTCGTGGATTGATTTATGTTTTAGCGATCATAGGATACCTAGGACTATCCTATATGTTTGTACGTTCAATGCGCTTTTTACCTTTTTATCTAACCCTCGCGCCGTTTTTTATCATCGGTATGATTATCGGTTCTTTCTATGCCAGTCGCTATGTGTATCGAAATAAATGGTTTGAGTTTGATTACTTAGCATCGATAGGCATGGGGTTAATCGTCTTTTTATATTTTGTTGTTACACAATTAAAACGTTTGTTTGGTCGTGCCAGACCTTATATCGTAATCGATGATGAATCGCTTTTTACAGAGTGGTATGAAATTGCAGGCATGGTGTTTCATAGAGATTTTTACTCTATTCCCTCAGGGCATGTCACTTTCGTAAGTATCGCTTTATGGTTTATATTAGTAACGCTAGTATTGCCACAAATTAACATTAAAACATGGAAAGTCACTTTACCGGTTTTGTTTTGGATCGCCTTACAATCTTACTTTCGTATTTGCTTAGGAGAACATTATATTACCGATGTATTTTTCTCGATTTTATTTACCGCTTTCTTTATGCACGTCTTATACTATCTCAGCAAATACATCCGTCAGTTTCTTACACATCATTTTGGAATATAACAAACAACTTAAAACCTGAATATTCAGGTTTTTTTATTGCGATTAGCTTTTTTACGTTTTAAGTCGGCGGTTAAAACAAACCTTAAATTTGCAAAAAAGGGTTAACCAAAATATATTGATATGCTATAATATAGCTATTAAACTCACAAGGGGAAGAGTTTATGAAGGGATATTATAAAAAAAGTGTAGAACAAAAAGTATGTGTATTTTTTGTTGTGCACTTTTTTTGTTTAAAGAGGTGACACTATGAGCATTGAACTAACCCGTGCTATATGTACAACATGTGGATCTTCAATCGAAGTTGATCAGCAACGAAAAACCGGTTTATGCCACGCTTGTGGTAATACGTTTGTTGTGAATCATGCGATTGAGCTTACTAAAGTCGAAGTTGATAAAACAAAAGAGCTAGAAAACGCGAGAAAGTTATTGAAAATCGCAGTTTTAAATGATGATATCGATGCCATCATCACTTTTTCGAATCAAATTAGAGAAGTGATCCCTAACGACTACCAAGCAAACTACTACTACGGGTATGCTTCTAAAAAGAACCATAACCCTAAACATTTAAAGAAATTTTATCAAACTTATACGATTGAAGCCACACCAAAAGCCTTAGAAGATGTTATCAATCATATTATCGAGTTAAGTGACCTTCGCGACTATAACTTAATTAAAAACTATTTAAGTTATGTCAATACACAGGCAATTGAACGCTACGAAAGCGTCTTTAAACAACGCAAAATATTAGAAGACAACTACTCTTTTATCCCCAGAGATATCTTTATTTGTCATCGTTCAACCGATGGTGAAATAGCTAGCAATGTTGTTAAAACATTAGAGGAAGACGGGAATATTTGCTGGATATCGAGTCGCAATCTTCGTCCTAATGATAATGAGAACTACTGGAAAAATATCGAAGAAGCAATTGATACTTGCAACCTTTTTCTCGTTGTCTCAAGCCAAGATGCGATGCTTAGTAAAGATGTCCAACGTGAACTTGATATTGCTCAAAAAAAAGCGAAAACGCGTATTGAGTTTAAGATTGATCAATCGGATCATACGATGTATTTTAAGTATTTCTTTGATGGCATTAAATGGATAGACGGCTTTACTAATATCGAGCAAGGTTTTAAAGAACTAAGAAAACGCGTCTTTGATTTACTCGTAAGAATTAAAGAAAAACAACGCCCAGACGATCAAAAAGATACTAAAGAAAATGTGCAAATAGAGAATTATATCAAGCGCGCAGAAGTTGAACTCGAACATGGTAATGACCAAAAAGCAATTGAGTATATTGAAAAAGCACTCGACATGAACGTAGAGTATCCACAAGCATGGTGGGTCAAATTCCTTATTCGTCACCATTTTAAAAACACCCAAGCGTTTATGGACTACATAAACGATGAAGAACGTTTAGCAAATGCGCTTGAAGTCATGGACTCAAACGAGTATAAAACATCTAAAAAATTCACTGAAGACCTAGTGTTTTTTAGAAGTCATGAAGAAATCATTGAACGTCATATCCAACATGAAATTAATAACATTATCGAGTATCGTAGTGAAAAAAGACTTGATGCTTTATACGAACACTGCCAATATCACCCTGATTTAATATGGTTAAATCTTCTCTTTAGTTTTCACATTTATGATCCGACATCACTTGAAGAAATGTTAACCAATAAATCAAATATCATGTTTTTTGATTATTTGTTTTCTTCGGAACAATATCAAGAAGCGATTAAAAATTTAGATTATGATACGAAGTACACACACTATGAAACCACCTTCAATGATTTTAAAAAAGAGATTGGTGAAGAACTCGTTAATAGCATTTACAAAACGCATGAACGTGTGCAAAAGATTATTAAAAAAATAAAGAAATTCATTACAAAAAAGCGCTATAAAAAAGCGTATAAAAAAGCTAAAAAGATTTATAACTACGGTGCAACAGCACGAGAAGAATATCATTACTACATGTTGTTATCGACATTTGAAATTCAAGATTTTGATGATTTGCAAGAGCAAATCAAACAAAAAAATCATCTAAAGAAGTTTAGAAAACTAATTAAACATCCTTCTTACATCGCGCTTAAGGATAAAGGCGCTTATCAGGACAAGCTCTTTAACATCGATGAGAAGCTTAAAGAAACTGAAAACCAGATAAAACATGATATTTTTAATAAGAAGCATACTATTAGAAAAATCCGATTCAGAAAACTGACAAAATTCTTTAATTTCCTTGTTTTTCTAACGTCATTTACGTTCATCATTCTTTATTTCGTTTTCGAACACCCGCTTGATATAGGTTTCGTAGGACCTGCTCTATATTTACTCCTAATCTATGGTTTCATACTCGTTTATTACAAAGAAAGAGCGTGTATAAAAGAAAAAGAACCAGAGAAAAGGTGTTTTAAAGTTCACCTTCATCATATCTTAGTCATCGCTCTTTTACCATTTCTCATTGTATCTTTATATCGTGCAATTTATATGTATACCTACATTCCAGAAGTTTCGCTTGGGTTTTACCATATCACATTTATGTTGTTTTATAGTTATTTACATAAATCAAAATCTTTTTTACCGATCAACTTTCGTAAACTACGCTTTAGAATCATTTTCCTACCCGCGTTACTCGCCATTTTAATCTATTATTTACAAATCAATGAAATTGTATAGGAGGCTACACAATGAAAAAAGTTAAAGATTTCGATACCGAGGTTATATTTAAGGGCACACCAGCTGATGTTATTTGGAAAAGTGATGTTTCAAAGATTGCGGTAAACGCTAAATTATTTGCACGTAAAGACTCTGATATAATCTTTTTGCGTAATGGCGCATTTTTAGGCGCGTTCAACGATAAAAAGGAATATTATTTAGCGAATGATGAACGAGAAGGACTACTAAGAAAAGCGTTTAAGAGTAAAAAAGTGTCTGAGAATGTCGATATTTATTACATTAATCGTGTCGTTCAACTAGAAAACCCTTGGGGGACACCTTCACGAATCCCCATCTATGATGAAACGTATGATATGCATTCTTCAATTGGTGCGAATGGAACCTATAAGTTCTCGATTAATAATCCGATGAAACTATTCTCTAAAGTACAAGGTTCTCAAGAATCATTAACCCAAGATTCCTTAAAAGCTTTTTTTCGTTCAGAACTCAACATTGAAATTCGTAGTGAACTCGCTAATATTTTTAAAAAGAACCGTTATAGCTTAAAAGATATTGCGACAATTACGACATACGAAAAAGCTTTATCGCAAACTTTACATACCGCTTTAAAACCTCTTTTTGATGATTATGGCGTTACTTTACATAGTTTCTATATTACTAACATATCGTATGATGAAGACTTCTTAACACGTATGCAAGAAGCGAAGAAAGATGTCTTAGTCAATCAAGTTAGACAAAACCTTGATCAAACAAACCGTGATGAGTTCAGAAAAGACTATAAGATGGAAACCGAACGTGAAGTTGGTATCCGACAAGCTGAAAGTGGGAAAACACAGGATGCTGTACTCTTCTGTGTCCATTGTGGAAGTGAAAATATACCTGGTTCAAAGTTTTGTAAGGATTGCGGTAAAGAACTCACAACTAAAAAACAAGGGATTTGTGCAAATTGTCAAGAAACCTTACCTAAAGGCGCTAAGTTTTGCCAACATTGTGGAGAGAAGGTGTCTTAATGGCTAAAAGTTTAGAGAAAACACGTCGTGAAGCGTATGAGACGTTATATGAAGCTAAAGAGTTAATAGATAACTTAATTCAACGCGCATCTAAAGAAACCTACAAAGATCTTTTAGAAGATGTAAAGGATCGCTTGGCGTTTGCAAAAACAGGTGATGACAAGTTAAAGTCGAAACAATTTAAAGACTTTGTGAAGCATGCAAGAGAAGTGTACAAGCTACTCAAGCATGAACTATGGAATAAACGACGTATCAAAAAGAAAATCCAACAGCTTCAAAAAGATTTAGATAAGATCGGGCTATAAAAAAAAGACTCAATGTCTTTTTTTTATGTTCTCAAGCGATTCCTTTACATTAACGACCCAAATCATATGGATAAACTCATGTTTCTTAGAAGGGATTTGATATTTAGGTTCCCCAAATATCTTTCTCCAAATCTGTTTAGAAGACTCAATAATCGAATCAAAACAAACAGTATGTATTCCTTTATTAAGTAAGTCTTCAAGAATAAACATAAGCAATCGTCTTCCGTACCCCTTTTTTTGTAAAGTAGGCTCAATATAAAGCGACCCTATTTCTACCATTTCTTTAAGCTCATCACCAGTGCGTCTTAATATACCACGATTAGGCGGTGTGCCATAGGCAATGGTTCCTACGAGTTTATCATCAACAAACGCACAAAAATAGTGAGAAGATAACTCTTTTAGTGCTGCATCAAACTGTTCCATTTTAAATGCGAGCTCATCTTTAGGGTTGTGATACTCATCGGTGCCTTCTTTAATAAATGCATCCTGAATAACACGATCCCATAACCCTTCTAGTTCATCACGGTCTTTTAACTTAGCTTTTCGAATCAAAAGCTTTTCTTGCCTCATAGTATCAGCACTCCTAATCATCATGTATTTAGCTATATTGTAGCATACCTTTATACACCTTAAACAGAAGAATTACGTACGATACCTTAAATTATAAAACAGGATTACAAATAGATTAAAAAGTAAAAAGATTGGAAATAACACCATTGTAAAAATCGGAATGAGTAGTTCGTTTAAAACACATGAACCTTTAACGTGCTTAAACGTTAAAGTCCCTTTAAGATGATCAAGCGATATTCCCATGCCATTCGTCATTGTAATGACTTGTGAAACACCTAATATAGCACGCGCTTTTCTAGTTCCGTACTTCTCTATGAGTTTTTGATAAAACGCTTGATCAATCTTCTCATGGTTATACGCATAGTCTTTTGCAAATAAAATCGCTAACGCTTCTTCTTTTGGTACATTGCTCAACTCGCCTTCTAGAAGCGCTTTAATATCTTGATCGGATAACCCAGCTTTTATCGCGAGTTTTGTATGTACATAAGAGCACATCGCACAACCGTTAACCTCTGTAATAGCTAACATGATGCGTTCTTTTAGTTTAAAATTGATACCGTTTTTCCTTTTAAATAGCTTTAAATATAAAAAGGAAAGTGAGGCTTTGTAAATAATGATTATATGTTCAATAAGGGTAAACTTACGGGTGTTTTTCATCATCATTCATCCTTTCATTGGTTTGCATTAAGAACTATATCATACTATCTT
>SKIW01000073.1 GCA_007116245.1 Candidatus Izemoplasma sp. | reverse complement strand
TTTGACCAATCCGTTATCGATTATTATGAGCAATCATCGATTGAGAGTATTGTATACTGTGAAACCTTTGATTGTGACCCCAAAGAGTATGATAAAGTCTTAGAACTACCTGTCGTTATTGATAATATCGATGCAACATTAATCGGTATCGATATTAACAATTCAACCCGAACCTTGTATAATTCTCGAGGCAATGCGTTAAATGCAAGTTTGGAAGATGGGATTGTGATTACTAGAAGTTTTGCGGATTTAAGTCGTTTAAGCGTGGGTGACGTTGTTTTATTGAAAGTGGCTAATGAATCAATCAATATAGAAGTGGTCGGCATTGCGGATTTATATCCTGGAAACACGGTTTTTTATCAACGTGAAAAAGTTAGTGAACTGCTATTTGATACGTCTGAGTATTTTAATAGACTCTATAGTGCAACACGGATTGAGGACGAGGAATATGATAATGTTGCTCATATCGATGTCATTTTAGAACAAATTGGGTATGTTAATGAGTTGGTAGAGTCAATGATGTATTTCATAATGGTATCCGCTGGAATTATGGCTTTAATTATTATATACTTATTAACGGTACTTAGTGTTGAAGATCAAACGTATGAGATTTCTTTGTTTAAAGTCATCGGGTATGACAGTAAAGAGATATCGCGGATGGTCCTTGGCGGATATAAAAAATTGAATATTTTATTGTTTCTTATAACCATACCAATCACTATTTTAGCGTTTTATATTTTACGTATTTGGATGATTAGAGAGTTTAATTTCTATATCCCCATGACATTACAAGTTTGGCATTTAATGGTTGCATTCATTGTCTTTATTGCCGTGTATCTTTTAGCAACGTTACGCGCAAAACATAATGTCGCTAAACGTTCATTGCAAGAGGCATTAAAAATTACACAAATTTAGAGGTGTTTATGAAAAAAGGCATCATCATTAAACTCATCGCTGGGCAATACACCATAAAAGGTGAAGACCAGAACACATATCAACTCAAACCATTAGGTGTTTTTAGGCATCGAGATATTTCACCTAAAGTAGGGGATTGGGTCGTTTTTGATGATGACCATATTTTAGAAGTTAAACCACGGAAAAACGATTTATCTAGACCTCCGGTTGTAAATGTTGACCAAGCTATACTCATTCATTCTGCTTTGCAACCGGATTTTAGTTTTAACTTGCTTGACCGTTTCTTGATTTTGGTTGAAGCCGAAGAGGTGACACCGATTATTGTTGTTTCTAAAGTAGACTTACTTCCACAGAAAGAACTAGAAGAACTTAAAAAGAAACTACAGTATTACGAAAACTATTACAAAGTATACTACAGTACAGTCCATGATGAGAAACTTATTGAGCCAATCAAATCAGTATTAAAGGATAAAGTGAGTGTGTTTGCTGGGCAAACAGGCGCTGGAAAGTCGAGTTTGTTAAACGCTTTAGATATTTCACTCTCATTAAAAACAGGAGAGATTTCAAAAGCATTAGGACGAGGTAGACATACGACTAGACATTCAGAACTCCTCGAAATACATGGAGGACTAGTCGCGGATACGCCAGGGTTCTCAAAGCTTGATTTTTATAAAGTTGAAGCGGAGTATTTACAAGCGCATTATCCTGACTTTGTACAGCGTTCACAAAAGTGTCGTTTTAGAGGATGTTTACATATAAAGGAACCGCATTGTGCTGTAAAAAAAGCGTATGAGAATAATGAGATATTAGCTTCGAGGTACGAGAATTATTTATTGCTATATGATGAAATCCAACAACAGAAAAAGCGTTATTAGGAGTGAGCGTTATGAAGGTAGCACCATCAATCTTATCAGCTGATTTTAGTAAACTTAAAGAAGATATAAAAACCGTAGAAACCGCTGAATGGTTACACATTGATGTTATGGATGGACACTTTGTACCGAATATTACAATCGGACCATTAGTTGTTAAAGCTATACGAAACCATTCTAAACAGTTTTTTGATACGCATTTAATGATTTCAAAACCAGAAGATTATTTAGAACCGTTTATTCGTGCTGGTAGCGATGCGATTACATTTCATGTAGAAACCGTTGATAACCCCTTAGCGATTATACAACAGATACATGAACTCGGTGCGAAAGCGGGGATTTCAATTAAACCTAAAACGGATGTAAGTACCATAACACCGTATCTTGAAAATCTGGATTTAGTATTAATTATGAGTGTTGAACCAGGGTTTGGTGGGCAATCTTTTATTCCTGAAAGCTTGCAAAAAATTAAAGCACTTGCAAAGCTTAAAGAAAAACATGGGTATCATTACGAAATCTCTGTGGATGGTGGAATTAATCAATATACTTCAAAACAATGTATTGATGCGGGTGCCACAGTATTAGTTGCGGGCTCTTACATATTTAACGCAGATGATCGTAAAGAACGCATCGAGAAGGTGCGTTATGGTCGTTAAGATTTTTACGAATCCAACAAATTATTCCATTCAAAAACTATATAAAAAAGACGCTCAAGAAATCTTAATAGGAGTTGAAAACGGCGCCTATTATGCACTTGAGAATGGCTTGACATTAGATTTAGTCATCGGTGATTTTGATAGTATTGATGCCACGCATAAAGAATATGTTATAAAGCGGGCTAAAAAAGTCGTTGAACATCCTATTAAGAAGGATTATACGGATACTTATTTAGCTGTTAAAGAAGCGCTAAATTATAACCCCGATGAGATTATTATTTATGGGGGTATAGGAGAGCGGTTTGATCATAGTTATGCGAACATATTACTTTTAAAACTAGGCCGGGTAAGTTTGGTTAACGATACGCATAAAATATACGTTTTAGACCCGGACCATTATATAATAAAGAACGCTTATAAGACCATTTCTTTCTTCGCTTTAGAGGATGTTATCGGGTTAACTTTAAGTGGCTTTTTATACGATTTAGATAACTACGATTTAGCAATTGATGATCCTTTATGCATATCGAATGAAGGTAGTGGAAAAGTTACTTTTAAAGAAGGGTTATTACTGGTTGTTGAGTCCACTGGAAAGTAAAAAAAAATACACTTCGAAAGTGTATTAAAAAAAGAGAGGGATCATTCGTTTATAGTCATAAAAAAAAGCCGACCTCAGTCGGCTTAAATACTAGTTTAAGCTCTTGTAAGGTTATTTTTCTTTAAAGCGCGCGCAGAAACAAAAACAGTTTTAACTTCACCGTTTTCTACGATTCTGATTTTTTGCAAGTTTGCTTTCCATTTTCTTTTTGATGTATTTAGTGCGTAGGAACGCTTATTGCCTGATAATATCTTTTTTCCAGTAACATAACATTCTTTTGCCATGGTAAGCCTCCGTTCATCAATTCAATTGTCGATTAACCTAAACTATTCTATCATAAATTAATAATAATGCAAGTATTTTTTGTATTTTTTTAATGACTTGCAGGACATCGTTTATTTGTTGCATTTCAAAATGTCTTATGATACAATAAAGAAAGTCTTTAAATAATAGAATAATTAGATGAAACGTCTAACTTAAACGACTAAACATACAGACAAATGAATACAAACGGAGGTTTATTATGAATCCACAAAAAATTGATGGGAATCTTTTTAAACTCATCATAGCCAACGGAACAATCAACCTAAAAAATAATCACCAAGTTATAAATGATCTAAACGTCTTCCCGGTTCCTGATGGGGATACCGGTAGCAATATGCAATCCACCATGATGAGTGGTGTACAATCGATTCAAGATTTAAACGATGAACCCATTGAAAAACATGGAAAAGCACTTTCTAGAGGTTTACTCATGGGTGCTAGAGGAAATTCAGGTGTTATTTTATCACAATTATTTAGCGGATTTGCAAAAGCGTTTAATGAGTTAGAAGAAGCGACTACAAAACAATTTATTGAAGGTTTAAAGTACGGTGTTAAACAAGCGTATGGCGCTGTTATTAATCCTGTTGAAGGAACGATTCTAACCGTAGCGCGTGAAGCAGCTGATAAAGCAGCAAGCGTTGTCCAAGACGATACTGGCTTACTCGATATAATGGAAATCTACTTAGAAGAAGCAAACGCATCATTAAAACGCACCCCTGATCTCTTACCGGTTCTTAAAGAGTCTGGGGTTGTTGATAGTGGTGGCGCCGGATTAATCGTGATTGTTGAAGGTATTGTTGCCGCATTAAAAGGTGAGGTTTATACCGAAGACAAAGTGAAAAAGCAAAAAGGTAAATCACCTGAGTATGATAAACAAGATGTTGAGTTTGGATATTGTACTGAGTTTATTATTCAACTGAAAAAAGGTAAAAAGTTCAATCGCGATAAACTAGTCAAACAATTAGGTCGCTTAGGTGATTCGATTGTTGTCGTCGCAGATGAAGAGATTTGTAAAGTTCACGTGCATACCGAAACACCAGGTGATGCATTAAATATCGGACAAATTTATGGTGAGTTCGCGAACTTAAAAATTGAAAATATGACTTTACAACACACCGAAACACTATTGCATAGCGCTTCAGAAGAAGATGATTGTGGACACGATCACCACCAACATATCGAAAAGGAATTATCAGAGCTTGAGACAAGAACGAATGGTGTACCAATTAGACAGGACTTCAAAGTAGAAACACGGAAAAAGTTCGGCTTAATTACAGTTGTGAATGGTCGCGGGCTTAAACGTATGTTTGAAGAGATGGGTGTTGATTTCATCATCGATGGTGGTCAAACCATGAACCCAGCTACTGAAGATTTTATCGATGCAATCGAAGAAGTAAACGCGGATAATATCATTATTATTCCGAATAATAAAAATGTTTTCTTAAGTGCAGAAACAGCAGCAAAAACGGTTGAAGAAAAGAGTGTTATCGTCCTTCCAGCAAAAACCATTGCACAGGGGTATGCCTCATTAACAATGTTCGATGCGAACCAACCACTTGAAGACGCTGTTGAAGAAATGAAAGAGTTAATTAGTCACGTTAAATCAGGTGAAATTACGTATGCAGTTAGAGACACTGAAGTGAACGGGCTAAAAATAAAAAAAGGTGATTACTTAGGTATTCAAGACGGTAAAATCGTCCTTTCTGAAAAAGAGCGTCTTAATGCTATGACAAACTTAATCGATGAACTGCTAGATGATGATAGTGAAATTATTACGGTCATGTATGGTGAAGAGGTCGAAGAAAGTGAAGTACAAAAAATCACTGAATATATCGAAGAAAAATATAGTGATGTTGAAATTGAAGTTGTAGATGGACAACAAGCAATTTACGATTACTTAATAGCCGTAGAATAAAACCACTGAAAAGTGGTTTTTTTTTACCTCTGAGTGCTATAATAAGACTAGGTGAAAAGCATGGAAGTTAAAGATATAAAAGGCATTGGTGAAAAAATCGCAAAAACCCTTCACGAAGAAGGGATTTTCACTGTGTATGATCTTATCGAACACTTTCCTAAACGCTACCGCTATTACCGGTTAGAACCCCTCGAAAGCTTACAAGATGGTGGGTACCACTATCTTTGTGTTAAAGTTCTCTCAAAACCTAAAATTGCGTATATTAATAAAGGCATGCAAGTTATTTCTTTTAACGGTGAAATAGAAGGGCATACGTACCTTTTTAAGATTTATAATCAGCGTTATGTGATGCGTTTTATTCATGAGAATATCGATATTGTTGTATACGGAAAACACCATTTAAGACGGCGTGAAATTGTTTTACAAACAGCAACTCTTAAAACCCATTTTACAGAAGGTATAGTCCCTGAATATGGGATAAAAGGTCTTTCAGATAAACGGTTTTCTCAGTTTATAGAAAAGGCTAAAAGCTACCATAAATCACGTGCAGATTTTATCCCTGTGTGGTTGAAAGAAAAATATCAGTTGATTGATTTAAACAGTTTATATGAACTCGTCCATAATCCTAAAACAACACGAGATTTAGAAACGATATCACGTCGATTAAAATACCAAGAACTGTTTTTATATCAAGCTAAAAATGCTTATCAACGAACACTGCGTATTGAAAATCAAGGGATTCCAAAACACTATCTTAAAGAAGTTATTAAAAAAGCGGTGGAACAACTTCCTTTCTCCTTAACAGAGGCGCAACGAGAAGTATTACGCGAAATATTTGTTGATTTAAGAGAACCAAAGATTATGCAAAGAGTTCTACAAGGGGATACTGGTAGTGGAAAAACGATTGTTGCTTTTTTAGCGATGCTTGCGGTTATGAGTTCAGGTTATCAAGTTGCGTTCATGGCTCCAACAGAGATTTTAGCTCACCAACATAAACGTGTTTGGGACGAGTTATTTGCTGATTTTGGGTATAATGTAAGTTTTTTAACAGGGAACGTATCATCATTAGAACGTAAAACGCTCTCTCATCAACTAAGAGAACATAAAATACATGGAATCATTGGAACACACGCTTTATTTAGTCATGATATTCATTACGATGCCCTAGGGTTAGTAATTACCGATGAACAACACCGATTTGGTGTAAATCAGCGAGCTATCTTAAAAAACAAAGGTATTTTACCGGATGTGTTATATTTAAGTGCAACCCCAATCCCGAGAACCTTTGCGATGACATTATTTGGTGATATGGATATATCGATAATAAAAGATAAACCGATTGGACGAAAAGCGGTTAAAACACAGGTCATATCTTCAAAAGAAAGAACAATCGTACGACAAAAAATGAAAGATACGTTAACTAAACAAGGTCAGATTTTTGTTGTAGCACCAACCATCGAAGAAACCGAACAAGGATTAATAGGGGTTAAAACCGTATATGAAGTTATTAAAGAACGCTACCCAAACGCCAATGTCGGGTTATTACACGCTAAACTAAAAAACGAAAAAAAACATCAAACCCTTCAAGCGTTTTATCAAGGCAAAATTGATATCTTAGTTTCAACAACAGTGATTGAAGTGGGTATTGATGTTTCAAATGCATCCCTGATGATTATTTATCGTGCTGAAAGATTCGGGTACGCTCAACTTCATCAATTACGTGGTCGTGTAGGGCGAGGAACAAAAGTGAGTGAATGTATCCTTATATTTGAAGGAAATCAAGAAACTGAAGAACGTTTGAAAGTATTAGAAACTATTCATGATGGGTTTACCTTAAGCGAGTACGATTTACGTATCCGTGGTTTTGGTGACTTGCTTGGTGTTATGCAAAGTGGGATCCTTAGATTTAATTATGCGGATATTGAAGCAGACTTAGAGCTCTTTAAACAAGCGAAAGAAGATGCGACTAAAGTACTAAACGATGATCAAACTAAAACATCACTCGTTAAGCACTTGAAAAAAGTGATTGAGCAAGAGCAAGTAGCAAAATTATGATATAATATGATTACAATATAAAGATAGGTGATTAACATGATTAAACTAGCAATTGATGCAATGGGAGGCGATTACGCACCTAAAGAGCAAATCGAAGGTGCGATGCTCGCTGTTAAAAACATCCCTGATATTGAGTTGACATTATATGGAGACAAATCGGAAATCGAGAAGTATCTAACGGAGACAACAAGAATCAAGATTGTTCAGTCTGATGGTGTTATAGATATGGGAGAAAAAGACCCTATTCGGGCAATCCGCAGTAACCGTAAGAGTTCTATGGCGATGTCCTTAAGCAGTGTCAGAAATAAAGAAAATGATGGTGTTGTTTCAAGTGGTGCTACACAAGCTTTAATTGCTGGAGCACATATTTTAGTTGGACGTATGAAAAGTATGAAACGTACCGCAATCGCACCATTGATTCCTAATACTAGAGGATCGAGTACAATCTTGCTTGATGCAGGTGGAAACTTAGAGATTAAAGCTGAATATATGCTTCAACAAGCCTATTTTGCAACGATTTATGCCCGTGAAGTTTTAGGCGTTGAAGAACCTAAAGTCGGATTGATTAATATCGGTTCAGAAGAAGGTAAAGGCCGTGAACTAGATAAAGAAGTAACCGCCTTATTTAAAGAGAATAAACATATAAACTTTATTGGGAATGTCGAGCCCAAGGAAGTTCTTAATCCACCATGTGATATATTAATCAGTGATGGATTCACCGCAAATATCGTTATGAAAACAATAGAAGGTACTGCACGCGGGATTGGAACGATTTTGAAAGAAGAACTTTCTAAAGGAATCTTAGGAAAAATCGGATTAATTCTCTCTATCAAAAACTTAAAACGTTTTAAACGGCGTTTAGCACCTGAAGAGATAGGTGGTGCAATGATTTACGGATTAAGCGGTGTAGTTATTAAAGCGCAAGGTTCATCAAAATCAGTTGGGTTTTACAACGCGATTCGTCAAGCTGCAAACGTCGTAAGACAGAACGTTATCGAAAAAGTATCCGAGGTTATTGAAGGTGAAACAGTATCATGAAACGACTAGAGAAATTTTTCAAGTTATCATTTAAAGATCCTCAACTATTAAAAACTGCATTAACGCACTCATCCTACGCCAATGAACATCACACGGAATCAAATGAACGACTCGAATACATCGGTGATGCAGTATTAGATCTCATCGTGGGGAAGTATTTATACGAAACACATCGTAATTTCGCTGAAGGAGATCTTACCAAAAGACGTGCAAAACACGTCTGTGAAGCCGCACTTGTTGATTACGCTAAAGCGTGTAATTTAAGTGAGTACCTCTTATTAGGACACGGCGAAGAAAAAACCGGTGGGCGTGAACGTTCGGCGTTACTCGCAGATGCTTTCGAAGCATTTGTTGGTGCGATTTTCTTGGATAAAGGGTTGGATGAGGTATACAAAGTAGCCAAAACAATCATATTTCCCCTTATCGAGGAAGAACGCACTAGCGACTTCACTGATTACAAGTCGCATCTTCAAGAACTTGTTCAATCCGATAAACGCTCCTTAGAATACCGTGTTGTATCGGAAACAGGGCCATCACACCATAAAACGTTCATTACTAGAGTGTACATGGATGATATTTTAATGGGTGAAGGAGAAGGCCATAGTAAAAAAGAAGCAGAACAAAATGCCGCAAAGCTAGCATTAAAAAAACTCGCGAAAAAAAGCATTAAATTTTAGGGGATGATACCTTGAAAGAAATACTGAAGTTATTAATCGAAAAACG
>SKIW01000047.1 GCA_007116245.1 Candidatus Izemoplasma sp. | reverse complement strand
TTGCACCTATTTATGATACGGCTCATTGTTCAATATCTTCATAGACCTAAATAGTTGCTCTAACAGAATCACACGCATTAACTGATGAGGAAAAGTAAACTCTGAAAAAGAAATCAAAAGATCCATCTCTTTTTTTAACGTCTTACTCATTCCATAAGAACCCCCTATAATAAAATAAATCTTACTAGAATGATACGTTTTAACTCTCTCAATCTCAAGCGCAAAGTTCTCACTCGTAAAAGACTTACCTTCTATAGCAAGCGCAACTTTATACCCTGTTTTTAAATGTTTTCTAATCTGTTCAGCTTCTTTTTCTCTTAAAATCTCTAAATCCTCTTCACTCGCATTTTTAACTTCCCCTTCATCCTTAACCTCTATCAACGTTACCTTAGAATACTTCCTTAACCACTTACCATATTCCTCTACCAATAACCTTATTGCTTTATCTTTTAATTTACCGACCGATATAATCACAAACTCCATTACTTCTTCCTCGCTCTCGGATGGTGTTCTAAATATTGCTTTTTTAAGTCTTCTTTAGAGATATTCGTATAAATCTGTGTACTCGAAATATGCGCATGTCCTAATAATTCCTGAACGCTTCTTAAATCCGCACCTTGACTAATTAAATGCGAGGCAAACGTATGTCTTAACGTATGAGGGCTCATCGCTAAAAAACTACTCGAATGATCTAATACCTCTTTCACAATATACCGAATGCCTCTTGGAGTAATCGGGTTTCCATGCATATTAATAAATATAAAACCATGGTCTTTTTGTCCCATAATATTTTTTCTTACGCTGAACATATACGTTTCTAAATCACTCGTCAAACGCTCTCCCATTAAGACATACCGGTCTTTTTGACCTTTACCGTGAATGAGTATCGTACGTTGCTTAAAATCGATGTCACGGTGTTTAATCGCACATAACTCACTCACACGCACACCCGTGCCATATAACATCTCAAAGATCAGTTTATTCCGTTTTCCTTTATCACTTGAAGTATCAATGCTATTAAACAGTGTTTCAATCTCTTCAGGATACACAAACTTCGGAAGCTTTTTAGATACTTTAGGATACTTCGTATCTAAAAACGGGTGATGCTTAACTAAATCTTCTTTTAATAAAAAGTGGTAAAACGATTTTAAAGTCGAGATTTTTCTTCGTACACTGCTTTCTTTGTACCGCGAAGACACGTCTGTCATATAAAACTTTGCTACTCTTGGACTGACATCAACAATACGATCAAAATCTTCTCTTTCCAAAAAGTTTAAAAAATCTTCAAGGTCGTTTAAATACGCTAAAACGGTGTGTTCAGAATACCTTAACACACCTTGACAATAATCCTTAAATAAAATTAATAACTCACGATTCGTCATTCAAATCACTCACAAACTGTCGCATCGCATTAAGCGCACGCATCGCATACGCTTCTTTACGTGCTTTTTTCTTTACATCTACACTCAGTTCTGGTAAAAGTCCAAAATTCGCATTCATCGGTTGAAAATGATCAGGATTAGCACTTGCAATATAGTCCGCTTGTGAACCAATAACAGATTCAATAGGAAATACTACCTGGGGTTGATCATTCAACCTTCTGGCAATATTAACCGCGGCCACAATCCCACTAGCAGCACTTTCAACATACCCCTCAACACCGCTAAATTGTCCGATAAAATAAAGATTCGGGTTACGTTTATATTGATAAAACGCATTTAAATACTTCGGTGCATTAATAAAACTATTACGATGCATAACACCATAACGAATAATATCAGCCTGTTCTAGTCCAGGAATCATCCGAATAATCCGCTTTTGCTCAGGAAACTTCAAATGTGTTTGAAACCCCACAATGTTATACATAGTCGCACGTGCATCATCTTGTCTGAGCTGAACCACTGCATACGGACGTCTTTTTCCCTCTTGTTCTAATCCGACCGGTTTCATCGGTCCGAATAACAAGGTTTTTTCTCCTCTTCTAGCCATTTCCTCAAACGGCATACACCCTTCAAAGACTTTCAGTTCAAAGTCTTTAATCGGTGCACATTCAGCCTTAATCAGTTCTTGATAAAAACGCTTATAGGTATCCTCATCCATCGGACAATTAAGATAATCCGCCGTTCCCTTATCGTACCTTGATTTTCGATAACAAACTTCCATATTAATCGAACTCGCCTCAATGATCGGAGCCGCTGCATCATAAAAATATAACGTTTCATCAAACAAAGGACTCAATCCATGAATGAATCCTTCGCTTGTTAAAGGACCCGTCGCAATGACCGTAATACCATCTAAAATAGCGGTTACTTCTTCTTCAATGATTTCAATTAAAGGATGACTTCTTAATACCTTAGTAATTGTATTAGAAAATCCATCTCTATCGACCGCTAAAGCACTTCCTGCAGGCACTTGAGTTTGCTCCGCGGTTTTTACGATTAGCGAATCAAACATCCGCATTTCCTCTTTCATTACACCTACCGCTTGATTTAAATGATTTCCCCGCAAAGAGTTAGAACACACAAGCTCCGCAAAAGACCCCGTTTGATGAGCCGGAGTCAGTCGTTTAGGACGCATTTCATATAATTTAACTTTAATACCTCTTTCAGCAAGTTGATACGCTGCTTCACTCCCCGCAAGACCAGCACCAACAATATTAACTTGTTTCACATCATCACACCTATCTAAGTTGAATAACTCTGCTTTATTATAGCACGCTTTCAAGAAAGAAAAAAAGCACTCACGTGCTTTTTATAATTCAAATATCATCGGTTGATACGTTAAATATAGTTTCCCATCTTTAATCTCGATTAGTTCACCGTCAATCAGATTACGCACCGCTGTTTTATCGGTGTTTAACACGATGGGTCCTTGACCTTTAGAAACATTAAAAATCCCAACCATCGTTTTATCCTCTTCTGAGTATTGACCGACTAGCGCCCCATTTTCAGCTTTAAGTGAATAAACTCCACTAGCAAAGATCGGGTGTGTTGTAATAATATGTAGTTTTTGAATCAAAGGACTTAAATCGTTACCCTCAAACGAAATCGTATCTTTATTAAATAAATCCGGATGTTTTGAAGCACTAAACTCACCACCACTAAAAATCATCGTTGCACCTTTATTAAAGAAACTAAACGCGTGCCAGTTTCTAAGTAAGGTCTCATCTTCATCAACCATCCCAGCAATCCTTCCGAAATCATGGTTTTCTAAATTACGCATCTTAATATAGTTTTTAGGATATATAACTTCTTGACGCATAATTGCCTTAGCATAATCTTCGAGTGGTCCTTCACCTTTTAGAAACTTCTCAAACTCAACATGCGTATCATAATCATACGCTAAATCAAACACCTGAAATAACTCACACTCACTTAAGCATTCAAACCCTGAATTACGAATTAAACGTAAAAACTCCTCATGTACGGATTCACTTAACCAAATTGTTTCAGGATTAATCGCTCTTACCGCTTTATGTGACTTCTTTAAGAATTCTAAGGGCAAGAAACTCGAAACATCGAACCTAAATCCATCAACACCTAATTTTGTCCAATACACTAAATTCTCAATCAAATACTTCCATAACCCTTCATCACGCGTGTAATCAAAATCGATAATATCCCACCAATCCCCAACCCGATTCGCGAAATCACCTGTTTGGTTACGATAAAAATATTCGGGATGTTGAAAACGAAGTAATGAATCTGGAGAAGTATGATTAAAGACAATATCCATCATCAATTTCATATCCTTAGCATGCACTTGTGCAATCAAGTTTTTAAAATCCTCTAATGTGCCTAACTCAGGATTGATGCCATAATAATCTTGAATCGCATAAGGACTACCAAGTTCCCCTTTACGGTTAACTTTCCCAATCGGATGAATCGGTAATAGATATAACACATCCGTTCCTAAATCTTTAATCCGATCCAAATCTTTAATCAAAGCATTAAATGTACCTTCTTCAGTATGATTTCTTACATATACTTGATAAATCAGTAAATGCCTTAAACTAACCTCTGTATTTTTTCCCATATCTTATCACCCACTTCTATTATACCGTATTTATTAGAAGCGACACATCAAATCCATAGTTAACCGTTTTCATAAACATTTACAAACCCCCTTATTTCGCATATAATAAACCAAAGGAAGTGATGATATGCCTACGATTAAAGATGTTGCTAAAAAAGCGAATGTCAGTGTTGCTACCGTATCACGCGTGATTAATAACACGGGGTACGTTAACCAAGAAACCCGTAAACTCGTTGTCGCAGCTATCAAAGAACTCGAATACATTCCTAACGAACTCGCGCGTTCACTTTTTAAAAAACAATCTAAAATTATCGGTGTTATCGTACCGCATCTTTCAACTTATTTTTTCGCAGAACTCATTGAAGCTTTAGAAGAAGCACTTGCGAAAAAAGATTATAAACTAATGATTTTTAACGCCAAAGATGATCCGATTAGAGAACGAAAATACATGCAAGTGTTCAGTCAGTACAATATCGATGGTATCGTTTTAGTCGCACACACCGAACAATATAAAGACTACCTTGATTTAAGTATTCCGATTATCACCATTGACCATAAATTAGACGACGCTATTCCATCCATAACTTCAGACAACGAAATGGGGGGACGTTTAGCCGCGCAAAAACTGATTGAAACCGGGTGTAAAAAAGTCATTCATCTTCGTGGACCAAGTTTCTTAATTACCGCTAAAAGTCGAAATAAAGGCTTTACAGATGTCATTAAAGAAGCGGGCATTGAAATGCATACAATGGATCTTGCGTTTGTGGATCCAAATCAAACCCAAATCGAGAAATTTATCGCTAAATACCATGATGCTAACGGTATTTTCTGTAGTAGTGATGTCATCGCCTTGCACGCTTTAAAAGCGTTATATAAACTCAATAAAAAAGTGCCCGATGATATGCAAGTCATCGGATTCGATAATATCGAACTTTCTTTACTCGCAACACCACCACTTACAACGATTAATCAACCGATAAATGACCTCGCTACAGAAGCTTCAAAAACACTATTAGAACTCATAAACAAAGAAGTTATTACAGAACTTCATAAAGTGCTTCCAGTCTCTTTAATCGAAAGAGATTCTACAAAATAAAATTCCTACAAAGTGTAGGAATTTTTTATAAATATAGAACAACACCTAAAATACCTGAAATAAAAATTACGATAATAGGATGCAACCGAAATCGAACCAAAAGAATTAAAGCTGCAATAATAACACCATATCCTAAAATATCAAAAACAGCATTTTCCGCAACACTGATTACACTGGCGATAATCAAGCCAACTAAAACCGGTCTTAACCCCATAAAGATACCCTTAACAATTTTCGAACTTTTAAACGCTTCATAATATTTCGCGACTAAACTCACTAAAATCACAGGTACAAAAACAACGCCAAACGTACTCATAGCTGACCCGAATATACCATACAATAATCCGAATTCCTTAACCGTTTGAAATCCAATAAACGTCGCTGCATTAATCGCAATCGGACCTGGTGTAACCTGACTAATCGCAATCATATCCACGAAACGTTCCATCGTTATCCAACCCTGTTCATGGACGACCATGCGTTCGAATAAAGGTAGCATCGCATACCCACCACCAAATGACACCATACCAATCGTTAAAAATGCCCAAAACAATTCAAGAATGATCACGATGAACAACCTCCCTTACTGTATAGACAAGATACCCAAATAATCCAGCAAATACAATCACTAAGAAAGGATGCGTGTTAAATCCTAAAATAAGGGCTAATGTTATCACAATCAAAAAGACACCAAAAAAAGACCGCTGACTCTTTAATAACTTATACCCTGCTAAAGACATCAACGCTACAACACTCAATCTAACGCCTTTAAAAAACGCTTCAATAATAGGGTGTTCAATAAACTGAAAGAAAAAAATCGAAATGATAAGAATAAACATAAATGAAGGAAGAATAACCCCAAAGAAACCGACTATAGCACCTTTTAGACCTTTAAGCTTCAAACCTAAAAAAACCGAGAAGTTGATCGCGATTGCGCCAGGTAACGACTGACAAACAACCAACGTATCATAAAACTCACCCGGTTCTAATAATTTATAGCGATGAACGAGCTCACGTTCAAAAATCGGAATCATCGCATACCCGCCACCGAATGTAAACGCGCCAACGCGCATAAAAATTAAAAATAGTTTACCTAAGGAAAGTTGCATTATGTCACTTCCTTCACAAGCTAACTTTATTATAACAAAAAAAAGTGTTGCCGAAACAACACTTTTTTACGTTACAATCCCGAGTTCTCCATCAAGTGCATCAATTCTCACTGTTTGATGATGTTTAATCTCACCTGCAATTATCGCTCGTCCTATCAACGTTTCAATATGGGATTGAATAAATCGTTTAATCGGTCTTGCACCATAATGAGGGTGATACGCTTCTTCTAAAACATGGTGTTTCGCTTCTTTAGTAAATTCAACATGAATATCTCGATCATCTAATCGTCGATTTAACTCAGTAATTTGTAAATCAATAATGTTTAAAAGCTCTTCTTTTTGCAATGGTTTAAACAAAATCGTTTCATCAATACGATTCAAAAACTCCGGTTTAAACTGTCTTCTCATCTTATCAAAAATCGCCTTTTTAACATCATCACGAATCTCATTAGATGCATCTATGCCTTCTAATAATAGTTCACTACCAATGTTTGATGTCATAATGACAATCGTATTTTTAAAATTAACCATGCGCCCTTTACTATCGGTTAATCGTCCATCATCTAACACCTGAAGTAATGTGTTAAACACCTCAGGATGTGCTTTCTCAATTTCATCAAATAAAATAACACTATAAGGTTTTCTTCTTACCGCTTCAGTAAGTTGTCCTCCTTCTTCATACCCAATATATCCAGGTGGCGCGCCAATTAACCGTGCTACTGTATGCCGTTCCTGATATTCACTCATATCAATTCTTACGATATGATCTTCACTATCAAACAACGCTTCCGCTAGCGCTTTTGCAAGCTCTGTTTTTCCTACCCCTGTTGGTCCTAAGAAAATAAACGAACCAATCGGCTTTTTAGGATCTTTTAATAACGCTCTTGCACGCAACACCGCATCACTGACAGCGCGTACCGCTTCATCTTGACCAATTACGCGCTTATGAAGCTCTACGTCTAACTGCAATAATTTCTGTTTTTCGCTTTCCATCAATTTTGTGACAGGTATGCCAGTCCATCTAGAGACAATCTCTGCGATTTCATCCTCTGTTACTTCTTCTTTAATTAAAGACTTTTCACTCGTATTACGCCGTGCTTCTTCAAGCTCTTTTTCAGCTTTGGGTAGCTCGCCGTATTTTAATTTAGCTAAGCGTTCTAAATCATACGCGCGACTCGCTTGATCAATTTCTCGGTTTAAATCTTCTATGCGTTGTTTTAATACTTTAACATTACTTAATCCAGATTTCTCCTTCTCCCATCGCAACATTAATTCACTTTGTGTAGCTTTTAAATTAGATAACTCTTCCTCTAACTCATCCAATCTTTTTTTAGATGCAGCATCTTTTTCTTTTTTTAAACTCGTCTTTTCAATGTCTAACTGTAACACTTTTCGACTTAATTGATCGAGCTCATCTGGCATCGAATCAATTTCCGTTCTAAGCATCGCAGCCGCTTCATCCATTAAATCAATGGCTTTATCCGGTAAGAACCGATCACTAATATACTTATGTGACAACTCAGCACACGCTACAAGGGCTTGATCACTAATCCGTATCCCATGATGTATCTCAAACTTCTCTTTAATCCCACGTAAAATCGATATCGTATCATCAACACTGGGTTGATCAATTAAAATTTGTTGGAACCGGCGTTCTAATGCCGCATCTTTCTCAATATACTTACGATACTCATCCAGTGTAGTTGCGCCAATACAATGGAGCTCTCCTCGTGCAAGCATCGGTTTTAAAATATTCCCTGCATCCATCGCACCGTCCGTTTTCCCAGCACCGACAATCAAATGTAACTCATCAATAAACAATACCATTCTACCATCAGAACTCTTGATCTCATTAAGTACTGCCTTAAGACGTTCCTCAAACTCACCACGATACTTCGCTCCCGCTACAAGCGACCCCATATCTAACGCAAAAATGGTTTTATCCTTTAGCCCATCAGGAACATCCCCATTCACAATTCTTAACGCCAATCCTTCCGCTATCGCTGTTTTACCAACACCCGGTTCACCAATTAAAACAGGATTGTTCTTCGTCCTACGAGATAAAATACGGATCACACGACGAATCTCCTCATCCCTACCAATCACAGGATCAAGTTTACCTTCTCTTGCCAGGCTTACTAAATCTCGACCATACTTATTCAAAACATCGTAATTCGCTTCTGGCATATCACTTTCCACTTTTTTACCTTTTCGGATTGACGCAAGCGCATCTTTCACCTTATCTTTCGTTATCTGATACTCTTTAAAAATCGCCTCTGATATTTTCGTCGGATGATCGATCAACGCCAAATATAGATGCTCCACACTTAAATACTGATCTTTCATCGATTTCATTGTATCTTCTGCCTTTAATAGCACTTGATTCGCTTGACGTGATATATAAAGTTGATCAACATTTTCAACACGCGCCTCATGCTTTAAACTTTCTAGTAAGCGTTGTGTAATCTCACGCACATCAATATCCAAATGTTTCAAGATTGTCACAACCAAACTCTCCTCTACAACCAAAAGCGCCGTATGAAAATGATCCGGCGTCAACATTTGATGATTCATACGTGTCGCTATATTTTGCGCTTCCCGCATAACTTCTTGCATTTTTTGCGTCATTTTATCTGTCATTCTCTTAACCTCCTTATAAAAATAACTTCAGGAAAGACTCCTGAAGTTATTTACTTACTCAACCTCGATCACATAACTGTGTTCTTGGACTTCAGATTTCTCGGCAGTCACTTTCAAGACACCCTCATCAAGCTTAGCTTTCACTTTTTGCGGGTCAATACCAGGAAGATTCAAACTGCGTTTCATTGAACATACCTGACGTTCGCGATGGAGATAATTTTCCGTTTTTTCCTCTTTTTCTTCATCACGCTCAATGGCGATAGT
>SKIW01000120.1 GCA_007116245.1 Candidatus Izemoplasma sp. | reverse complement strand
TCTGGCATGTTTTTTAAGTTTTCAATCGCGTTATCAAAATGAAGCAATGGACTCGACCCAGTTTCCCATTGTCTTAATATTTGTTCACGTTTTTTAAGAAAATCTTCCCAAGGAATTTTTTTATTTTCAATCATCGTAATCTACTCCAAATTTTCTTTCATTAATTTTATCGCAAGTTTTGGATATTTCTGACCTAATAACCCCATGGCTGATAGAATATATTTTTGGTCTATTAAAAACTCTGGATCACTCGGTCTTAGTTCAAGTTTTTTATTGCTTTTTTGGTTGACTTCACGGAGAATTTCTTTGGCATCTTCGTTATTAATTAAGACGCCACCTGTCCCGATAACATACCTGATGTCGGTAAGGTCTTTACCGGTCTGATAGTACATATTCCCAAGCGGTGTATACACCACTTCTACTTGACCGACATGGCGGCTCATCGAATAATCGCAGCAAATTCTTGCTAAGGCTCTATCAAACTCACGTTCTTCTTCTGATTCAGGAAGATAATCGACATTATCATGCCGTTTTTTCGCTGCAGCACTTATATCGTGTTCATAACTTGAATATTGTTTAAACTCATAAGGTGAAACTAAACTTACCAATGCGTTTGCGCTATACCGCATCCCTAAATCACCTTCAACAGTCCGTTTAGCAAACGGCTCTTGAAGGCCTTTGAAAATCACTTCAGAACGTTTTGGAAAACCTGCGCCAATTGTATGGACATCCGTGGTTGCACCACCGATATCAATTACCATAAGCTCTCCAAAACCTTCGACATCTTCATGCCCTTTTGCTAGAAGTTCAGCGGCAATCAATACCGCCTCAGGTGTAGGCATGATGATTTCACCTGTTTGTTCTTCTGCTTTTTTTATGCCTTTTGCCTCAATAATTTTAGTAATAAAAATCTGTCGGATAACCTCTTTTGCTTCCTTTACATTAAGTTGTTTTAGTTTTGGCATGACATTATCAACAATGTAAAATTCATCGCCACTTTTTGTGAAAATCTCTTCAATTTCATCTTGGGCGTCTTTATTTCCCGCCACAATAATCGGGACATTAAGTTTAGCATCAGCGAGTTTTTTTGCATTATGTAAAATACACTCTTGATTTCCACCATCAGTACCTCCGGCAAGTAAAATAATATCAATTTCTGCAGCTTTAAGCTGTTTAATCTCTTTTCGTGAAAGGTGATGACTAAACACTAAATTCACAAGAGCGCCCGCCCCTAAACACGCTCTTTTTGCAGCTTCTACCGTCAACTCTTCTACAAGACCAATCGCCACCATTTTTAACCCACCTGCAGCACTAGAACATGCTGAAATAGCCGTAATTTCTTTCATGTTTGGATTGGCGTTCTTAAGTTTTTCTAAGGCATTATTAAACCCATCCAAAACATTAGTTTTTACAGTAGTCATCGCTTTTGATGTCCCTACGATGCGTTCTTCTTCAAGATCCACAGCCGTAAGTTTTGTATACGTCGAGCCAAAATCAACAAGCAGGTGGACACTCATTATTCACCCAGATCCTCTCTTAAATGCGTAATCGCATCTTCAATGTTTGTACCTGGTGGATAGACACGGTCGAACCCCATTTTTTTGAAACGTTGTTCTACCTCTTTAAAATCTTGTTTTCCTACAACAATATTTCCACCAACATATAGTTTAATTTTCGATAATCCTGCTTCTTCACAATTTTCACGTAAGTATTTGCAATCCATTTCACCATGTCCATAAAGTGAAGAGACGAGTATCGCTTTTGCGTTTGTTTCTATCGCTGCGTTTATAAAATCCTCTTGGGTACTTAAAACTCCAATATTGACCACATTATAGCCATGTTCAGTTAAGACATGCTCGATGATTTTATTTCCGACTGCGTGAACATCGGCACCAATGACACCAATGACAATTGTTTTCATGGAATTCCTCCTAATATATACCATAACAAAAAGGATAATTTTCTAGAAAATCATCCTTCTATTTACGTTTTTTCGTTAAGCAAAAAAACACGTCGCTCCCACAGGATACGGCTTCCATTGAACACGTATTCAAGGTATTATTTTGTGTACAAACCATCGTCGTTACCTCGATTGGGGGTTTATAGTGTTTCGGAATGCCTAACACAGTTTTAATTATAACGCGATTTATCAAGAAATCAAGCCTTTTTCTCAAAAAAGTGAAAGCGCTTGTAAATTTTATATATTAGGGTAAAAAATCAAAAAAAACGCATCATTTTCGATGCGTTTTAAACTTTTTATATCACAATTGTCCTTTACGCGGTTTTTAGTTTAAACCTTTGATAATAATCTTCAAATTCACCGGCGTATTTTGTAAACCGATCTAATATGTACGGTTCAAAATATTCTTTAAACTCAGTTTCGAGTAATTCGACTGCGCGTTTATGTGTTAATGCTGTTTTATAGTTACGTGCTTGACGTAAAATTTCATACATTTCTGCGAGCAAGATGATTTGACCTTCTTGACTACGCTGGATCCGTTTCATGCGTTCTGTAAAGGATTTATCGTTCGTTTTTTCGAAATGTGAACGAATAATATCTTCACTTTTTTGATTAAGTTGAAGGCGTTTAATAATAATACTTCCTAAAATAGTCTTTTCCCGGATGATCTGATAGTCTTTTTCATTTAAGACTTCTTTTGTTTCGTATTCTAAAATCGAGAGTTTGTCGACTTTATCAACATGAATTTTTGAATAATCAAAAATTTCTGTACAAACATTCGGACTTAATCCTAAAACATTTCCGAGTCTTGAAGCGATTTCTGCAACACGGTGTGCGCTTGTTTGATCTTCAGTATCAGAGTGTGTGTTAAATACTGAGATAACATCGAATACATCTCCGACGACCGCTTTGAAATCGGCTTCCATATCACGGCGTTTAATGAGTTCTTCTTTACGCCTTTCATTCATCATTTCACCGATAGCGACTGAGGAATATAGTGCGATATTGAAAATAATTAAAACGATGGTGCGTAAGAAGATATCGATTGTAACGTAGTAATTATCTTGAACTAAGTAGTTGTATAAGTTTTGTAAGGAGTCTGCATATTGATAAAGTGGATACATGATAGTGACATGGATGATGGTCATTAAGACGAGTACCCATTTAAATAAAATTCTTAAAAGTGTGGCATCTTGGTACAATGCAATCACGACAAGCGCAAAGTATATTAAAACATATCCCGCTTGTGTAATTGAGAAATCGACGAGTTCGTTTGGACGTACACCGACACGAAGTTTAATGTATACACCAAAAGATGCGAGTAAAATATAGACACTCGCTATATACATCGCCATTTGTTGTTTGAGAAGGGTTCTAGGTTCTTCACGGATAATCCGTTTCAAGGTGGTATTGATCGCAAACATTAAAATCCCGAATCCAAAGATTACGATATAATTAGGGTTTTCGTTTCCGATAATCGTGAAGAGTAAGAACACTAAGTTGGTTAGAATTAAGATGTTTTTAATAACGCGGTTTCGGCGGTATAAAACACTTGTATCATCTAAAATATCAACGCCCGCCTCAAAGCTGAAACGATTGCTTGCCCGTTTTAATATGCGTTTGTATAGAACGCGTAAACGTCGACGTATCGTCGACACTTTTTTTTCTGGATTAGGAGAAGAATACGCTTTGATACGCTCAACATTACTTTTAAAAAATAACGCTATTTTGTCGAAGGTTGTTTCTTTGGTTGGATCAACGTCTTTGCTTTTCTTCTTCTTTTCTGTTGTAGGCATTTCTTTTGGGTCTTGATCGACCTTTTTAAAGAAATCGTCTAGGTTTTTCTCATGTTTAGCCATGGTGAACACTTCCTATTAATCAAAGTCAAGTTGTATCGATTGGTAACTCGGATCCTTCCGTGCTTCGCGTTCGTTAATAATTTGAGCAACCCGTGTTGAAGCCGCTGCGGCAATCGCACCTACGATGTCATCTAAAAAGGTATGACATTGATTTTTATCACTTTTACCATCGTTATTTAAACGGTTTACGACAAGCGGTTTATTAACATCGATATCCCCGAAGTTTGTTTTACCGATGGTGCCGTAAAGACCTGCGAGTTCAAGTCCGAATAACTCATCGATGCCGAACATCCCTAAATCGGAGTTTAAAATTTCTCTTAAAGGTTCACGAATTAAGTTTTCTTCGGTTAAACGATCTATTTCAGCACCGAGTTGTAAAAGGTGAAACGTATCGCGTAACGATAAGATTTTTTCTACAGAATCAACACAATCTCGCATTGAGATGTCATCACTCCATTTTGATTGCTGCATATGTGCAATCTCTGCGATTTCTTCGATAGTGACACCGCGTTCGAGTAATGTTTTGCGATTCATTTCAAGCATCTCTTCACGATTGAATAAGGCTCTAGGTTTCATAATCATTCTCCTTCGCTTAGATTGATATATTATTATAGCATTTTTAAAGGTTAGCGACAAACGATTTAAAGGTATTTAAGCGGTTTTTTTGAAGATTATGCCGACTTTTACTCTTGTTTTACCGATCCCATTCATAAAATCGTTTACTGGCATCGCTTTTTTTCCTGCGAGCTGTACGTGTTTTAAAGTAAGGTATCCTGTGGGTGTTTTAACTACGATACCTTGATTTGTGATATCGACAACGGTCCCGTTTTCGATGGTTGATTTTGTGGTAGTTTGGTGGAAGTCTGCTTTAATGACTTTAAGTTTATCACTCTCTAAATAGGTGTATGTATTAGGTGTCGGATAGAAAGCACGAATTTTAGCTTCTAACATTTCACCCGGCATATTGAAGTCGAGTAATTCTTCTTCTGGTTTAATGTTGTAAGCGTAAGTGACTAATTCTTCGTTTTGAGGAACCGCGTGTAGTTTGTTAGATAAGATATCAGGTAATACTTTAAGCAATAGATCTTTTCCTATAAAACTTAGTTTTTCAAACAGTGTGTCACTTGTTTCGTCTTCATCAATGGTCATCGCTTTTTGTGCGTATATCGCGCCAGCATCCATTTTTTGACTCATTTTCATAATCGTGACACCTGTGGTTTTGTATCGTCGTTCAATAGCACGTTGTATCGGCGCGCCTCCTCGTAATTCAGGTAAAAGACTTGCATGGACGTTAATCGCGCCTTTTTTTGGATAATCTAGTAATGCTTTAGGGAGTATTTGACCATAGGCAGCGGTTATAATAACATCCGGCTTTAAAGCTGTAATCGTCTCAAGCTCGTCTTTAATGCGTCTTGGTTGCAAGACAGGTAGATTTAAAGCCAGTGCAGCTTCTTTGACTGGTGAGGGTGTTAAGATTTGCTTACGCCCAACTGGTTTATCTGGCTGCGTTACGACTGCACATACTGTGTAGTCTTCATGTAATGCCTTTAGGATCGGTACGCTAAAAGTTGGGGTACCCATAAATAGTATTCTCATGATGTCACCTCCTTAAAGTGTCATACGGTAATCGATTGAGAGTGTGTAACTGTTAAAATCAATGCTGTGTTTGAGTGTGTGTAATTGATTTACCCAGTAAGCTTCATCGTTGGTTTTAATGATAATCTGATTGCGGTAAAGATTTTGCATACGCGCGACTTTAGGGGTAATCGGACCGATGAGTCGCGTCTCATTTTTGCTTACTTTCCGTAAATAGCGTAATACTTCGGTTGTTTTAGTCATGGTTTTATTTTTGTAAGGGTGTTTTATAGTAATTTGGATGACGTTGGTAAATGGTGGCATATTCAAGGTTTTTCTAGATGTGATTTCGTGTTCATAAAACCCTTGGTAATCATGGTTTTTAAGGTACTGTAAAATCGGGTGGTCAGGTAGATAGCTTTGCAGGATTACGCGCCCTTGTTGGTGGCGTCTGCCACTGCGTCCTGCCATTTGCATGAGTAGTTGAAACGCTTCTTCGTGGGCATAATAATCCGGAATGTTAAGTGCCATGTCAGCGCTTAATATGACGACGAGACTCACGTTTTTAAAATCGAGTCCTTTAGAGATCATTTGTGTCCCAACGAGGATATCACCTTGATCTTCAAATGTGTATAATATGGTTTCATGGGCGTTTTTTTGTTGGGTTGTGTCTTGATCCATGCGGATAATTCTAGCCTCTTCAAATGCGTGATTAAGTTCTTGTTCCACACGTTCGCTACCAATTCCCATATAACGGATATGTTTTGATTGGCAATGTGGACAAACTTTGGGAACCGCTTCTTTGGTGTGACAGTAATGACATTTAAGCGTTTGGTCATGATGGTGGTATGTCATCGATAAATCACATTCTTCACAACGTACGGTTTTACCGCATTCACGGCATAGGACAAAGTTCGCATGGCCACGACGATTAATAAGGATAAGTGTTTGTTTTTTTTGGATTAATGTTTTCGAAATTGCGGACATCACTTTTTTTGAAAACATCGAGGTGTTTCCTTGGTGGAGTTCCTCTTTCATGTCGATGATATCAATCGTCGGTAAAGTACTATCAAGAGCCCGTGTTTTTAGTTCTAATAACGTATATTGTTTTTGTTTTGCGTAGTAATAACTTTCAATACTCGGGGTTGCACTTCCAAGCAATATCGGTATTTGATGATACTCAGCACGGTGTTTAGCGACTTCAAAGGCGTGGTATTTGGGTGTTTCATCTTGTCGGTAAGCATCGCTATGCTCTTCATCCATGATAATTAGGCCGAGATTGTTTAAAGGCGCAAATACTGCACTTCGTGCACCGATCATAATGACCGCTTCTTGTGATTTAGCTTTACGCCATTCATCATAGCGCTCACCGTCTGATAAACGGCTGTGGTATAGTACGACTTGGTCTTTAAATTTAGCTTTGAAACGGGCGGCTAGATTTGGGGTTAAACTGATTTCTGGGATGAGCACTAATACACTTTTCTTTTGATTTAAGAGGGTTTCTGCGAGTTTAATATACACTTCTGTTTTACCGCTTGAGGTTATGCCGTGTAGTAAGAAGATGTGATATGTGTTCAATAACCCTTTAACTTTATGATAAACGTTTTCTTGAGCATCACTTAAAACGATATTTTGATCAGGCAATTGATAAAGTGACTCCGTTAAACGCCGCGCTTCACGACTTTGAATGCTAATTAAGTCTTTTTCTAGGAGACTATTTAGTGTTGATGATGAACTTTGTGTATCGTTTAAAAGGGTGCTTTTAAGTATTCCGTTATGGTCTTTAAGGTAATTAAGGATGGCTTTTTGTTTTACCCCTGTAACAGGCATCTCTTTTTTTAAAAATACATATTCTTCTGTAGCGATACCGAGTTTTTGTTTGTAGCGGGTTTCTATCGTTAAAACCCCTTTGTTGATCAATGTATTAATCGTGTCTAAAGACGTTTGAACTTTATCGATGGGAATTTCTTTGCGTTGCTTAAATAGCGGTTTAAGTTCTTCAGGTAATTGTTTGGGTTTTAATAATTTAATCCGTTTTTGGTACTGCATGCGTAATGCGTTAGGAATCATGGCTTGTAAGTAGCTCATTGTGATGCCTATATACCGTTTTGCGAGGGTTTCAGAAAGCTTGATATGTTCCTCTGAATAAAGCGGTTCGATATCAAGGATGGCTAAGATGTCTTTAAGGGTAGCAATACTAGAATGTTCTTTAAGCTCGACAACAATCCCGCTAATCATGCGTGGACCAAAAGGGATTTTTACTCTTTGTCCGACATGAATATGCGAGGCTAAATGGTTTGGTACGCGATAATCAAACTGTTGGTCAACGGCTTGGTGTTTAACATCGACAAGTACGGATGCGATCATAGAGGCCTCCTTATTCGATGAGTCCGATGCGTTTTAAAGCGTGGTAAACGCCATCTTCATGAATGGCTTCGGTTGTGTGTTTCGCACTTTGACGTACAGCGTGTTTGGCGTTTCCCATCGCGAAAGAATGAGGAATTAACTCAAGCATTTCGATATCGTTATCCCCATCGCCAAAACAGTACGAATTTTTAAGTGGGATGTTATAATGCGCTAATATTTTGATAATGCCATCTTTTTTACTTCGCGAATCTAATACAACATCAAATCCGTCACTTAACCAAGAGACGAGTTGATAATCAGGAAGTTCCTCTTTCATGGTCTCAAACATCGCATCATCGGCAAATGCCCACATTTGGTAAACAGCGTGGTGGTTTTCGTAGTTTGGGTCTACGTCTGGTAAGGGGATTGAAGCTTCGTGAAACATCTGGATGGTTTCTTCATCGAGTTTATTGATTGCTTGGGTTGTTTTACCGATATAACCAAATGTTAATTTATGGTGATTAAAGACGGTTTTTACATCACGAATGGTCGATTTAGAAAGGGGTTCATCATGAATAATTTCATCTTTTGTAGCAACGATTTGACCGTTTATGGTAATATATACATCGATGTATGGGATGAGTTCTTTTATAATATCGAGCATATATAAAGCACGGCCCGTAGCGATCCCAATGAGGATATCTTGACGTGCCGAGAGTTTTTTAAAGGCTTCAATCGTACTTTGGGGGATGCTTTTTTGATAAGGATCATAAATCGTGTGATCAATATCAAAAAACACGATCTTTGTTTTTTTCATAGTTAGTCACCTACTAAAAAATTATATCACATATGCATTGGTTTATAACGCTAAATAGTATATAATATACAAGATAAACAAACGTTTAGGAGGACTCAATAATGCATCAACAATTATTAAAATCAAACGAAGTTGGTGTTTTTGCATTAGGTGGTCTTGGTGAAGTTGGTAAAAACATGTATTGCGTGCAGTATCAGGATGAGTTAATTATTATTGATGCGGGAGTTATGTTTCCCGATGAGTATTTATTAGGCATCGATTATGTTATCCCTGATTATACATTTTTACAAGAGAATCAAGATAAAATAAAAGCCTTATTTATTACCCATGGTCATGAAGATCATATTGGTGGTATCCCTTGGCTTTTACGACATGTGAAAATACCGAAAATTTATGCTAATGGGTTAGCGATAGGGTTAATCCGTAATAAAATGCAGGAACATAAAGGCATCCACATTAATTTATTGGAGTATTTTGAGAATGATATAATCCGCTTCGATAAGTTAAGTGTCGGCTTTTTCAGAACAAATCATTCAATCCCGGATTCTTTCGGGGTTGTTGTAAGAACCCCTGAAGGTAATATTGTTCATACAGGGGATTTTAAATTTGATTTTACACCAACCGGTCCGGATGC
>SKIW01000039.1 GCA_007116245.1 Candidatus Izemoplasma sp. | reverse complement strand
ACTATCGTAGCCATACCGATTGTCAATGGTGTCGTGATCGATATCGCCACATGTAACGTATCCCATGAACTCGTTCCGAGTTGACTGCGGATTACAAGGTTAACTGCGAGCGCGATTAAGATACATCCGAGGATATAAATTGTCGTATGAAGTGTTGTAAAAGATACTTTTCCCATGCGCTCTCCTTAGAAACTTTAAGTTTTTAGTACATTAACACATCGTTCGCAAAGTTCTTCTTCATTAATCGTCGTTACGTGCCAACAACGTGCACATGTTTCACCTTCGGCTTTTTTAATATCGATTGAAAGATGTTTAAAGCTGTATTTTCCACTGCCTTCAGAAAAACTAACCTGGCTTACGATAAAGAGTTTGTTAAGATTAGTAAATGATTCTAAAAATGTTTTTGTTTCTTGGTTTGGATAAAGTACAACGTGTGCTTGTAAACTCTTACCAATCACTTTCTCGTTACGGGCTTCTTCCAATGCTTTTAAAATATTCTCTCGCAACTCTAGCAATGTGTCGTAGCGTTTAATCAGTTCTTTTGATTTAGGATAGCGAGATGTCGGCATGTTTTCTAGATATACACTATCTTCTTCTTTATATGGTAAAAACGCATAAGCTTCTTCTGTCGTATGTGGTAAAAGTGGTGTTAGTAATTTAAGCAATGCAATGAGGTGTTCATAAATCACGGTTTGTGTACTTAAGCGTTTTGAATCCGTTTTATGCTCGATGTAAATGATGTCTTTAGCGTAATCTAAATAAAACGCACTCAGTTCATGTGTTACATAGTTCATAATACGACGAGACACATCGTCAAAAGCGTAAGTTTCATAATCGTTCGTAACTTTTTCGATAAGTTCATCTAAACGCATTAACATATATTGGTCTAAATCGGTCATAGCGTTGAACTCAATACGGTCTGTTTTTGGATTAAAACCATCGAGTGTTCCAAGCATAAACCGTAAGGTGTTACGGATTTTACGATAGGTTTCACTAACTTGGCGAATCATTTTATCGCTAATTCTAACATCGCTTTGATAATCTACACTCGATACCCATAGTCTTAAGATATCAGCGCCGAGTTGATTCATGACTTTGATTGGATCAACGACGTTTCCGAGTGATTTACTCATTTTACGGCCTTCGCCATCTAAGACAAATCCGTGTGTTAAGCAGCTTTTATACGGGGCAACTCCTGTTGCAGCTATGCCGGTAGATAAACTAGAGTTAAACCAACCACGGTACTGATCGGATCCTTCTAAATATAAATCAGCAGGATAGCCTAATCCAAAATCTTTCATTCCACCATGGTGGGATGTCCCTGAATCAAACCAGACATCTAAAATATCGGTTTCTTTACGGAAATTATGATTTGGGCTTTTAGCTTTATCTTCAAATCCTTTAGGAAGTAAGTCTTTTGCCTCCCACATAAACCAAACGTTAGAACCGTGTTCTTCAAATAACTTGGCAACATGTCGAATAATCTCAGCATCTAAAATAGGTGTATTGTCTTCATGATAAAATACCGGGATTGGAACTCCCCAAGCACGTTGACGTGAGATACACCACGCTTCGCGGTCTTTAATCATGTTTTCCATGCGGACTTCGCCCCATTTTGGGATCCATTTAATCTCTTTAACCGCTTGAAGCATATCCTCTTTTAAGGATTCAATCGATGCAAACCACTGATCAGTTGCACGGAAAATAACGGGTTGTTTCGTCCGCCAATCATGTGGATAACTATGGGTGATCCAACTCATTTTTAAGAGCGCGTTAAAACGTTCTAAATCCTCTACAACCGCTTTAGAACAATCTTCGATAAACATGCCTTCATAATGCACTGATTCTTTCGTCATATAGCCACGTTCATCAACAGGACAATGTACTTCTAAGCCTTCGGCTTGACCGATTAAGAAGTCATCTTCACCATGTCCAGGTGCAATATGCACTAATCCTGTTCCTGATTCTGTGGTTACGTGATGTCCAGAAACAATCGGACTCACGCGTTCATATAATGGATGTTTATACGTTAAACCGAGCAGTTCTTTCCCGAGTACTGTTTTTACAATCGTAACGTCTTCCCAGTTCAATGCGTGTGATAGTGGCTCTAGTAATTCTTTCGCAAACACATAGCGTTTACCGTTAACATCCGCAAACACATACTCTAAAAACTCACTTACCGCGACCGCAAGATTTGCGGGAATAGTCCAAGGTGTCGTCGTCCAAATAAGGAATGAAAACGGTCCTTCAAATGTTTTTGTATCTACCGCGTCTAAAGCGACATAGATTGATGGTGATTTTTTATCATGATACTCAATTTCCGCTTCAGCAAGTGCAGTCTCACTTGAAGGCGACCAAAAAACCGGTTTAAGACCTTTAAAAATCAAGCCTTTTTCAACCATTGCCGCAAAGACGTTTAACTGACTTGACTCATATTTTTTATCCATCGTAACATACGGTTTTTCCCATTCACCCAAAATACCGAGACGTTTGAACTGTTCACGTTGGCGATCGATTTGCTTACGTGCGTACGCTTCACAACGCTCACGAAATTCAATCAGCGTAAGCTTTTTACGGTCTACTTTTTCCTTAGATGTTAGCGCAGATTCAATCGGTAACCCATGAGTATCCCATCCTGGGACATATCGGGTGTGGAAACCTTGCATGCTTTTATAACGGACAATAATGTCTTTTAACACTTTGTTTAAGACATGTCCAATGTGAATATCACCATTCGCATAGGGTGGTCCATCTGGAAAAACAAACGGTGTGTTATCGTTGTTTTTTTCGAGTCTTTTTTCATACACTGATTTTTCTTCCCAAAACGTTTGACGAATGGGCTCATTTTGCCCTAAATTTCCGCGCATGGGGAAATCGGTATTCGGCATGAGTAATGTGTCTTTATAGTCTTTCATAATGTTCCTCCTCTAAATAAAAAAATCGTCCTATAAAAGGACGAAGTCTTCCGCGGTACCACCTTAATTCTAGCTTAAAAAAGCTAGCACTTGGTGCTTTAACGCAGCACTACGGATAAGCTTTTGACTTATCGTCTCCACGGTGATATTTACAACTGGTTCTCCAAGTTTTCACCTACCACTTGGTCTCTGAGTGTACCCACAGTTATAAACGCGTCCGTTTCATTGATGTTAGCCATATTATACCAAAGCTTTTAAAAAATACAAGCTTTAGTACCCACGATTTTCATCTTTGTAAAATAAACTATTGTCTTCACTTCGAATGATGGTTGTGGTTTCGTTAGAATCTAAAAAATTGTTTGTGTAAAGCGTGTAAAGTACACAGGTTTTTAAAAATTCACCTTTATCTAGAAGCTCTTTTTCAACATCTTGGATGGTGAGTTTAGGTTCTTCAATAAACTGTTTTGTTAAGTTGATCATATAATAAACTGAAAACGGATTATTTTTAACGTTTTCACGATGTTGTTCCTGAAGGACTTCAAGTTCGCTTTGTAAGTGCTCAAACGCTTCATTAAAAGCATCTTTATCATAATTAAATAAGTTGATTAAAACTTCGATCAACGCCGATGAAAAACGCATAGAAGGTTGGTTCTCGTAAGACTCTTTATACTTTTCTTTAAGTTCTTCTTGAACCGTTTTAGCGGTTTCATAATCTCCCGCAAAAACATTGGCCATCGCGTAGTTTTGTAAGCGCACTGCTTGAAAAATGCGTTTGTTTGACGTCGGGCGTTTATAAATTTCTTCGACGACTTCTAGGTGTTCTTTAGCTTGACCGTAAATGTACAGTTTTTGATGCATAGCTTGGTAAGCTCTTGACGTGTTACGACGCATAATAATGCGCAATCCGAATATAAAAATAAACCCGAATAAAATAACTTGAAATACTTCAAGTCCTACCACATAAAGTAATACTGGTACCATAAGTAAGTACCCAATCCAACCGACATAAAACAAGATGCGGTTAATTTTAAAATCATAAACCATAAAATCGCTCCTTTAATTATCCAATGCTTTGGACGAATGCGGTAAAATATCTTAGGCCAAAGCCATAAAGTAAAAAGCCAACTATTGGCGTGAAATCCATCTGCCCGATCACGATAATACCTCTAAAGAGTCTCATATAGGGATCAGCGATTTGATGCACAAAAAAATAAAATCTACTATTGCGGATTTCAGGAATCCAACTGAGTAATACATACATGATTAAGATGTAGTAATAGATTTGTAAAAGAGTTAATAATATCGTCAAAAAAATGGTCATAGTCTACTCCTTATATTTCGCGAGTGCTTTACGAAGTGTTTTGTCTTTAAGATCTTTTTTCGTTGCGAAGACGAACACTTTCTCGCGAATCACTTCTACTTCCCCATCAATAGCATACACAACCCCACTTAAAAACATAATCGCTTGATTGCTTTCAATCACACGATGATCTTCGAAATCCACGATAAGTGGTTTTCGACGCATTAAAGCTTCTGCAAGATCAAAAACATCAATCTCTGGATTCATTTTCACAAGCTCTAAACGGTCATATGCGGATTTTTCTTTCCTTCCCATACAGTGCCTCCGTTCAATAATATACGTCCTAATCTTAACACAGTTGTTCCTACTTCTAAAGCGATGTGATAATCTTGACTCATGCCCATGGATAAGCCTGTTAAGGAGGGCACTTCATGTTGGTATTTATCACGTAACTCTTTTAATAATTGAAACTGTGAACGTATAACCATGTCCTCTGTCGTTTCTTCTGCCATTCCCATTAATCCAACGAGTTGAATATTAGGTAGAGCATTGATTTTTTTAATGACGTTCGGTAGTTCATCGGGGTAAAAGCCATGTTTTTGGCTTTCCCTAGAAACATTAACTTGTAAGTAACACGGGAGTGGACTCGTGCGTCGTTTATCTATTTCGTAGGCAAGCTTTAGCCGATCTAACGAGTGTAAAATAGCGATATCATTGATTATTTTCTTGACTTTTTTTGTTTGAAGTGTGCCGATAAAATGCCATTTTATCGGATAGTCTTTTAGTAAGTCACGTTTTTCTGTAAAAGCATCATCTCGGTTTTCACCAAAATCATACAGTTCTGCTTCTAAAAAAGGCTTAAAATCCGCGAGTGTTGTAAGGTATTTACTCGCCATGACGATGTCGACTTCGGGGTATTTAGTTTTTATTTTTTGATATAAGTCTTTATTCATTTGTATCGCGTCTCCGGTTTATAAAAAGAATTATGCTTACGCATAGTAAAACGAGTGAACTGAGTGTCCATGAGAGTCCCGGGGTGTTATTATAAAAGCTTAAACGACTCATTATTATAATCATTAAAATCACAAGGATTAACGAAGTTAGACGTCGCATGGGCATCACCACTGTTATTATAGCATACTAGTAAAAAAGTATGAGAACATACTTTTTTTTGATTTATTTAAAGCGTGATTTTAACCATGAAGGAATCGTTGTTTTAGAAGGTTCATCTTCTTTCGTATTCTCGATTTCCGGGTTTGATTTACGTTTCTTATTTTTCTTTTTAGATTTTTTAGATGTTCCTTTTTGAGATTCTTTCGCATCTGATTCTTCATCATCAACGTCATCGACATCGCTTGGTCTAAATTCTCGGTCTGATGTGCCTAAAGTAGAAAGTTCAATCTTACGGTTTTCATCAAACCCTGCAGCGATAACGGTAACGATAATTTCTTGATCTAAATCTTGGTTGATAGTGGCTCCGTAAATAACATTGATTTCAGTAGAGCTTGCAGCTTGGATAGCTTCAATCGCTTCAGTCACTTCCCAAAGTGCTACGTTTGTACCACTTGTAACATTGACAATCGCATCCGTTGCACCATCGATATGCGCATCGAGTAATGGTGAGTGGATTGCTTTCTTCGCCGCTTCGATAGCACGGTTTTCACCTTCAGCAATACCGATTCCCATTAATGCGGTCCCTTTATCTTTCATGACTGTTTTAACATCAGCAAAATCAAGATTGATTAACCCAGGTACGGTAATGACTTCGGCAATCCCTTGAACACCTTGACGGAGAACATTATCCGCTTCACGGAATGCTTCTAACATGGAGGTCGAGCGATCCGTAACGTAAAGTAAACGATCGTTTGGCACGATAATGAGTGTGTCAACATACGGTTTAAGGGCGTCCAATCCTTCAAGTGCCGTTGCCACACGACGTCGTCCTTCAAACTTAAAAGGTTTAGTCACGATACCAACAGTAAGACATCCCATTTCACGCGAGATTTTTGCGATAACTGGCGCTGCACCTGTTCCTGTGCCACCACCCATTCCTGCAGTGATAAAGACCATATCTGTATTTTGAAGTAAATCACGAATTTCATCTTCGCTTTCTAAAGCGGCACGTCGTCCGATTTCTGGATCAGCGCCTGCACCGAGTCCACGTGTAAGAAGTTTGCCTATTTGCAAACGCATATCTGCTTTAGATTGTCTTAGAACTTGAGCATCGGTATTGATTGCGACAAACTCAACACCTTGAACTTCGTTTTCAATCATGCGGTTTACTGCATTCCCGCCGCCACCGCCAACACCGATAACTTTGATTGAAGGTTTTTGGCTGAAATGATCGTTTTGTTCAAACATAGTATGACCTCCATTAAATCTTTAGCCTTATTATAACGCATTTAAGCTAATAATAAAACCATAATTCTTTGTTATTTAGCGTAAAACTGTTTCATGAATGTGTTTTTAAAATCGCTTAATGAATCGTTTTGTATCGCTTCGCGTATTGAACGCATAAATTGCTTTAAAAAATAAAGATTATGGTAACTCACAAGTCGCTGTCCTAAGGCTTCTTCAGCTTTAAAAAGGTGTCTTATATAACTCCGTGTATAGGTGCGACACACTTTACAATCGCACGCGTCGTCTAGCGGCGTTAAATCCGCTTCGTATTTTGCGGCTTTAATCGAAATTCGACCATTTGCGGTATAAGCACTACCATGACGTGCTAAACGTGTTGGATTAACGCAATCGAACATATCGATTCCGTTTTCAATACCCACGAGTAAATCATCCGGCGTACCAACGCCCATGAGATAATGTGGTAAGTGTTCTGGTAAATGCGGTTTTAGCGCTTCTAATACTGTATACATTTCCGTTTTGCTTTCACCGACACTTAAACCACCAATCGCGATGCCTTCAAACGGTATTTTCAATGTTTCTTCTAATGAGTATTTTCTTAAATCGATATGCGGTCCCCCTTGAACAATCCCAAACAATGCTTGGTTTTTGTTTTGGTGGACAGCTTTTCCTCTTTGTGCCCAACGCAATGTGCGATCTACCGACTCTTTCATATACTCATACTCAGCATGAAAAGGCGGACATTCATCAAAACTCATCGCAATATCAGAATCCAAACTATTTTGAACCCGGATACTATCTTCAGGTGACATAAAGAGTTTTTCACCGCTTTTATGGTGTCTGAAATGGACCCCTTCTTCGGTTATCTTACGAATATCGCTTAAGCTAAAAACTTGAAAACCACCGCTATCCGTTAATAGGGCTCCTTGCCATTTCATAAACGGTTTTACACCACCGTGTGCTTCAATAATATCGGTACCTGGTTGTAACCACAGATGGTACGTATTACTTAATATTAACCCTTCACTAACGTCGGCTATTTCTGACACATCGAGTGTTTTAACACTAGCCTGTGTCCCTACAGGCATAAATATCGGTGTTTCAAAGGTACCACTTGGCGTATGTAAAAGACCAACCCTAGCACCGGTTTGTTTACATACATGTTTTAACTCATACTTTACTGTCATGGTTTTTCTCCTCTAACTGGCGAAAAGCATTTGACACCATTAAATTTATGCGATTGAGTTGGTTAACTTTTGATGCGCTTGTATCGTAGTCAATCGCGACAATATTGCTCTCAGGATAATGCTTTTTAAGTTTTTTAAACATTCCCTTCCCAGCAATATGATTAGGTAAACACCCAAACGGTTGTGTACACACAATATTTGGAGCACCGTGATGAATAAGGTCAATCATTTCAGCGGTAAGTAACCAACCTTCACCGATATGGGTTCCTAAATCGATAATACCCTCGACTAAAGAACGGATGGTTTTATATGGTATACCACTTTCAAACGCGTGATCCTTTAACATTTTCCGGATTTTTTGACGACGAACCTCGATATACCAAATCGCCATTTTTAAGGCTAAACGTTCTTTTTTAGGTCCACCGTAACGTTTAATATCGTATGCTCTTGAATCAAAACTATAAATAAAAAAGTCATAAAGCGGTGGCGTAACGACTTCACAGCCTTCTTTTTCAAGCGTTTCCTCTAAATGGTTGTTACCTAAAGGGGAGTATTTAACATAAATTTCACCGACAATCCCGACTTTTGGTTTTAAGGTTTCTTTGTTTACTGGGATGTTCTTAAACCGATTGATTATCTCTTTTGATTTCTTCTTATGCCGACCCCAAGTGAATAAACTTTTATGTTGAAAATATGTTCTTAACTCTTGATTAATCTCAATCATCAACTGATTAGTACTGTTTTTTTGAACTTCATAAGGTCTTGTCTGATTGACGAGTGTCATCATTAAATCACCAAACAACATCGCATCATGCAGTTTATGTAGTAAGCGTGGCGTGATTTTAAAACCAGGGTTTTTTTCTAAACTTCCAGCATTTAAAGAGATTACTGGAACATAAGGATAACCTGCTTTTTCAAGCGCTTTTCGCAATAACGCAATATAATTACTCGCGCGACACCCACCACCCGTTTGGGTAATGATTAAAGCGACTTTATGCGCTTCTATGCCTTTTTTCTTAATCGCATCAATAAATTGACCTATGACTAACATCGCCGGAACACAAATATCGTTATGTGAATACTTCATCCCTTCGTGTATTAACTCGTAATCTGTGGTCTTTAATAATTCAGCATTATACCCTTCGCTCGTAAAAGCATCGACAAAATACTCAAAGTGATACGGTGCCATTTGAGGGACTAAAATGGTATATTCTTTACGCATTTCTTCTGTGAATAATAAACGGTTATCTTGAAAAACTAAATCAGCCATTATTTCGTCCTCCCATCGTTGAAAGTAAGCTGCGTAAACGGATATTAACTGCTCCTAAGTTCGATATTTCATCAATTTTAATTTGTGTATAAAGCTTTTTATCTTCCTCTAACAATCGTTTTACCTCATCGCTGGTAATCGCATCAAGACCGCAACCAAAAGAGACGAGTTGTACTAAGTTCATGTTTGGATATTTTTTCATTAATTTAGCTACATCATATAACCTTGTATGGT
>SKIW01000108.1 GCA_007116245.1 Candidatus Izemoplasma sp. | reverse complement strand
GCGTGAATCATATCATGGACCTCTGCTATTTTAAATCCTTTTTGAATCATGGCTGTAAGTTCATGAATAAGCGTATCCGCACTATTACCAATAATATGTGCACCAATAAGGGTATTATCTTTATCAAAAATTAACTTTACAAATCCTTCACTATCATCCATTGCAACGGCTTTTGCATTGGCTTTAAAAAGCGCTTTTGTAGTCGTATAATCGCTTTCTAAATCCTCTTCTTTTACACCTACACTCGCAATTAAAGGATTCGTAAAAATCACACTTGGTACTAAATCAAAACGTATCGTATCTTTTTTATTGAGAATTGAGTTAACTGCTCGATAACCATCATATGATGCTTTATGCGCAAGTAAGAACTCATTATTAACATCACCTATGGCATAGATATGTGAGAGGTTAGTCTGTTTATTATCATTGACTAAAATTTTATAACCATCATGGTTAACACCGATTAAATCAAGATCTAAATCACCGAAATTCGGTTGTCTACCAACCGCCATTAAAACGTAATCAACTTCAACTTCAACAACTTCTTTTGGGGTTTTAAAACGCGCGGTATAGTGTTTATCCTTTTGTAAAACTTCTTGAAGCGAAGCGTTGGTATGAATCGTTAAACCACTTCGTTTAAACAAGTTTTTTGCGCGTTTACGAATTTCATGATCTTCGGTCATTAAAATATCATCTTGAAAATCAATGATCGTGACTTCAGCACCAAAGGCTTGAAAAATTTGTGCCATTTCCGTGCCGATAACACCGGCACCGACCACAAGCAATTTTTTAGGAAAAACCTCTAAATCAAGTAATTCTTTACTGCCTTTAATAATGTCTAAATCATCACCATTAAAGGTTAACTTCTTAGGTTTAGAACCTGTAGCGATCATGATATGCTTTGCTTGGTATGTTTCATGATTAACCCGCACGGTATGTTCATCAACAAACTGTGCTTTACCTTCAATTAACTCAACATCTAGTCGTTTTAAACTGGTGTGAATGTTTTTAATTTGCTGGGATACAATCGATTCCTTACGGTCTTTAATAATCTCAAAATCTAAACGAGGTTGTTCAGTGATAACGCCAAACGTTTTCGCGTTATCAATTTGATGAATCACTTTAGCGTTTTGATAAAGCGCTTTAGTGGGGATACAGCCCCAATTCAGGCATGTACCCCCAACATTTTGCGCTTCAATAAGCGTGACCGATAGACCGTTTTTAGCGGCGTAAAGCGCCGCATCAAAACCACCCGGTCCCGCACCAATAATTAAGACATCTTTCACTGATTCAATAAATCTTTATACTTAACGATAGGATTACGAGCCGCTAAAGCTTCATCAAGACGTTTAACTACCGTATTATACGGCGCACCTTTTACAAGGTCAGGATTATCTTTTGCTTCTTGAGCAATGTTCCGCATAACTTCGATAAACATATCAATCGTTTGTTTAGATTCATTTTCAGGGGGTTCAATCATAATCGCTTCTTTAAACGTTAATGGGAAATAGACAGTCGGTGGATGCATATCGAAATCGAGTAAACGTTTCGCAACATCAATCGTTTTAACCCCAGTTGATTTATCTTTTAAGCCATCAAAAACAAACTCATGTTTACAAACACCTTCAATTGGAAGATGATAGACATCTTTTAAGGATTCTTTAATGTAATTTGCATTTAAGGTTGAGAAGCGTGCAATATCAGGTAAATTTTCTTTACCGATCGTTAATAAATACGTGTACGCTTTTAAATACACCCCAGCATTCCCATAAAAATGCGAGATTTGACCAATCGTTAAAGGGTCACCATCATAATCGATTGTATAACGGTCATCAATCTTTTGAATAACCGGTTTTGGTAAAAATTTCACAAGCTTTTTATTAACGCCTACAGGACCACTACCTGGTCCTCCACCACCGTGTGGTGTCGAGAAGGTTTTATGTAAGTTAATATGCATAATATCAAAGCCCATATCACCCGGACGTGCAATGCCTAAAAGTGGGTTTAAGTTCGCGCCATCATAGTAAAGTAAGCCACCCGCTTCATGAACGAGCTTCGCAATTTCTAAAATATCTTTTTCAAAAATACCTGCGGTATTAGGATTCGTAAGCATAATGCCGGCAATATCATCACCAAGAACCGATTTTAAGTCATTTACATTGACGGTGCCATCTTTATTCGATTTAACTTCTACACTTTCTAACCCCGCAACCGTCGCCGTAGCAGGATTCGTACCATGGGCTGAATCCGGTACAATTACTTTAGTACGTTTAGTATCATTACGTGACTCATGATAGGCTTTCATTATCATTAAACCGATAAGCTCACCATGTGCTCCAGCGTAAGAATTTAAGGTAAACGTCTCTAATCCACTAATTTCCGAAAGCATTCTTTGCGTTTCATAGTAAACCTTTAAAATACCTTGCATAGAATCAATCGGTTGGTAAGGATGAATACTAGTAAAACCAGGTAAATTCGACATATCTTGGTTTAATTTCGGATTGTACTTCATCGTACAAGACCCTAAAGGATAAAAGCCCTTTTCAATACCAAAGTTTTTAAAACTGACATTGGTGTAATGACGCACAACATCAAGTTCACTCGCCTCAGGAAGGCCTGGGCAATCATCGCGTAAAAGATCTTCAGGAAGATCATAACGTTTAATTTCAGGTTTAGGGAGCGTATAGCCTTTGCGTCCCTCTGTCGATATTTCAAATATTAGTTTATCGTAATACATTAGGACAACCCTCCTAAAATACGTACAAATTCATCGATTTGTGCCTTAGAACGTTTTTCGGTTACTGCAAAAGTGACTAAATTCTCTTTATCGGCGTTAAAACGTCTTTGCGGTAAAGGACCTAAATAACCTTTTTCTTCTAACGCTTTTAACATGGTATCGATATCAAGCGATGTACGTAATGTAAATTCTTTAAAGAATGGTTGTGGATAGACTTTCTCAAAACTCGGAAGCTTGAGTAAGTTTTCCTCTAAATAATGCGCGTTATCAATCGAACGTTGTTGCACCTCATAGACACCTTTTTTACCGAGTAACGCCATATAAATGGTAACGAACAACGCAAGCAAACTTTGATTAGAGCAAATATTAGAATTCGCTTTTTCTCTACGAATGTGTTGTTCACGCGCTTGAAGTGTTAACACAAAAGCGCGTTTTCCATCGGTATCCTTCGTGACACCACAAATACGGCCAGGCATCTTACGCATATATTTCGTTGTTGTCGCCATATACCCAATATAAGGTCCACCAAAAGACAATGGCACACCTAAGGTTTGACAATCGCCTACGGCGATATCCGCACCCCAAGCACGTGGGGTTTTTAAATGGCCTAATGTAGAAGGATCTTGGTTAATAATAAACATCCCTTTATGGTTTTCCAAAACCTCTTTAAAACCAGTATAGTTTTCGATATTGCCATAAAAGTTTGGTGTTTGAACAATTAAACCAGCGTAGTCTTCACTCATCGTTTTTTTAAGGCTTTCTAAATCAGTAATTCCGTCTTTTTCATCAATAAGCGTTACTTCTATCCCTTTATATTTAGCGTAGGTTTTAATGACTTCAGTAATATTAGGATTAACAGTTTTACTAACTAAAATCTTATCTTTACGACGTTGAGAACACGCCATAAACATGGCTTCAGCAGTCGCTGTAGAACCATCATACATCGATGCATTCGAGACATCCATGCCAGTTAACTGAGTAATCATGCTTTGGAACTCAAAAATATACTGCAGGGTTCCTTGAGAAATCTCTGGTTGGTAGGGTGTATACGCCGTTAAAAACTCTTGGCGTTCAATCAAATGACGAATAATACTTGGGGTGTAATGATCATACGCACCCGCACCGATAAAAGGAACGAGAGGCTTATTCATATTAGCGAGACCATTCATGTGATCAAAAATCTCTAGTTCAGACATACTTGAAGGAATATCGATGTCTTTATTTAATAATGACTTCGGGATTTCAGCAAAAAGAGCGTCGATATCTTTGACGCCAATTCGTTCAAGCATGGCTTTGATGTCATCGTGCGTGTGGGGCAAATATTTAAACATCAAATACCTCCTATTCGCAAACTTTTGCGTATTCTTCTGCGTTCAATAATTTGTTTAGTTCTGCTTCATCTTCAATTTCAATTTTAATAATCCAGTTATCATAAGGATCTTCGTTTAATAACTCAGGATTATCTTCGAGTTCTTCATTCACGGTAAGAATGACACCAGAAAGAGGTGAATTTAAATCTGATGCAGCTTTAACCGATTCGATGGCCGCAAACTCACTAAATTGTGTTAATTGATCGTTTTCTTCTGGAAGTTCGATAAACACGATTTCACCTAAAGAATCTTGTGCATAATCGGTAATGCCAATGTACGCATGCCCATCTTCAACGCGTACCCATTCATGTGACTCAGTGTAATAAAGATTTTTTGGAATATTCATAATATCCTCCTCTTATTTATGGTATTTTTTATCATAAAATTTCTTGCTTCTTACTTTTACTTTAACACGTTTATTGCGGATTTCAACTGCTAATTCTTGGTTCATTTTATCGTATGGCTTATCAATTAAAGCTAGCGCAACACTTTCGTTTGTACTCGGTGCAATATACCCAGTAGTAATAACACCGACGCGCGTGTCTTCATGATAAACATCATAACCATGTCTTAAAATACCTTTACCTTCTAATTGTAACCCAACAATCCGTCTTTTTGGCTTATCGCGTTTCTGTCTTTCTAAAACAGATTTCCCGATATAATCATTCTTATCGAAAGAAACCGCAAAATTCAGTCCTGCCTCAATCGGCGTTATATCAGCACTTAATTCATTGCCATAAAGCGGTAAGGCAACTTCAAAACGCAAGGTATCACGACAGCCAAGGCCACACGCAAGTAACTCAGGATTATCTTCAAGCAATCTGTTAAAAATACTACGAATAGCATCATGATCGCCATAAATCTCAAATCCATCTTCACCGGTGTAACCGGTTCTTGATACAAGACAGTCGTACCCAAAAATCGGCATTTCATCAAATGTGAAGAATGTTAACCCACTTAGATCATACTCTGTGGCTTTTTGCAACATCGCTTCAGCTAAAGGTCCTTGTAGCGCAACTTCACTAATATCTTCACTTTTATTAATGACATCCGCATCAAAGCGATTTTGTTTTTGAATCCATTCAAAATCTTTATCAACATTCGATGCATTAACAACGAGTAGATAGAACTGATCATTATACTTATACACTAACAAATCATCGACGACACCACCGTTTTCATAGCACATCATTCCGTAAAGCACTTGATTCGCTGTCATCGAATTTACATTGTTTGTAAAGATATAATTCACAAGCTCTGTAGCCTCTTTACCAATAACGTGAATTTCGCCCATATGCGAAACATCAAAAATGCCTGCTTGTTTACGGACAGCCAAATGTTCATCGGTAATCGATGTATAACGAATCGGCATTTCGTATCCAGCAAACTCTACCATTTTAGCGCCTAAACGAAGGTGATCTTCATATAATATTGTTTTTTTCATGCGTCACATCCTTTCATTATCTTGACCTCACTATTATCGTATCATATTTTACCGATATTTTAAGAAAAAAAACCATTTTTTTGTAAGCCTTATCATTTTTTTGTGATTAAAAGAAAAAATCGCTATTTTTAGCGATTTTTTAAATGTTATTCTTTAGGGTTTATCGCATCAATAAAAACTTTTGTCGGTTTAAACTCTACAGCGTAATGTTCAGGAATCTCAACTGGCTCGTCTTTTGTTGGCACAACCATCATTTTCTTAGGCTTTTTAACAACTTTGAACGTGCCAAACTGGTTGATAGATACAGGGTTTCTAGCGACTAGCGCGTCTTGAATCGTTTGCGTTAAAGCTTCTAAAAACGTCTTAGCTTTCGTTTGATTGAGCGGTGTTGCTTTTACAATGCTCATTTTTAAACGCTCGAGATTATAACCGTTTTCTGTATTAACATCTCTTTTGGCTTGCTTTTTTTGATTTTGTTGAACTTCAACAGGTTCAATCGGGGGTGATGTAACAGTTTCATCATTTAAATAATCCATAAATGAAGGACTCGGTTTAAAACGAATGACGTGATGAGCAGCAATCTCCGTCTCGCCTTCTTCCTTCGTTGGCACATTCATTTTTCGCGCTTTAAGTTCTGTTGTAGAAAATGTTCCAAACTGATGAATCGCTATTTTTTGATGTTTAACTAATTCTTCACTTAAAACATGTGTGAAAGTATCAAGAAACTCTCGCGCTTCTTTAGCACTAAGATTCGTCAGTGATTCAATAACAATGCTTAAATCTTCTTTAGTATGTGCTTGCGTTCTTCGTTTCTTAGTAACATCAAGTACCGGTTTTAACGTTTTTTTAGGGGTTTTTTCTTCCTTAGATTTTTTAGTATCAACAACATCTATATCTGCTTCATCAATCGTTTTTACTTCGACACGCTCTTCAGATGTACTTGTTTCATCATCCAGTTCTTCTGGATCTTCAATAGGCGGTTCTTTAGTTTTAAGTTCTTTTTTATCTTCTGTTAATGGGGGTTCCTCATGGATAACTTCAGAAACCGCTTCGTCACTTAAAACGTCAACGTTTTCGAGGATGTCTTGTTCATTTATATCAGATGGTTTCTTTAATAATACCGGACTCTTTTTTGCTTTTTTCCCTTTTTTCAGTAAATCAACATCCACTGATTTCGACTCGTAAACCTCAATCTCTTTTCTCGCAATCATTTTCTTAAGTTTAGAATCTCTTTCTTTTTCCTTCTCAGCACGGCGTTTTTCAAGTTTAGCCAAGCTTTCAGGAATAAAGTACTGTTGGAATTGACTTGCTAAAATTAAAAATACCGCCATGAGCCCGATGCTAGATATAATTATAAAGTTAAATAGTCGGTATTCCTCTTTTAACCAGCAAATCCCCGATGCTGAAGGGGTGCATACTTCTTTAGTATTAGGGGGTAACGTTTCAATGACTAAAAAAAACAATGACCCTAGGAGAACTAGAAACATAATAAATGCAAATGACACCATTAGCAAACTTAAACGATAATAAAAAGTCGCACGTGCACGCTTCATGTCCTCACCACCTTTTCTATTATTCTACACCATTTTTAGCTTTTTGCCTATAAAATATATAGAACAGAATATCGAGCAGGCTCCTTATTTTATGATACAATTAAATTGAGGTGGTATAATGCGCAAGTCAAATGATGTTTGGTTAATTGCTTCATTTTATCTTATATTTGGTGTTTTATGGATTATGATTACCGATGCTTTAGTGGATCATTATTTTGAAGCGAGCATTGTATACAGTACCGTAAAAGGGCTTGTTTTTGTTTTAATGTCATCGATTATCATCTATTTAGCTGTTAAAGCGCAAAGTAAATCTCGGCGTAAACTTGAAATGCAATTAACTGAAGAATCAAAAAAAGGATCATTATACCGAGACACCCTCTCCGATCAAAGCAAACGATTTATTCGTTTAGTCAGCAAAACACCCCTCCCGGCTATGTTACATGCTGAAAATAATCGGATTATCGCAATTAGTAGCGCGTTCACTGAATTGACTGGTTATACTATAAATGATATTGCTACAATTAACGCACTAGCTAAAAAAATCCCTGAAGAACATCAAAAAGCCTCATTAGATTATTTTGCGGATCTTTTCAACAATCCCGATCAACGTAATCAAAAAACAATGAAATTATATAACAGTGATAATAAAATGCTCATTTTCGATCTTCATTCAGCGATTATCGGATACGATGAAAACGGCTTAAAAAACATGTTTTCTTTAGCCGTTAATGTAACAGATTATCAAAATAAAGCATCAAAACTCCAGTATTTAACCGAACATGATGATTTAACAAATACCCATAACAAACGGTTTTTTGATCGCTTCACCGAAGAACATAAACATAAAGCGTTTGGATTTATATTGGCCGATATTAATAGCTTAAAACTCATCAACGATATCTACGGCCATCAAAAAGGGGATGAATTACTTAAACTCTTTGCAAAAGTCATTAAACAATATACACCTAAAGAAAGTAAATTATGTCGTTTAGGTGGTGATGAGTTTGCGATTATAACAACAATAATAGAACGTGAACAACTAAATGAAATTATCACAAATATTCAAAACACGTTATTAGAAAGCCGTTTATTTGATGTTAAAGTATCTGCCTCATTTGGGATGGCGATTAAAACATCAGAACGCACCTTTACACAAGTGTATGCAGAAGCCGAACACGCCTTATATACACACAAAACACACCTGCAAAGCCATCAAAATAGTTTAGTATTAAAATCGATTATGAAAACCATGTTTGAGCATAGTGATGAAACGAACGAACATTTAACAAACTTACTGAACTTAGCACAACCGCTTATAGAAGAATTAGAGATGCTACCGGAAGAAAAAAAAGATTTAGAACTGCTCATTAAAATACATGATATCGGAAAAATCAATGTGTCTAACGATATCTTTTCAATGGCAAGAAGCCTTGAAAAAGCCGATCTTGAAGAAGTGCAGAAACATCCCGAATACGGTTATCGCATCGCAAATGCCTTACCTCAATTAAAAACTGTCGCATATGCGATTTTAACGCATCATGAAAACGTTGATGGTTCTGGATATCCTTTTGGGTTAAAAGGCGAGGAAATCCCTTATATTGCGCGAATATTAAGAATTTTAGATAGTTATGAGACCATGACAAGTGGTCGGCTCTATAAAAAGAAAAAAACCGCTCAACAAGCGATTCAAGAACTGAATGAGTATGCAGGCAGTTACTATGATAAAACCTTAGTAGAACGGTTCGTCCGCTCACTAAAAAAGGCATAAAAAAATACCAGCAGTCGGACTCGAACCGACACGGGCGCAAGCCCACCAGATTTTGAGTCTAGCGTGTCTACCAATTCCACCATGCTGGCCTATCGACATTATAGCACAAAAAAAGAAACCGTGCGTTTCTTTTTTTATTTTTTGGCTTTAATCGCTTCATTATGACTTTCTTGGTTGTAAACACACACAAACGTATCAATGATTTCTTCTAAATGACGCACCGTATAAATCCGTGCTAAGTCTTGATCTTTATGTTCGATTGCCTCAACAATCTTACGGTGCTCACCAATTCGATCACGGTTTGTGACTTGATAATAATTTGCCCGTAGGGCTTTTTGAATAACATCCCATATAATCAAATGGATATTATGCAAAAACCGGTTTTTAGAGTATTTTGAAATAAGCAGATGAAACTTCTTATCAAGCACAAAGAAATCATCTTCTTCCGTCATTGCTTCCATTTCACGTAAAATATC
>SKIW01000099.1 GCA_007116245.1 Candidatus Izemoplasma sp. | reverse complement strand
TCCTTCTTTTGTGTACTCTACTTTAAAATCACATGCGGTACACGCTACGATATTTTTATCACTGTATATTGTATGCATCGCCTTGCATTCAGGACAAATATAGTAAGCACTCTCAATATCCATGGCACGTTCATTGGATTTATACTTCACTAAACTTGATGCTTGAGTCTTAAAGTTTTTAATATCAAGATTTTCGATGAGTTTTTGATAGATTTCATCTACCTTTAGATGTTGATAGTCTTCCACAGTCCAAAGATGATTAACTTCACCATGTACTTTGCCAACCCTTCTACTTTTTGCCCATCGCGGTTTAGTTTGATAACCACCACGTATATGATAAAACAGCACGGGGACTTTTAAAAGTCGAATGAGTTTAGCTACAGCAAACGGTACATCCATAAGTTCGCCATGAAATGTAGCATTTCCTTCTGGGAATAAACCAACGCTACCGCCACTTTTAATTACTTTAATTGTATCTTTAACCGTGTCCATATCAGAACGGTATTTTGTTTTAGGTATCGGTTGTACTAAATATTTTATAATAGGAGAGACAAAAGGAATCGAAAATATCATATCACTAGCAATATAATAAATTGGCTCCTTAAAACTAAGCGAAACTAAAAAGGGATCAATCGCCATTGCGTGATTTGAAATAATCAAATATGGTCCCTTAACCCCTTTTGGTGGCTTAAAACGTTTAGCTCTAAATCGAAAACGTAAATAGATAAAGAATCGAAAAAACGGTTTTAGTGTAGCAAATACAATAACATGACGCAAACGTTTTTTCATCGGATCACTCCGTTCATCTGGTTTTGAGAAAATTATACCATGAAAATAGCATTCGAAAAAGCAAACATTTATTCATTCGCTTTAAATAATCTAAAAAGTTTAGGAAATACTTCAATAAGATCAGAAGCTATCATGCTTTCTTCACCGTAAATAGACACTTGTTCTTGCGCAGCTAAACTATGAAACATAAGCCCATAGGTTGTGGCTAAATATGGGTCATAATGTTTAGCTAAAAATGCTGATATAATACCACTTAGGACATCCCCAGTTCCTGCTGTAGCTAGAGCGGGATGACCATGGTTTGAGAATAAACATTTGTCTTTTGCGTATAAAATCGTTGTTGGTCCTTTTAACAACCAAACAAAGTTGTAATCATCGTATTTCTTTAAATGCATAAATAAGTCTTTATACATTGACCCCTTATCTAACTCACAGAAACGTTCAAACTCCCCTTGATGTGGCGTTAAAATAATTGGTTGTTTTCTATCTACCGTACTCAATATTTTTTTTAAATGAAATAACCCATCCGCATCAACGATCATAGGGACTCTTAATTTTAAAAGTTTCTCTAAATTGCGTGTATGTTTTTCTTCCTTACCGACACCAGGACCAAATACAATAGCTGAATAACGCGAAGAAAGCGACTCAATTGCAGCATTATTATCAATCGGCTCAGTCACAATATCGTAAGGCTCTATCAAGGTTTTCAAATCAGCATCAATTAATACTTTGACCAATCCAGTTCCCCCTCGTAACGCCGCTTTAGCAGCTAATAAAGCTGCGCCTAACATGGGTGTTTGATACGCATAAATCAATAAGTTTCCATAATCATACTTATGACTATAATGTTTTCTTATAGGGATGCTACGGTAAAAATCAGCAGGATTTAGTAATGATGCTTCAGGCTTAAGATACCCATATTCAATACCAACATCGACAATAATTTCCTCACCATGATAATCTTTGGCTTGATTTAAAAGGTTTCCAGTTTTATATAATTGAACGATATACGTTTTACTCGCCTTTAAAGCTACTGGCATTGCCAAGCCTGTTTCAGCATCTAACCCAGAAGGAATATCAAGACTATAAATTGGGATGTTTAAACGGTTCATATGATTTATTAGTTCAATAAAATCGCTAGATAAACTCCTACTCAATCCAATCCCGAATAATCCATCCACTATGACATCACATGTTTCAATATTATTGGGAAGTTTATTCCATAAGACTGACATAGGGAGTTCATTTAAAACTGTTTTTGCTTCATCACTTAGCGCATTTTGATTACCAAACATCGAAACTTGACATTGCATACCACGCTCTAATACAGCTTTAGCGATCACTAAGGCATCACCCCCATTATTACCTACTCCGGCTATAATAAGACGGTTTGTGGCATATTTAAATAATGGGTCTTGAAGCATTTTATCAAAAATTGCTTCCCCAGCACGGTTCATTAACGCTAAAGAAGTAATTGATTGATTTTCAACCGTTGCTTGATCCATTGCATACATTGTTTTAGGAAGCACTATATTTAACATAAGACCACCTCTTCACAATCATTATATCATTTACACACCATCTAGTTATTTGATTTAGAAATTTTAAAGTGTTTTATGTTAGTTCATGTTATAATCAAATTATAAAGTGGAGGTGTATTATGAAAGATATTGTAAAGTTTTTTGATAACTTACCTTGGATTATTAAGTTAATTTTAGCATTCCCATTCATTGATGGTATTGCCTATGGAATTTACCGTATAGCTAAAGGACTCGATAAGAATGATATGATCATGGTTCTGGCTGGAATCGTTTGGCTACTCGTAGGTTGGGCAATATTATGGATTATCGATTTAATTACAGTCATTTTGCATGGAAAAGTAACGGTATTTGCTTAATAAAAACGCTTTAACTCAGTTTAATTTGAGTTAAGGCGTTTTTTTATATAAGCCGAATAAATAGTATCTGCAAGTTTCTCTAAAGATTGATGACTGTTCTCAAACACATTATCAATATGAAATAAACGCGATTGATTAAAATACGCATCATCTGAGGATAATCGAGACTCTATTATTTCTTCATCATCACCACGTATAATCATTCTAGCCCGTCTTAAATCACGTGGGGTTTCAATCAAATAAATAACAACCTCTTCATTTAAAGCACGATAAATCGCATTCGCACCATCAGGATCGACAATTAGAACGCTATTTTCTGAGGCATTACTAAACGATGTCCCATACCAATTACCTTGGTAAGTGGATGTTTCAAGAAAAAAACCGTTCTTTTCTTTTTCTTTAAAATCTGAATAATCAAGAAAATAGTAATCTTTTCCATGGATTTCTCCACTTCTTTTAGGGCGGGTTGTGTACGTTACTAACTTCTCCATATGATACCTATTAATTAACAACTTGGCAATTTCGGTTTTTCCACTCGCACTGGCACCAATTAATAATAACATTTTCTCTCACCTCGGGTCTAATATAGTTTAGGGTTCTAAAATAGGGTTTAAGTCTATCGTATACCCATCCTCAAAAGTTACAACATGGTTTTCATTTATAAAATTATGATTTGGAAAATAATCTGTAGTGATGATTTGCGCACCACTTTCTAATGCGTTTTGCATTCGTTCTAAATCTATCTCTAGGTTCGCATCACTTCTTGTCCGAACTATGAAACCTTGATCTACTAACTCACGAATAATCTCAACATCCGGTGAGTTATTGACGACAAATGAAGCGTACTCTTTATCAACATGATTGGCATAAACACCAGGAAACATTGAAAGCGTCATTAATGACTCATCCCGCTCAACATACATCGTGGTATACTGACTGGGGTGTTTTATAACAATGATTTTGCCTAATAATTCTTCTACTGTAGGCCAACCATCATTTATGATAGTATCGCGTAAAGTATCATCGTTTAACATATCACTGGGTCTAAATAAATGCTCATTTAGTGTAACTTCAATGATATTATCTAAAACATCGAATGCAGCTTCATCATAATCATCTAAGAATGGATCTAAAATCATCCAATCATCTTTAATTTCTATAAGTAGCGTAATAGGTAAATGATTAGGATGATTCTCAGAGTAACGTCTAACTTCCTCAAGTGCTAACTGAAAGTCAATGGCATGGCTACGATGATCGACAAGTGGTACATGGACCATGTCGTAATTTCCTTGACGGTAACGTATATCAAACTCAAAACTACGAATGCCAGCGATTAGTTGTTCTGTCAGTGTGTTTGTTTCATATCTTAGGCTACGTGCCTCATCAAAGTTCTCACCCAACCCGATGGCGATAAATCCTATACCAGGAACATTTTTCTTATAACTATTATGACTCGCAATAAAGCGTACTTCGTTCAATCTTAAATCAGAGTTCATAATAAATGAGGTATACACAGACTCATCCAGAGTTTCATAATCTTCATAAAAAGCATCAAGCGATCTTATATGTGTGCGTTGTGTTCGAAAATCCATAACTCTTAACGCATTTAAGTATACAATAACTGTTAAAAACATTAAAACAAACGCAAAAATAGCACCAGTAATCGCTTTAATTATCTTGAACATAGTATCACTCCAAAACATAAGTTAGTACTATTATACGTTATTTTACCAATATTATCTCAATGAAACAAAAAAAGAGCGCATTTATTTGCGCTCTTCTTAATCAAGTTTTACTCGTAGTAATCGATAAAGTCGAGAATAGCTTGTTTTCTTAAGAAATTATTCGTGTCATCTTCTTCGTAGTCTTCAGGCTCTAATGAGTAACCAGGGTCTACAGACACCAATGTTTCAATATCTGGTGTAACAGCATTACGTACGATCATAGAATCAAGTACAATACTACGTTCTGCTGGAGTAAGATTAAGTACTGCATTAAAGTCGAAGCTAACATCTGTGAAATCGGAATCAGCAATTTGTTGTGTTGCAAGTATGAAGGCAACAATTTCAAAATCTTCAATAACATCATCAACAGCATGTAATGTTCCCAAAACTGCTAAGTCAGGTGTATTAGATTGAATGAATGGGTTACCTTTTAACATGTTATCGATAGTGATATGGATTGAACCACTTTCTAACATTGTGTTCAACTGAGCCTCACTTAAGTTTGTGATTGCAGAAGCATCCATATTGCCATCAAAGTCATTAATATCAAGCTCTTTGAGTCCTTCAAGTAAGTTAATTAACTCGTTTTTCTCAACCTGTTGTTCAGATACGCTATCTACAGTAATCGTTTCTCTTAAAGCATTAGGAATGATCAGTGTTCCACTACCACTAGGTGCAGTTTCATCAAGTGCGTTTTCTAATACAACATCAGAGATAGTCGCTTGCATTGATGCTGATTGTAATAACTCATTAAAATCAACATCGAAGATATTAGCAGGTGTAAATGATAAGTTGTCAAAGTCGTCAAGACCGAGTAACTCTAAAGCATCGATAATAGCAAATACTTCATCTTTCTCAACATACACTAAATCACCAAGTATAATTCTAATTTGTTCTGAGTTTGAAATGTTTACATCAGGAATTATTAAGTTGCCACCGGTTTCATTAATTAAGACATCCGAAACCTTAGCATGGATTGATGCACTGCGTAAGAATACCGCTTTATTTTGATCTTCCGGGTCGGCAATCTCAGGATCATCAAAGAGGATATCAAGTGTAATATCAACTTCAAAGTTGTCTAAACTTGATTCACCAAGACCAAGGACCTCTAAGGCATCTATTAAAGCAAATATCTCTTCTTTAGTAATATATTTATGATCTATTTCCTCAATGGTCATACCATCATCAATAATCTCGGTGTATGCGGTTGTCAGTGTTCTAACTGGATCATTATTTTGATCGACATCAGGAATAATCAATACTGCGTCATCAAGTTCGATTAACTGACGTGTAATGGTGGCATGAACTGAAGCACTACGCAAGAATATCGCTTTATTTTGCTCTTCAGGATCAGCAATTTCTGGATCATCAAAGAGAACGCTAATCTTGATATCTAAATCAAAATTATCTAAACTAGAATCACCTAACCCAAGGAGTTCTAAGACATCAATTAAAGCATAAATTTCATCTTTTACAATATATCTTCGTTCATTATCATCATTATCTGTAAAAGCAATCGATGTTGAGCGGATTGAATCCCCTTGCGAATCATTCTCAGGTACTACTAATACAGAATCACCTAAGTCTAATAATTGTCGTGTCATAGTGGCATGAATCGAGGCACTGCGTAAGAATATTGCTTTATTTTGCTCTTCAGGATCAGCAATTTCTGAATCGTCAAAGAGAATGCTGATTTCAATATTAACATCAAAGTTATCAAGGCTTGAATCACCTAAACCAAGAATGTCTAAAACATCTATCAGTGCTTTCACTTCATCTTTTGTGATATACCGACGATCAACAGTTTCTTCTGTTGGTAAACCTTCGTCGATAACCTCAGAATAGGCAATCGATGTAGAGCGAATTGAAACACCTTCAGAATCTTCTTCTGGTACAACCAATGTCGCTTGTCCTAGTTCTAAAAGCTGTTTTGTAATCGTTGCATGAATTGAAGCAGACTCTAAGAAAATATCTTTATTTGGTGTCCCTTCAGTTTCACCAAACAATACACTTAACTCAATATTAACATCAAAGTTATCTAGGTTTGAATCACCTAAACCAAGAATGTCTAAAACATCGATTAACGCTTTAACTTCATCTTTTGTGATGTAATGGCGATCAATGGTTTCTTCTGTTGGTAACCCTTCGTCAATTATTTCAGAATAAGCAATCGAGGTAGAGCGTATAGAAACACCATCAGAATCCTCATCTGGAATGACTAAAGTAGCTTGGCCTAAATCTAAAAGCTGTTTTGTAATCGTTGCATGAATTGAAGCAGACTCTAGGAATATATCTTTATTCGGTGTACCTTCAGTTTCACCAAACAATACACTTAACTCAATATTAACATCAAAGTTATCAAGGCTAGAATCACCTAATCCAAGAATTTCTAAGACATCGATTAAGGCTTTAACTTCATCTTTTGTGATATAACGGCGATCAACGGTTTCCTCTGTTAGTAAACCTTCGTCGATAACCTCAGAATAGGCAATCGATGTTGACCGAACTGAATTACCATCAGAATCTTCTTCTGGTACAACCAATGTGGCTTGTCCTAAATCTAAAAGCTGTTTAGTAATCGTCGCATGAATCGAGGCTGACTCTAGGAATATATCTTTATTCGGTGTACCTTCAGTTTCACCAAACAATACACTTAACTCAATATTAACATCAAAGTTATCAAGGCTAGATGTCCCTAAGCCAAGAATCTCTAAAACATCGATTAACGCTTTAATTTCATCTTTAGAAATAAAAGTTTGATCGATTTCTTCAACCGTAATACCATCATCAATAACTTGAACATACGCAATATTTGTTGAACGTACATCATTATCATCTTCATCAACATTTGGTATAACAAGGGTATCCTGTCCTAATTCAACGAGTTGTTTTGTAATCGTCGCATGAATCGAAGCTGACTCTAAGAAAATATCTTTATTCGGTGTTCCTTCGGTTTCACCAAACAACACACTCAACTCAATATTAATATCAAAGTTATCAAGGCTTGAATCGCCTAAACCAAGAATATCTAAGACATCAATTAACGCATAAACTTCGTCCTTAATTATGTATGCTTGAGGATTTTCATCATCATCGGTATAGGCAATTGCGGCTGTACGAAGACTTACTGGTACAGCACTATCGTCAGTCTCTGGAATCACTAATGTATCCGAGCCTAGTTCAATTAACTGTTTCGTAATCGTCGCGTGAATTGAAGCTGAGTTCAAGAAAATTTCCTTATTCGGAGTGCCATTTGTTTCATCAAACAGCACTTCGAGTTTAATATCTAAATCAAAATTATCAAGACTTGAGTCTCCAAGACCTAAAAGTTCTAAAATATCTATTAACGCATAAACTTCATCTTTAGTGATATAACGTCTTGGATTATCATCGACATCTTCATAGGCAATATGGATAGAGCGTATTGAAATACCATCAGCATCCTCCTCAGGTATAACTAAAACATCGCTTCCAAGTCCAAGCAATTGTTTCGTTATGGTTGCATGTATTACGGCTGACTTTAAGAACGTTACCTTATTTTGATCTTCTGGTGCTAGTAAAGGATCATCGAACAAAACATCTAGCTTAATATCAATATCAAAATCATCGAGACTCGCATCACCCAGACCGAGTAGTTCTAAAACATCTATTAAGGCAAATATTTCATCAGAACTAATATACTTAACCTCTACTGTTTCCTCAGTAGGTAATCCCTCATCAATAATTTCTGTGTACGCTGTATAATCTAAATAAATATCATTGCCTTCACTATCAACCTCTGGAATTACAATCGTATCACCAGAAAGACCATTTAACTGCTTAGTAATGGTCGCATGAATGACAGCAGATTCAAGGAGTGTCGTTTTATTTTCACCAAATATATTTTCGAGTTTTAAATCTAAATCAAAGTCGCCATCTAAACTAGAATCACCTAAACCTAAAAGCTCTAAAACATCAATAATAGCATATAGCTCTTGTTTTAAGATATACGGTTGATCTGGCCCATCTTCAACTGTATATGCGATAACAATTGAAAAAATACTGTCACCATTCGCATCGACATCAGGAATAACTACTACATCATCTCCTAAGTCTAAGAAAGTCCGTGTAATGGTCGCGTGTACAACCGCAGATTTTAGTATTTCTTCTGCATTATCATCTTCCATTAAGGCTCCTAGATTAAAGGAACCGTCAAAACTATCAAAATCGGTCATACCAAGAATAATCAATCCATTAATAATGGCTTGTATTTCTTCTTTTATAACGAACTCAACATATGTCTCATCAACAATAACACCTGAAGATACAACAATATCTCGACTGGTGTCAGTATCGCCAATAAGCCCTTTTTCTGGAATAATAACGGTATCATCATCACGAAGATTTAACATAATTTTAGAGATTGTAGCATGAATAATCGCCGAATCTAAAACTGGCGTTATATCATCGTTACTTTCTTGCAGTTTAGTTAAGTCAAAATCAAAATCTCCCTCGAAATCATCCAGCGAAATTTCTAAAATATCTAAGGCATTAAATATACTTTCTAACTCATCACGAATTATATATGTTGTTTCTTTATCAGGTTCCCCTACTGTTTTACGAATTTCTACCGTTTCGGTAGAATCAAAATGCGGCACAACTATCGTGTCATTATCAGCGGATGCATCGATTAATAGGTTTGAAACCGTCGCATGAAGAATCGCAGATTCAAGTAAGGCATCTATATTGTCAATGACTCGCTGAATATCTAAGCTTGCGATATCATCAAAATCATCGAAATCCAAGACCAGAATCGCTTCTAAAACAGCCGTAAACTCATCTACAGATATATATTCAGTATCATGCCCAGTCACCATGGTTTGAACAACATCACCTAAAGCATTTTTATAATGACGAATCGGCTCATTATCTTCATTAACATAAGGTACAGTTAACGTTTGACCTTCGCCTTCCATTAAATCAATAATAAACTTTGAAATCGTCGCATGAATAATATGTGATCCAAATAAATCATCGCGTTTATCTAAATCAAGTTTTGTAGCATCATCTTCAGCAGCTAATCGTTTTAAAATTGAAGGATCAAAATCAAGTTCTTCTAAATCATCAAACTCAAGCGTAAATACCGCTGCGAATAACGCCCGAATTTCAGGTTTAACAACAATTTCCTTAGGTTCACCTTTAACCATTATTTCTTCAATAACTAACCGCGGTATGACCAGCATCTCTTGTTCTTCTAATAAATCAATAATCATCGCACCAAATGTTTGTGCTAATAATTTAGAATTTAAAATAACATCAATATCTTCCATGGAAATCTGTAAAATAGCATCGAGATCTAAATTATCAAAATCAATCGTGTTGGCAAGTTGCGCTAATTGATTAAATGACACAAGAATATTTCTTAGTTCCCCTGGCACTAAATCACCTGAAACATCATCATATGTGTCTAACCATATAACATCATCTTCAACAACAATCATATCGAAGCCTTCAATACCAGCTGTACCATCCAATATATTGATTAGGCCATAACTTATAATTTGAGAATCGAGTAACTTCGTAAAATCAAACTGACTTAGAGCACTAATTAATGTCATAGGCTCTCCTGAACTCAACTGCCCATACGTAACATCGGTATCTAAAATGGCTTTTACAACTTCTCCTAATCCTCTAAACTCATCAGCCCACGCCTCACGCCAAGTATCTTCATTTGTTAAATCGGTGGGGACGGTTATGATTAAAGCAGCATCCTCACTAAGTTGTTGCATTAATGGTTCTAACGCTACATAAGCGCCTAGCGTAATTAAATCAGAGTCTGCTAAATGTTCAAAAAGCAATGAAAACTGATCGCCATCAAAAGTGGCTGTTTCAAGTTCAAAGTTATCATTAAAATACCCTGCGGCATGTATTATATCGAATACAGTTCCTGCTATATTACCGATTTGGTTAATTTCAGTACCCCAATCAATCGCATACAGTTCGTCCCTAGGGACACTAATTTCAGTCTCTAAATAATCTGCCCCTACTTCAACCATAAGCGGGATTAAAACCGCAAATAAATCAGATTCTGATAGTTTCCCAAATACAGCACGAACATTATCGCCTGATATATCACTAATATTTTGCGTTTCCATATAATCGGTTTCTAATATAATATTAGCCATATCCGCTAATACAACTAATTCCTTACGGAAAGACACTTGTTGTTCACGATAATTAAATGAAAAAACACTATCGAACAAATATATATTCAAGACGACGTCTTGCCCGGTTTTTTCATCCTCGAGCGTTACATAGTTTGCAATTTGCACAAAGACATTCGCATTATAACCATCAACAAAATCCTTTAGCATTTCTACGGCTTCATCAAGATCTTGTCCACCAGGTACTAGTTCATTAAGCGTTTCAATCTCACCAAAATGTTCATCAAGAATCACTTCTTCTTGACTCTTTAAATAGTTATATTCATTTCTAGAAGCCTGTAGTTCAACAAGACTTTCAGAAATACTCATAATTCCACCTAGCATGATAATCGTCACGTAAATGGTAATGAGCGCACTTAATCCACCAAATAAAGCGCCCACACTTCTACCTGCCATCGTTTTAGTACTTTTACTAAAGATAATCATACGTACGATAAACATGATAATTCTATAGAAGATTTGAATCACACTAAAGTATAAAATCATGTATGCAATCTTTAAAACAAACATCGCCAAACCACCAACAAAATCGAGGAACTCTTGGTTTGTTAATGTTGTCGATAAATTATCACCTAAAAGAGATTGTAAAACAATTGGTAACGCATCTGATAGACTTGTAGCACCTGCGGCAGCAGGAAACACTGCGCCAAGTGCACCACCAAGAAACGGCATATTTAAAGTCCATAATGTATTAACAACCATATCTAAGGTTAAGAAAAAGAATGCAACAAAGATCAACTTCACTAAAAAGCTATAAATCGACTTCTTCATACCTCGTAAAAAGCCTACAAGCATTCCAAAAGCCAATATGACAACAAATAGCAAATTAAAGTAAAGTCCAAAATCCATTTGAGCAGGCATCATAACTCCCCCTATCGGAATAAAAGAACATAATATATAAACATTATATCTTATTTCAAGTATTTGATAAATAATATACATTAATGTTAAAGCAATTTTCTACCTATTCGTTGTTTTTTTCAAACATCATGTATTCTTTAGCCACTTGCGCCGCTAATCTAGCATTGTTGTAAACGAGTTCGAGATTCGATTTAAGTGATTCACCCTTTGTGAGTTCTTTAACTCTAGACAACAAAAACGGTGTTGTATCTTTTCCTTTAATATCGTGTGCTGTAGCCTCTTGAAGTGCGCTTTCTATCTTTTCGTTAATCCATTTAGAGGCAATACTAAATTGTTCAGGAATTGGATTAGCGACGACTAATCCTCCTTTAAGTCCTAACGACCACTTTGCATGCATCAATTCAGCAATCGATTTAGCATTCTCTAATCGATAGTCTACAGGATAGCTGCTTTCTCGCGTGTAAAACGCCGGTAGAGTATCTGTTTGGTAACCGATAACTTCTACGCCTTTAGTTTCTAAATATTCTAGCGTTTTAGGTAAATCTAAAATCGCTTTAGCTCCTGCAGAGACAACCGCAACATTACACGATGCTAATTCTTCTAAATCTCGCGAGATATCGAATGTCTGTTCAGCAAATCGATGGACACCTCCAATACCTCCAGTAGCAAAAACCTTGATACCAACCATTTCAGCTATCAACATTGTTGCTGACACCGTAGTTGCGCCTGTTTTTTTTTGGCTAATTGCATAAGCAATATCGCGCTTTGAAATTTTCATGACCTCATTGCTTTTAGCTAATAACTCAACTTGTTCTTTTGTTAAACCCACTAGTATTTCCCCATCCATAATTGCAATGGTTGCTGGTATCGCACCTTCATCCTCAATGATCGCCTCGACCCGATTCACCATATCAAGATTTTCAGGATATGGCATGCCATGTGCAATAATGGTTGATTCTAAAGCAACTACAGGACGATTTTCATCAAGTGCTTTAATAACATCTGGATGAATTTTAATATATTTACGCATATAGTTCCCTCCTTAATTGTTCGAGTTTCTCAATCGATAATTCTTGATTTACAGCATCTAACGTATTCAAGCAAAAACGGGCATTTAATATGCCATATTGTAAAGCATCTTTTTGAGTTATTTTACCATAAACAACTCCCGATAAAAAGGCATCTCCAGCGCCTGTTGTATACGCTTTTTGAATCGGTAATAACTTTTGATGTATTACGTTATTACCAATAATTTGATAAACCCCTTCCTTACCAACCGTAAGATATATTTCATTGATACCAGTATCTTTAAGTTTATCAATCAATAATTCTCGTGTTCCTTTGAAATCACTAAATAAAGACCGGGCTTCAAGTTCGTTTAATTTCAACACGGTTATTCTATCTAAAAACGGAATAATTTTCTGGATCTTTTGTGTTGAAATTACATCTATATAAATCTCATTTTTACATTGTTTCAGTAGATAATGAAACACAGTTTCTTCTAAATTCGTGTCGAGTACCACGATATCAGCATTCCTTATTTTCTCAATATATGGTTTAAAATCATGTATTGAAAGATCTTCCATCACTTTCATTGCTGAAATCCCTACATACATATCATAATCATTATTTAAAACTGCGATATAACGGGAAGTTTTTTTAGTTTCAATAGCCCTTAACTCAACACCAGCAGCGTCTAAATGCACCTTAAATTGTGGTATTTCATTTTTTCCTATTGCGGTAATTAACGTAGGACGACATTTCAATCTCCCTAAGTTTTCAGCGATATTTCTACCCACACCACCAAAGGCTTCATATACTTTACCAGGATTGGAATCATAACCGATAATTGCTTTGTCTGAAACCGCAAATACATCGATATTTGAGCCTCCAACTATAACAACTTTCATTATATCTTCTCCTCTAAATCTTTTTTCTTTACAAACAAATGATAAAGATAATATAAAATCATAATATCGATTATGACAACCGCTTTACCTATGGGGTGTGCAACAAACCGCAAAAGCGTTCCTAAATACGGTATACGAAACATATACGTGCCAACAATATCTTCATCACTAATAACAAAATCATCTGGAACATCGGTATTTTCAGCAATGCTTATAAATCTTCTTTCCCCATCGACAACCTCTATATCATGTAAATAGTGAACGACAACAACACGCTGTGATTGAATCTCGGTTTCAAACAAGAAAATATCTCCAATCGCAATCTCTTCAATCGCAATCTTATGATCAGCGACAATCAAATCACCCACCTGTATCGTAGGCTCCATACTGTTTGTAGGTATAGCATAATACTGATATCTACCAAAAAGCAACCACGGTTGAAACAAAAAGGTTAATAAAACATAAAGAAAAAAGAGAAATAATCCATATTGCACAATTGCTTTACCAAGTTTTCTTTTAGTCATTAAACCACATCTTTTCTCTTAATACCTTCATTAAACCATAAAATACCAGAAATTACACGCAAAAAAAATAGCATCCCGAAGGATGCTATTAAGTAGCGTAAGGTAAATAATCCATATATAAAGTAACACGTGCACCATTTAAACGATAAATGCTGTTTAAAGAACTTGGTTCAAGTCTGATAGAAACTGTAACAACTGCTTCTTTACTTTCGTTCCACTCATCGTCAACATAAAGCACTTCTACAGTAATAGTGAAATATCCTTCTGCATTCAATTGATCATGTTCTGTGCGAATATCGAGTTCAGTATTAGTTATATCAAGTCGCTGATTATCTTCAAGTTGAATACGATAAGTATAAACTAACTCATCAACATCGTTTTCTCCTTTTAAAGCACCATAAGGTATTAGACGCATTCCATTTTCAGTACTAACAGATTGAACAATCAAATTTTCTTTTCTTAAGAAAGCAAACTGGCTTTGAAGGTTAGCGGCATCTTGGTTACGCCAATAGTTAAATCCTATGGCTGTGTTAAAAACCAATAAAAAAATCAAAGAAACGTATAAAAGCACTGTTTTCATAAAAACCACCCCATGAATGTTTTGTAAGGCAACTGGCTGTCTACGTGAGACCCTTTAGTTTTCCGTCCCTAGATTGCTCTAGGTTTGGCTTTATCAAACTCTCCACCCATGCGGCAACAATGCCCACGGCTTTGACTTGATATCTAATTATAGCATAAATTTAAAAATTGTACAATATTTCTTAATCTAAAGAAAAACACAGCCTAGACTGTGTTTTTAGATTGATGCACAACAATTTGTGGAAAAGGTATAGAGATTTTGTGTTTGTTTAAGTAGTCAACTAAATCTTGGCGTATCTTACGTTCAGTTGCAAAGTGATTTCCTGAAGTAGTCTTCGCTATAATACGCATATTAATGCTAGAATCTGCTAATGCTGTAACACCTAAAAATGAAGGCAATTCAACAATTTCTTCATATTTATTTTTTAACTCTTCCATAAATGCAGGCATAATTTCAGAAACCTTCGATAAGTTCGTCGCGTAATCAACACCAAAATCAACAATCGCTGTAGTATTCCTACGTGACCAGTTAATGAGTGAACTAATTTGACCATTGTTAATAATGAATAAACTTCCAGCAAAATTTTCCACATGTGTTACTCTTAAGTTCATGTAAGCAACTTTTCCTCGAAAACCGCTAAGTTCTATTGTTTCTCCGATATTATACGCATTGTCAATGATAATGAAGAAGCCTGATACAATGTCTTTAACAAGACTTTGTGCACCAAATCCAATCGCGAGTCCTAAAATTCCTGCACTTGCAAGAATTGGAGTAGTTTCAAAATCGAGTTCGCTTAATATAGCTAGAATAACAATAAACCAGATTAAGACCCTTAGTCCACTAACCGATAAGTCACTAAGTGTTCTTCCCCGACGCTCCCCTTTTGTGCGTTTAAAATAACTTTGGATGAACTTTTTCGATAAAACAATCGCTACCTTCCCAATCACAAGCCATAAAAAGATAATCACTAAGTTGGTTAAAAATAGCGTTAAAATGTCATTGAGATTTAAACGTGTTGAGAATACATCAGTTAATATAGTTTTTAATAATTCCATAAAATGCTGCCTCCCTTTCTATTATAATTAGCATACTTAATTTTTTCGTCTAAGTCAAATCTTAATCATTAAAACGCGTTTCAATAATTAACGCTTTAACTATATCCACCGATTGCTTAAACGGTAATATTATGGCGTTTGTGAGTCCTATAGTATATACTTTTGCGATCCCCTTTTCAATCAAGACATCCCCAAACGACATGAAATCACTATCGGTATAATCATAATCTTCAAAAGCAATCCATTGCCGCTTACCCTCAATGATTAATGGAGCACCTTCTGATTTCATAGAAAGCTTTTTGGTTAACACTTCGCTAAGATGAAAAGCTGTACAGCTGTCAAAAGAGACACCTAACAATACTATTTTGGTTGGTAATTTATAAAGTTTTCCTAAAGGTGTGTCGAGACCAAACATCGGCGTTAAGGCATGATTCTCTGTTATTTCAATAGCCTTACTTCCCAACGCTGTAAAACTGGTTTGGGGATGATTAGAACGTACACTCTTTTGCATTCTTAGTAACGTCTCTGGTATTTTTCCCATCCCACGAGTGCCTGTTATATCTTTGTTAAAAGCAGGCATATGTTGATAAATCAGTTTATGCCAGTCTGTTGGAACCGGTGGATTCTGCCAATTTTTGGGATCTGAAAGGTCCGCTGAATGCGTTGGCATTACCAAAGTACCCTCAGAAAGCGTTTCAAGTAAGCTCTCAACCACTGTTTGAGCTCCTCCTATAACGAACCCTAGTTTCGACAAAGAACTATGAACTAAGACAATATCATCCTTCTTAATTCCCATCGACCTAAACTTTTTAATTAGAGCTTCTTTATGTAATGGTTCCTTTGTTTTTGTAATCGCTTTTGTTTCAGACATCTTTATCACTCCGTAGTTTTTCTAAAAAACCAAGCAATATGGTTTTAGCAACCGCTTCTTTTTCAATTAATACACCGTGAGCGGCGTTCGGTATACTAAGGAGTTCACTTGATTTAATTCTTTTATGGATAGCCAATCCTAGTTCATGGGGTGTTACAATATCATCGGATGCGGTAATGACAAGTGTCGGTCGTTGTATTTCATTAAGTTGCTCACTAAAATCTTTCAATTTTAAGAGATTATTATACAGCACTGTTTGTCCTTTATAAAACGATTTATCTAACCCTTTCATGGATTTCAATGCGTCCTCAAATAAAGTTGGGTTTTCTTCTAAAAACTGTGGGTGATAAATAAAAGGAAATACACCTTCTAAAAAGAGTTTGGGATCTTCAAAGCAAGCAAAATCATACCATGCTTTAACGGTATTTTTTAAAGAGTTAGTGATTAAATGTGTCGTTGCAATAACACTGAGCGAGGTTATTTCCTTTTGATATTTTATAGCATATTTAAGACCGATTATACCACCATAAGAAACACCAATAATATGGGGATCACGAATATGTAAACTCTCTAACAATTGGTGTAAATCATCGACATGGTTATCAAACGTAATCACTTCAGAATGGCTTGACTTAAACTGATTACGGTAATTATGACAAACTATATTATATCCTTTAGTCATAAAGAAACGTTGATAAGCTAACCAACTCGATGTCGAACTCATTATGCCATTTAAAAAGACAATCCATGGAGCATCATCACGATAGTTTGTTACTTGATAATAGATTCTACTGTTTTCTAACAAAGCATAACTCATCAGTACCACCTACCTCTTCTTGGCAATATAAACTTGTGCCTCGTATGGTTTTAAAGTCATTTTCTGTGTTAACTCTCTAACATCGTCGTTCGCCAGTAATGGGCGATATAAGTTATAATCAAGTGTTTTTGGTAAACTAAATTTTATATCCTTGACACTATGATTTGCAACAACAAGCACTGAACACTTATCGGTATTACGCGTATATAAATATAATGATTTATGACGTGTTAAATAAGGAATGAAGTCGCCTTCGATGAGCGCAACATTCGTCTTTCTTAGGTTAATGATCTTTTTATAATAACTTAAGATGCTATTAGAATCGTTTTCTTGTGCTTTAACATTAATATCCTTATAGTTTGAGTTTACTTCAATCCATGGTGCCGTTTTTGAAAAACCTGCGTATTGATGAGGGCTCCATTGCATTGGTGTTCTAGCATTATCACGGCTCATGTACTTAATTTTTTTCATCATTCTTTGATGTGTAAAATGTAAGGTTTCTCGTCCTAATTTATAGACATTAAGTGTTTCAACATCGCGGTACTGATCTAAATTTTCAAATTGAGCATTAAGCATACCAATCTCTTGTCCTTGATAAATATAGGGTGTACCACGCTGAAAATACAATATGGTTGCTAATAATTTTGCGCTTTTTTCATAATATTGCTTGGTGTTTCCAAATCTAGAAACACTTCTAGGTTGATCATGGTTTTCAAAATATAAAGCGTTCCATCCTTTTGGATAAAGCTCTTTTTGCCAACGATATAATATTTTTTTTAGTTTTTTGGGGCGAAAAGGCATAATAAACCACTTGTTGTTAAAAGAATCTACATTCATATGTTCAAACTGAAATACCATATCAAGTTCTTCACGTTCTATGTTGCAATACGCTAACGCTTCTTCCGGTGTTACAAAAACGGTTTCCCCGACAGTAATGGCGTTAGCCTCTTTAAAAACATTGTGGTATAAATTCTTAATATATTCATGCACACGAGGTCCATTCATGTAATGTTCTTTTCCTGTTAAGGCAATTCTTTTTTTTCCTTTTGGTAGACCATCACATTTTGATATTAAGTTAATTACATCTAAACGAAACCCATCCACACCTAAGGTTACCCAGTAGTGAATCATCTTATGAAGTTCTTCTCTCACTTTAACATTATCCCAGTTTAAATCCGGTTGTTTTGAGCCGAACAAATGTAAATAGTATTCATCTCGTGTTGAATCATAGCTCCATGCTTTACCAGTAAAAAAGCTTGTCCAATTATTGGGTGGTTTTTTATTGTTTTTCCGGCCTTTTCTCCATATATAAAAATCACCTTTAGGGCCTTGGGGATTCGTTCGGCTCTCAATAAACCATGGATGTTCATCAGAGGTATGATTTAAAACTAAATCCATCATTAATTTGATATCATTATGATGCAAATCATCGACTAATTTTTTAAAGCTGTTTAAGGAACCAAACATGGGATGTATTTTGGTATAATCTGAAATATCATAACCATTATCGGCCATCGGCGATTGATAAATAGGTGATAACCAAACAGTATTAATTCCGAGTTCTTTTAAGTACGGTATTTTTCTGATGATTCCCTCAATATCTCCGATACCATCGTTGTTTGAATCCAGATAACTTTTTGGATAAATTTGGTAAATAACTGCTTTCTTTTTCCAATCTATCATAATTAGCCCCCTTTACACTCATTTTAATTATACACGATATTTATGGGAATAAAAAAAGAGAAAAGACTACTTCTCATCTTTCTCATTTTTTCTTACTTTGGATTTACCCTTTTCGATTGTTGATTTAGTTTTTTGATTTAATTTTTGAACCTTTTCATTGTCGGCAATTTTTGTTTTAACTTTTTGATACTTATCCGATGCTTTTTGAACAATTTCGCCTGTCTTAGCGCCTATTTCACGACCACGATCTTCAAACTTTTTCTCGATTTCACTGCGTTCATCCATAGGTTCAACGGGTTTCTTCTTCTTAAAAATCACTATATATCACTCCTTTACACTCTCATTATATCAAATAATTGTGTATATTTTGTGTATAAAAAAAAGTCTAATTTATGGAGCCGCAGACGGGAATCGAACCCGCAACTTCAGCATGGCAAGCTAATGTTTTACCATTAAACTACTGCGACATTTAGACTGTATTCCTATTATACATAAAAGTCAGTTAATAATCAATTAGAAATCCTCAAAATTTTTGATTTTTTTCGTTATTTTAAGCCCTTGATATCTAAAACATGCTATACTATTAGTAAGAGAGGAGTTATAAATATGCCATCAAAAGAGATGATACAAAAATTTGCAGAATTAGCGGTGAAAACAGGCGCTAATGTCCAAAAAGGACAACCTGTCATTGTTCGAAGTAGTACTGAAACTATAGAATTAGCTCGAGAGATTGCAAAACAGGCCTATATCGCTGGTGCTAAGCGCGTAGAAATACAGTGGAGTGATGATTACGTTTCTCGTTATGGACTCGATTACATGGACTTAGAAACACTGAAAGAGGTCCCTGAATGGGTTGTGAAACGAGCTGAACATGCCATTGAATCCAATGCGTGTTTTATAAGCATTACTTCTCCTATTCCAGGATTGAATGCGGGAGTTGACCCAATAAAGCCACAAGAAGCCGGAAAAGCAATGATGCGTAAACTATCTTTTTTCCAAACACATATGATGGGAAATAAGGCACAATGGACAATTGTAGCTGCCCCAAACGCAATATGGGCACAAAAAATCTTTCCCGAACTAGATTATGATGAGTCAGTCGAAGCGCTTTGGGAAGCAATACTTAAAGCCTCTAGAGTTACTCATGATAATGATCCTGTAAACGATTGGGCGGAGCACAATGCGATATTATCGAAACATAATGCAATATTAAACGATTATCAGTTTGATGCCCTACACTTTAAAAATAGTCTAGGAACTGATATTACAATTAAGTTAGTAGAAAACCATGTTTGGGCGGGAGGAAATGAAGTTACCACACAAGGAATTGAGTTTAACCCAAACATTCCTACAGAAGAGACTTTTACGATGCCACATAAATACGGTGTTAATGGTAAGGTCGTAGCTACGAAACCACTAAACTATCAAGGAAATCTTATCGAAGACTTTTGGTTAGAGTTCAAAGATGGAAAAGTCATTAACTATGACGCTGAAAAAGAGAAAGAAACGCTAAAAAATCTAGTTGAATTTGATGAAGGAAGCTCATATTTAGGAGAAATAGCTCTCATTTCCCATGATTCACCGATTTCTAACTCAGGAATACTCTTTTTTAACACCTTGTTTGATGAAAATGCATCATGCCATATGGCACTAGGTAGAGCGTACCCTATGAATGTTGAAAATGGTATTCACATGAAACCTGAAGAATTAGAAAAGATTGGCTACAATCACTCTATGGCGCATTCAGACTTTATGTTTGGTAGTGAAGACATGCAAATAATTGGTAAGATGAAAGATGGAACAGACGTTGTTATCTTCAAAGATGGAAACTTTGTAATATAAATAAATAGCCTATCCAAATTATGGATAGGCATTTTTTATAATAAAAAGAATAACGCAAAAATATTAAGAAAAATAACTGCTAAGTTTATCATAGCCCCAATGAGTGGGTATATGGCATCCTTAGGTCGACTTTCGTGATAATACGCCCATATCATTACACCAAAAGGAAAAAACAGAAATCCAATAGTAAAAAAGAGAATATTTTCGATATGACGTCTAATACCACGATCGAGATAGTCAACCGGTTTATAATTATCCTTCGTAGTGCGGATTTCCTTAAAAATATCAGTTTTGTTGCCATTTTGTTTTTCTTCCATGAACTAAACCTTTCTAATGATGTGTTGTAATCATTATAACTTTTTTTAAAAAATTATACAACGCTTGCTAAAGAAAAAGCCACGCTTAAACGTGGCTTTATAATGAGTCAAAGTATTGTGCTGCTAAAACAAATGCAATTGTTAAGAAAACAATACTTATGATTAGTGTGCTTACCCCGAAATAGCCTTCACGATTTTCTTTTTGTGTTGCATAATCGTAAAAATTTGAGTATTTTTCTCGATGGCGCTTAAACATATTTTTAAACGTGTATGAAAATCCAACGAAAACTTTTGCCGCATCTGATATAGCAACTAAGCTAATAAAGAATAGAAAGAGTCCAACGACAAACAATGCATCTGATGTGTTTCTTGTCGTGATTTCGTTTCCAAAAACCAATATATGATATCCAGCAGCAAGTCCCAAACTAACGAGTAAGCTAAGAATGAATTTAATCACTATTTAACTAATTCTTTTTTGTATTGCTCAATTTCAGCTTTATTAGCATATACAAAATGTCCTTTTTTAATTTCATGTAGTTCAGGTCCATCCGTTTTGTAATCATGTGTACTAGGATCATACTTTATACGCTTACGCTGTTTTTCATAATTTGGATCTGGCATTGGGACCGCTGATAATAGTGAACGCGTATACGGGTGAAGAGGATTTTTAAACAATTCATCTTTGTCAGCAAGTTCTACAAGTTTCCCATAATACATAACACCAATACGATCACTAAAATATTTGACTACAGAAAGATCATGTGCAATGAACATTATTGTAATTGAGAGCTCTTCACGTAGATCGTTTAAAAGGTTAATAACTTGCGCTTGAATTGAAACATCTAATGCACTAATCGGCTCATCCGCAATAATGAACTCAGGAGAGACTACGAGTGCGCGAGCAATACCGATACGTTGACGTTGACCACCACTAAACTCATGTGGATAACGGCTTGCATGTTCAGGTAATAGCCCAACAGTTTCAAGTACACCATTAACTTTTTTAAGGATAACATCATTGTTCTTTTCACCAGCGATGCGTAATCCTTCAGCAATAATTTCTTTAACTGTCATACGAGGATTAAGTGATGCAATAGGATCTTGGAAGATCATTTGTACTTTTTTCATAAGGTCTACGTCTACATTAGACATATCCGCTTTACGCGCTTCAATTTCCTCTTTTAAAACATTTATTTTTTCTTCAGCTTCTGCTTTTATTTTTTCAATGGCTTCTTGATCGTTAGGATTCGCTTTTTTTGCCTCTGCAATATCGTCTTTCATTTTACGTTTTAAAGCTTTAATCCCTTGTTTTAAAGACAAATAACCAGCAGAAATACGTTTACCCATGAAGAATACTTCTCCATCGGTTGGGTCATATAGTTTTATAATAGTACGTCCGGTTGTTGTTTTACCACATCCAGATTCACCAACTAAACTAAATACCTCACCTTTATAAATATCAAAATCAACATCATCAACAGCTCTTACAACGAGTTTGTTTTTCCCAAATCCGCTTTTAAAATACTGTTTGAGTCCTCTAACACTTAGTACTGGAGTTTCTTGTGCCATTATTTGCTCACCTCGTTTCGAGCATCTCTTCCTTCAGTCATACGCTTAATCCGTCCGCGAACAATGTCTGGTAATTCAAATGATGGTGCATTTTTATGTTGTAACCAGGTTGCCGCATAATGAGTGTCGCTAATTTTGAAGAATGGTGGTTCCTCTTCAAAATCGATTTTTAAAGCGTATGGATTTCGGTCCGCAAATGCATCCCCTTTAGGTGGGAATAACATATTTGGCGGTGTTCCAGGAATCGCAAAGAGACGTTCTTTAGATTCTAAATCTGGCATTGATGATAGTAACGCCCATGTATATGGATGTTTTGGACTATAGAAAATCTCTTCTGATGTTCCAATTTCAACAATTTTACCAGCATACATAACCGCGATACGATCTGCCATATTGGCAACGACACCTAAGTCATGCGTAATAAATATTACTGTTAATCCACGCTCTTCTTTAAGCTTTTTAATAAGCTCAAGAATTTGTGCTTGAATTGTAACATCAAGTGCAGTTGTAGGCTCATCACAGATTAAAATATCAGGGTCAGCTGTAAGTGCGATAGCGATAACAATACGTTGACGCATACCACCAGAAAACTGAAATGGATATTGTTTCAAGCGTTTTTTAGGTTCTGGAATCCCAACTTCATCCATAACTTTTAAAGCGCGTTCTGTTGCTTCACGACGAGTAACTTTCTTGTATCGTCTCAAGCCTTCTTTTAAATCTTCAATTTCTTTTTTAATGTCTTTCTTTTGTTCTGGACTAGCACCGTCTAATTTTACTTTAACATTAGCAATTTCTTCTTTTACACGTGCTTTTTCCGCATTCCATTCTTGCATAACTTGTTTATGAGCATCACGATGTGCAGGTCTAAGCTCAATTTTAGCTTTAGCAATGCGTTCTTTGTACTCAACCATTTTTTCTTTATGTGCTTGAGTAAGCTCAGCTAACTCTTCTGTTTTTCCTTCTGCTTTCAGTTCTTTACGTTTAAGCTTAAATTTTTCAATATCATGACGACGCTCATTTTTAGCGTTTAAGTAACGCATTCTAATCTTATGTATAATCGCTTTTTCACGGTTTTTTAAACGTTTACCGTTTACGAGCATACCTTCAGTAATTTGCTTACCAATTTTCATAATTGGATTCAAACTTGACATTGGATCTTGGAAGATCATACCGATTTTATTTCCGCGTAAACGATGGAAATCTTCCTCATGAATTTTAGTCAAATCTTGGTTTTCGTAAATGATTTGACCATCATCAATTACACCGTTTCCGGCAAGAATTCCCATAATTGTACGGCTAGTAACCGATTTTCCAGATCCTGATTCACCAACGATTGCAAGTGTTTCTCCTTCTGCAACCTCGAAATCGACACCACGGACCGCACGAACGAAACCTTGATTAGTGCGGAACGAAACTGTTAAATTATTAACTTTAATTTTAGGCTCTGCCATTATTCAGACCCCCTTAAGGATGGATTGAATGCATCTCTTAGCGCATTACCAAACATGTTAAATGTAATCATAAGAATTGAAATGATAATTGCTGGGAAGAGTGTTAAGTATGGTTTGTCAATCATTTCATTACGTCCATCAGCGAGTAATACACCGATAGAGACTCCTGATAATTCGAGAAGACCAAAGAGTTTAAAAGATTGACCATGACCGATACCAAAGCCTAAGTAAGATAATGCTGCTTCAGTAAAGATAACGCCTGGAATCATTAGTACACTTGCGGTAATAATGGTTCCAATACCATTTGGTAAGATGTGACGGAATATTAGTCGACTATCTTTCGCACCGAGAGTACGTGATGCTAGGACGTATTCACGACCTTTATATCGATAGAACTGTGTCCGGGTTACACTTGCGACACCAATCCAACCTGAAACAATTAAGATTAAGATAAGTGTAAGTGCCCCAGGACCAATAAGGGCATAGAAAATACTTAATAGGACTAACCATGGAATCCTTGATATTACCTCAGAGAAACGTTCCATAAGCAAGTCAATCTTGCCACCGTAGTATCCTGAAATTGATCCATAAATAATACCTACCGTAATATTGATAACTGCAACAACAAGACCAATAAGTAGTGATGTTCTTAATGCAACCCATGTGAGTGCAAATAGGTCATGTCCTGCATTCGTAGTTCCGAAGAAGAAATACGGTGTTTCATCAAATCCTAGAGCACGTTTATAATCTATAACTACAAAGTAATCATAAACAAACTCTCCAGGATTACGTGGGTCAGGCAGTAATGATGAACGACCCGTAGTTCGAATAATCGGACATTCTTCTGGGAAGAGACGGGCATGGACGCTTGTTGCATCAGGGTTAGGCATACCGCCTACACCTTCATCAGGATCCCATAAACATTCATCCGGGTATTCTTCCATAATATCATAGTAATCAGTACTAGAAAGTGTTGCTCTTGCTTCACGTAATGCTGATTCATATGCTAAATACTTAAAGTTTGCTCTCATAATTTCAGCGTTTTGTCTGTTAATTAAACCGGTTGCACTTACTTGATAATTTGCAAGTGCGAATCCAGAATGTTCAACAATTGGATCATCTAAAGCATCATCAGTAACACTAACAGATGATAAAATAAAACGCGCATCTGTATTTTCAGCAAACATTCTCAATTTAATACGGTAACTTGTGAACGCTGAATCAGGTAAGTCTTCGTTATCAAACGGATTGAATGAGTGGGTACCCGATGACGTAATAGTCCCGATGACATACTCGTTTCCGCCTGTTTCTAAAATAACTTCAAGTTCAGTGTTAGCATTGCCAATGACATCTACAACATCTATATTTACAGCAATACCTGTAGTTGAAGCAACAGTAAATGTATTACGTGCTGTAATTGTCATATCAGTCGCTGCTCGAGACTGAAGTCTTAATACAACTTCACCACCAACACATATTTCCGAAATACGACTACATGAATCATAATAGTTTTCTACAGTTTCCCAAAGAATATACTCAGGAAAATAGTTATCTGGATAAAATACATCAAATTCCTCATTATAATTATCCGGGTTAATCGTTTGAGCTGCAACAGTTGCAGTCCCATCCATAAATCCTAAGCGTGATATAATTGGTACTCGTGGTGGTAAATGTGCAAGTTGTGTTTGTTGTTGTGTATAGTTCTTAGTCGTAAGTACGGGTACAAAAACAGCTAATAGTATCAAAATTATTAAAATAACCGATGCTACAACATTCGTTCTATTTCTACTAAAGCGAATCATTGCATCTTTAAAATACCCAATAGGTTTGGTCTCAAATTTCTTATCATAGATTTTTTTGTCTTTTTCAATAGGTTCAAAAGAGGCTTTATCTAATGAATCATAATCTTTTTTAACATCATCGTATAAACGCATTATTTCTTCGCCCCCATTCTAATACGTGGATCAACAATACCGTATGATAAGTCAACGAGTAAAACCGCAAACAGACCAATTATAGTATAAAATGCTGTTGTCCCAAGAATTAAATTATAGTCATAATTATTAAGTGCCATCGCACGAATAAACACACGTCCAGTTCCAGGAATACCATAAATTGTTTCAATTATAACAGAACCACTTAACAGTCCTACGAAAGAAAATATAATACCCGGTACGAGTGGTACCATTGAGTTTCTCATGGCATGCCTTACAATAGATTGTGGTCTAGTCAGTCCTTTGGTACGTGCTAGTAAAAGGAACTCTGATGTTAATACTTCGGTTAACTCTGCTCGAGTTACACGTGTTAATGATGCAATAGGTTGAAAAGCCAACCCAAGCACCGGTAGTATTAACCCGGTAAACCTAACCATTCCGACCGCATCTGCAGTTGGAAACTGGGTGGGCAACCACTCTAGTTGATATCCGAATATAAGTACTAAAAATAGCATAACAACAAAACTCGGAATCGAAATAAATATCATAACAAACAATGTAACTAAGTTGTCAACAACACCATCTTTTCTTAACGCAGCTACAATCCCTAAGGCAAAGCCGATGGGAATATAAAAGAATAATGCTAGTAAGTTTAACTGCATCGTAATAGGAATTCTTGACATTAAAACTTCAAATACTGGAACATTCGGAGCAACGCGTGTTGAGTACCCCCAATTCCATTCAGTCACAATATTCCCTACCCATCTAACATATTGTGTTGCGATAGGTACCGGTTCATAAATTCGATAGAATTCTACTGGACCAGTTCTGGGATTACGTTGATAATAGTTTCTTTCACTTCTTACATAGACGCTATCATCACTTTCATTAATCGCACGAACGATTTCCTCATCACGTTCCACACGTACTGTAAAGTATCCATCCGCCACTTGACGGTCATAATACATATCACGATCATCGGGCGTGGGTGGAGGATATTCAGGCGCAGATTGTAGAATGACGAAGTTCATCGACAATATTGTAACTAGAATGACTAAAATCCATACCGTTCTGACTGCGGTATATCTTAACATATCAATCGCCTCTTTCTGTATTAGTATAAAAGTGTATAAATAATTCTGTTAGATAGTTTAAACTTTGATTATCATAATTGTGGGTAAAACATTCGTTGTGGGTCGCTTACAAAAAAAGAAAAGAATGATCAAATTAATACATTTTGAATTCCTTTCCACATGCCCCATAACAAAACAATAAATAAACTTCAATAATTTAAACTAACTAACAGTTTGTATTCTTTATTAAAGTTCAATCACTAAATAAACAACAAGCAAACCATCAATAACGATGCAAAGATGGTTTGCATAGTTCAAAAAATGTTGTTTATCCTTAGTATAAAATGGTAGATGGTCCTCCTCGGCTGAGAAGAACCATCAACCAATAATAGTACTTAAGTAAAGTTATTAATTATTCGTACTCGTATCCATCTTGAATCGTTACAGTACCATTTAATGCTCTAATTAGGGCATTGTATGACCAAGTTTCAGTAACCCATGTATCACGATCGTTAGGATCAGATAACTCTGGATGTGGGAAAGTAACTTCGATTGCTGGAGTTGTAGTATCAACACCCCAGTTAAGTGTAAATCCACCACGGTTGTCATCAGCGTATACATCTAAGAAGCTTGCAGCGTCTAATGTAGAACCACTAATACCACCGATTGAAAGGTCAAATTCACCAGTCATCATGAAATCAAAATAAATTCCTGGGAATGGTCTTGGTGTAACAGTGACTTCAACGGTAACGTTTCTATAACCTTGGAATGCAGCTTCGAATGATTCTTTAATGAAGTTTCCGAATAACACTTGTGCTTCACTACCACTAAAGATATTAAGATCTAATTGGATAGTATCGCCTTCGCTATAGAACCCCTCAGCAATCGCTGCATCAAGTGCAAGTTCCCAATAAGCTGTAGCTAATGATGGGCTATATGCATAAGTTGGGTTGCCTTCAGAATCAAATAAACCAGGAACCATATCATCTACGATTGAAGCTTCTTCAGTAAAACGGAATGCAACTCCAGATTCTGCTTCAACTAAGTATGCAGGTGAGAAATGATAAGGTTGAGGTGTACTTGTTCTAAGTACGTCCCATGCAAGTGTAGCACGGTCAATTGAATAGTACATTGCAAGTTTGAAATCATCAAATGCTAGGATAGGTTCAGGTACATAATCAGTAGCTGTATTTCCATGATATGCTTCACGGTTTCCTGCAAGTGTTTTCGTTCCGTTAATCATAAGACGGAATGTAGTCGCACCAGGAATGAAGCGTAAATCTTCACGGTTACGGAACTGTTCGAAACGTGCCGTATCAACAGTACCAGCTTCTAATCTTCCAGCTAAGAACTCATTGAAGCGGATTGCCGCATCAGGAATAATTTCATAGATGAAATGTGTCATACTTGGATATCTGTCTTGATCATGGAAGTTAGGATTTGGATCAAAGCGTAATTGGCGATCTGGCTCATAATACTCTAACATAAAGAATCCATTGTAAGCTGTAGTTGCAGGAGT
>SKIW01000024.1 GCA_007116245.1 Candidatus Izemoplasma sp. | reverse complement strand
TAGATAAATAGATAAGCAAATTAAATTAACTTAAAATTTAGCATTGGATTAATAGGATTTGGAGTACGGTTTGAACAATCTCAACTCCACCATCTCAATCATACCGAGTTTATTTATCACGCTATAAGCCTGTTTTACGGCTTTTTAAGCGGTTTATTGATAGATAAACTTTTTCATTTTAATAAATAAATGTGCACTGCCATGAATATTCCCGGTTTTTAATCCTTAGTTTTATTTTACGTTATATATTCGATTCTTGGGTAGTTATTTTAATTATCATAATAACTAAGCTAAGTCACTCAACAGCGTTAGAGGGTAACGTTTAGAAATATTACATTGTCAAAACTGCTTAAAAGATACTATTAATAAGGTGTTTATGATATAGTTAACGTATATATAATCATTTTTTTTTGATTAGATGACTCTAATGAAGGGGTGAACAGTAATGTTAGGTGACGGGACTATATTAAGACTCTTTGTATCACAAGCATTTGCAGTGTCATTTATACTACTTTTGCTTCCTTTAAAAATACCCGTTCGTAGAAGTGTAATGTTTGTAGTGATTGGAGCGATTATAATTACCGTAATGAATGGGATGCTAATCCTGTTTTTAGGTATATCCTTCTATATTCGTTTTTACGTCTTAACCCTAACTTTGCCATACATCCTCTTAGGATTATCTTTTTCGTCGCTTAAAGGTGCAAAATTTATATTTGTAATATTGACGATCCAAGTAATTGGGAATGTCGCGATTATTAATGGTCTTTTAGCATCGTATCTCTTTTATGGCGAAAATAATCCCTTTATAGATACTGCGGCACGAGTGTTAACCTACCTTATCTTTTTACCCATACTGTTAAACTATATTCGGCCTACGTACATCACTATGACAAAAGAAATTGAAAAAGGATGGTGGATGTTAAATAGTGCTCTTATTATGTCATATGCGCTTGCCTATTTCATTTTATTTGTGCCCGATGTCGTGTTTAACCGTCCTGAATACTTTATCCATGCTTATATTGGGATTGTTTTGTCACTGTTGATTTATGGGATTATCTTTTACTTATTCATTGAAATTCAAACTAAAATAAACGTTGAACGGGATAAGAAATTGTTATCAACACAAGTATCTTCACTTGCAAAAGAAACTGCGGCAATCACAACGATTGCCTATAAAGACTCTTTAACGGGTCTTGATAATCGGTATTCATTGTATAAAGCGATGAATAAACACATTCAAAACAAGAAGTCGTTTCTTATTGTTTTCATCGATTTAAACAACCTTAAGCAAATCAATGATTCTTTTGATCATTCAACTGGAGATGCGTACTTAAGACAGTTTGCTAAAGCGCTTCAAACGATAGTACATCAGCGAGGCGATGTATATCGTTTTGCTGGGGATGAATTTATATGCGTCATAACGAATGAAGAAACGAACTTTGATATTCAACATTTTAAACAGGCTATGGCTAAAGAAATGATTATGGATGTGCCCTATTACGGAATTAGTTTAGGCATAGCACGTTATCCAAAAGATGGATTGAGTTCGGATGATTTAATAAAACTCGCCGATCAGGCGATGTATGTCGAGAAAAGAAATCATAAAAATCACGTTAGGACAAAATAAGTTACATAGTTGATTTGATTTTTAAGAATGGTAGATTTCATTGTCATTAATGAGGGTGTACACTGATAAAAAGTTTTCTGAATATTTAAGTCTCAATGAAAAAACACTATGCTAGTTATTCACTTAAGCATAGTGTTTTTTATCTTTTATAATGTAATGCTTTTATAAAAACGCTTAATAGTATCACTAATTTCCTGAGGTATATCAAACATCGTTTCTGCGTAATGTGAACCTTTTAAAATGGTAACCTCTAAAGTTTTAAGCAAAGATTCAAAAACGTTAAGAGCTTTTGTGACACTAAGCTCTTTAATTTCATCCTCACTAGGCACAAAAAAGATGGGACACGATACATTTTTCATGAACACTTCAAAGTAAACACCTAAATAATCTCGAACAAGTTCGTATCCAACACGTGTTGGACACTGTTTTGTGTAGTAATTACCATGAGAATCTCTCATGATGTTAGCAAGAACATCGTTTTTACGATACGCATTAAATGGTAAATCACGATGATTGTAATAGTCTTGGTATGCTTTAACCACAGAATATCCTAAACTAGTATTATTTAATATTTAATCAACAAAGTATCACAAATTTACATTTTGCATACTACAATATTGTATCATAGATCACTATCAAAACCAGAAAGATTTAGTCCTATTGTACACCTTATGAATCCGTGATTTGCTGACCGCTTTACACAAGATATTAGACTAATTATCTATAATATTTTAGTGGTTTATGGTAAAATCAATAATAAAACTGAAAAAATGCAATTTGGAATCAGGTGACTAAATGAAACTTATAAAAACGATAAAAAAAATACTCTTTGGATCAACGTTTCGCGGATTTGTAGTGAGCTACCTTATTGCAATGTTTATCGGTGCACTCTTTTTAAAACT
>SKIW01000117.1 GCA_007116245.1 Candidatus Izemoplasma sp. | reverse complement strand
TTATCGCTGCATGTGGTGGTGAACGTTTTGAAGATCAATCAATTAATGTCTATACACGTGATACAACATCAGGTACAAGAGATGGATTTATGCGAGGAATTGGGTTTTCTGAAGCGGCTGGTAGTGATGATGTATTAGTTGATGGATTTGTTACAAACAACAATACTGGTATTATGAGTGCGATGACATCGGATACTTCAGGGATTGGGTATGTATCGTTGTACAGTGTGAATGAAACAGTCAAAGGGTTGAGTTTTAATGGTGTCGAGCCAACAGTTGAAAATGTTATGAATGATACGTATGGTTTAAAACGTCCGTTTGTGTTTATGCATCGTTTAGACTTTAGGAATGAAACTGAAGAAGCATTAACAATGGCGTTTATTGCGTTTGCATTAAGTAGCGATGGTGCAGATGCGATTAATGATAATGGTGCTGTAGCAACGAATGCAATCAGTAATTGGGCAGCGATTCGTGATCAACATCCAATTTGTCAAGAAAACAATTCAGCGCATACACTTAATTTTGGTGGTTCTGACTCAGTCACTAGAATTGCGGAAGCGTTAAGTGCAGCCTTTTCTCCAAACTGTGGGAATGTTCAAACCGTGAACAACCATACAGGTTCAGGGGATGGTTGGAGAAGAACACAAGGGGATCAAAAAGATGGCGTTAACTACATGCACATCGGTTATTCATCACGCTTTTTTAGAGATGGAGAACTCGATACAGATCCAAGTGGAGAGTCAAGATACCAAATCGCATGGGATGCGATTGTAGCAATTGTACATGTTGATAATCCAGTTAATAATTTATCGGCTGATCAATTAAAAAGGATATACAATGGTGATCTTTTAACTTGGGGAGATGTCCTTAACGATTAATTAAGAGGTATTATCTTGAGGTCCTAATATTAGGGCCTTTTAGTCTCTATACAGGAGGAATGTATTATGGCACGAAAGACATATAGTTTAAGCAAGATAGACAGTATTACATCAAAAGCAATGATGGCTTTTGGCATTATATCTGCGAGTTTTATTGTATTAATTAGTTTCTTTATTACAATCCGAGGAATTCGTCCATTTATAACAGATAACTCGGGATTAGGATCAGTGAACTTATGGCGATTTCTTACGGATACCGTATGGCTAAGAGGACCGACGTTTATATCTACTGCATATGGTGCGGGGTTTTTGGTTATACAGACGTTGTATTTAGCGTTTCTTTCATTAGTAATATCGTTTCCTATTGGGGTGTTAACAGCGTTATTTATTGCCAAGATTGCGCCAAAACCTGTTGCTTCTATAATGAGGGGAATTGTTGAGTTGATGGCATCGATACCTTCAATTGTCTACGGGTTAGTTGGGGTTGGATTCTTTTTACCGATTATTTATAATTTAGCACGCGCTTTAGGTCAGCAAAGTCCTGGTGGGAATGGCACTTTAGGCATTGTGGTTGTGCTTGCCCTGATGAGTTTACCGACAATCACAGCGATTAGTGAAGTATCGATTCGTTCTGTCGATAAATCGCTTGAACAAGCCTCACTTGCATTAGGGGCTTCACCAACACAAACAAGGTTTAAGATTACACTCTTAGCTGCAAAATCCGGTATTTTTTCTGGTGCGATTTTAGCGATTGGTCGAGCTTTGGGTGAAGCGACCGCTGTATCTTTAGTAGCGGGTAATGCAAGAAGTGGACCAAATTTTGGACTCTTTAGTATTAACTCGACATTAACCTCGACAATGCTAGAAGGACTTAAAGAGACAGTCGGTATTGATTACGATATTCGTTTTTCTGTAGGTGTCTTATTAATGATTGTCATATTAATTACTAATTTCGTGTTGAATTTTATAAAAAGGAAAGTAGGTAATGTCAATGTCTAAAAGAAAAATAAGACAGTACTTACTAGATAGCTTAACCTACATTTCTACAGCTATTTCTGTGTTAGCACTCAGCGTTATCTTCTTCTTTGTTTTAAGAGAGGGAGGAAGCCTATTAAGCATTGATTTATTAAGCGGAAATTATCATGCACAAGGCTTTGTAGGAACGCTTATTAATGAATCAGATGAAACCTTCGAACTCGGCGATATAATAGGTGATAAATTGTTTACTGTTGAGCGCTATGGTATTGTATTAGAACAAACACAAGATTTGGCAGGAGACAGCGTTATTAAGGTTTACTATGTAGATCAAGCTTCGCCTTTAAGAAACTTAAATAACACAGACCCCAGCGCTAATGAGAAGATAATTGGTTTAAGAGAAGGCATGGTGTTAAGGCGTGTGTCTTATCAAGAGCATCCTACATCATTAACAAGTCGCGGGGCTGAAGCGATGGCAAACGATTTAAACGATGATAGTAGGGAGATTAGAGAAGTAATTTTTTCCTTAGAAGGCGGAGGAATTCGGGGCTCGGTGATTACAACCTTGTATCTTATCGGGTTAACATTGATGTTTGCTTTACCCTTTGGGATACTTACAGCGATTTATTTTAATGAGTTTGCACCAATGAATAAAATAACGAAACTAATGCGTAATTTTATAGAAACGTTAACCGGTGTTCCATCTATTATTTATGGATTATTAGGAATAACTGTATTTGTACCTCTTACAGTTCGATTAACACCTGCAAGTAACACAAACCTTATTGCAGGGGCATTAACATTAAGTGTAATTTTATTACCGGTCATTATTCGTACAACTGAAGAAGCGTTAAAAGTAGTACCGAACGATCATCGTTTTGCATCGCTTGCATTGGGTGCAAATAGAACCCAAACAACATTTAAGGTTGTATTAAAACAAGCATTACCAGGTATTTTAACAGCAACCTTCTTAGGAATTGGTCGTGTAATAGGAGAATCAGCGGCTTTAATCTTCGTGTTGGGAACAGCGGTTAAGGACCAAGTTCGGATTTTTGAGCCTTCTACATCGTTGGCTGTTCATATATGGTCAATGATGACAGATGAGCCTGCTAATATAGCATTATCAAGTACCATTGCATTAATTATTTTACTGATTGTTTTAATCTTGAATATTTTAATAAAAGCAACCGTGTTTATTTTTAGTAAGAAAGGAAGTGCTTAATGATGAAAGAAGTATTTAAAATAGAAGGATTAAGCTTGTTTTATAAGGATTTACAAGCAATTAAAAATATCGATTTAGATATATACAAAAACCAAATTACAGCATTAATTGGCCCATCCGGATGTGGTAAATCAACATTTATTCGATGTCTAAATCGTATGAATGATTTGATTCCGGAAGCACGTATGGAAGGGTGTATTCGCTTTGATGGAGAAGAATGCCAGGTAACTGGATACGATGTTATAGGGTTAAGAAAAAAAGTCGGAATGGTGTTTCAGAAACCAAATCCTTTTCCAATGAGTATCTTTGATAATGTTGCGTATGGTCCAAGACAACAAGGAGTACGTAATAAAGAGGTTTTAAAAGAGATTGTTGAAAAAGCGTTAAAGCAAGCGGCACTTTATGAAGAAGTAGTAGATCGTTTAAATGATTCGGCATTGACCTTGAGTGGTGGACAACAACAACGTCTTTGCATAGCAAGAGCATTAGCGATGGAGCCGGAGGTAATTTTAATGGATGAGCCAACAAGTGCATTGGATCCAATCGCGACACAAAAAATCGAAACTTTGCTCGAGGAACTGAAAAAAGAGTATACGATCATTATAGTGACACATTCGATGCAACAAGCTGCGCGCATTTCAGACTATACAGCGTTCTTTTATATGGGAGAGTTGATAGAGTATGATAAAACAAATGTGATATTTTCTGTGCCCAAAAATAAACAGACAGAAGATTATGTCACAGGAAGGTTTGGTTAATATGGAAAAGGATTTAAGAAAAACGTTTGAGCTATCATTAAAGGATTTAAAAGATAAAATGATAGAGATGTTTAATCGTGTTGAACAGGTGTATAAAAGTATGTTTATTGCGCTTGAAAAAATGGATGTTAAGCTAGCACAAGACTTAATTGATCATGATAAAGAAATTAATGAAATGGAAGATAGTATTAATGAAACGAGTTTTTTAGTCATCTTAAAGCAGTGTCCTGTAGCTAGGGATTTAAGAATGATATTAACGGCAATTAAGATTGCGAATGATTTAGAAAGAATGGCAGATTATGCTACAAACTGTGCAATGTACATACTCAAGACAAATCAAGTTCATAAAGCTTACAATGATGAAATTCTTAAGTATAAAGAGTATTTATTAGATATGTTAGTGACGATTAAAAAAGCGTATGATGAAAACGATGTGTCAATTGCTTTTGATGTTTGTGATAAAGATGATCGTGTAGATAGTTTATATCGTAAACAACTTGATGATTTCGTAGAAGTCGCTAAAACGATGACCGATGAAAAAGCTGAGGAAGCGAGTCGGGCATTATTAGTGATAAAGCAGTTAGAGCGAGCCGGAGATCATATGACGAATATAGCGGAGCATATCATCTATTTAAAAGGTGGAAAACTTGTTGAATTAAATTAGTGTATTCATTACGTTTATTTGTTATAATAGCGACACAAAGGGGTGAATGATATGAACACGAAATCGTATTATGTCATCATGGTTTTGGTTTACTTAATGGCCGCAATTTTAATGGTTATTATGGAAGAAATGCTTGTTGTTATCTTTTTAATGATTGTCTTATTGATGTATCAAGTTGTGTGGTTTGCATATTTTCAAAAAGTGTTAATCGAAGATAAAGACCAGTCAATTAAAGAGATAGAGTATAAGCTTAGTAAGACACAACGGTATCGTGATGAAACAAAAAAACAGTTTACCTCTTTAGCTGAGGTAGTTGATAGTGGGTTAATTTTAATTGATGAACATGAGCGTATTCGCGAAGTGAATACTTACGCTAAAGATACCTTTAAGTTTGATCAATATATCGATCAAGAGTACCATGTCTTAAAACCGCATAAAAAGCTTTATAATTTAATCCATGAAGCGTATTTAAGTGAAAAAGCGATAAAAGGACAAATTGTGTATAACGATCATTTTTATGATGTTAATAGCGCACCGATTTTTGAGGGGAAACAGTATCGTGGGTGTTTAATCTTAATTCACGATATAACGCAGATTAAAAATGCAGAAACCTTTCAGAAGCAATTTACAGCGGATGTTACGCATGAGTTAAAAACACCGTTAAGTGCTTTAAAAGGAATCTCAGAGATTTTGCTTCGAGATCAAGATATGGATAAAGAAAAACGAGCTGAGTTTGATCGTATTATCTTTACTGAGAGTCAAAGATTAGAAACGATTTTAAATGATTTATTAATTATATCTAAAATGGATCGATTGGATTATGAGTTAGATATTAAAGAGGTCAATATTAAAAATCTTTTTGAAGAAATCCTTTTATTACTTAAACCACAATCCGAAGCAAAAGGTTTGGTGGTTAGTTCTAATATTGAAGAAGATTTGATTAAAATCGATCCTGTTAAAATGCAACAAGTACTCCTCAATCTTGTTAAAAATGCGATTAATTATACGGATTCTGGTGAAATAAATGTTAAAGGTTTTATTGATCAAGAACATTATGTTATAAGTGTTACAGATACCGGGATTGGAATCGATAAGAATGAACAGGAGAAGGTTTTTAAACGATTTTATCGAGTGGATGAGGCTAGAAGCCGTGCATCAGGTGGTAGTGGGCTAGGTTTAAGTATTATAAAAAACGTTGTTCGTAAGCACCATGGGAGTATCGAACTTGATTCTACCGTTGGGAAAGGATCTAAATTTACCATCCGTATCCCTAGAGTCCAAGAAAACCATTAATTTTACTTGAAACTTGTAGAAACATGGTATATAATACATACGCATTAAAAAACATTATAAAAAGAACGGGGATTTCATGCCAAAAATTCAAGGAATACTTACTGTTAAAAGTTCAGAAGGTCAAGAAAAAATTCCACTTAAAGGAATACATCATGAAACTGTTTGGACGCTTCATGATGATGAAGCCGTTAAGTATCGTTTTGAGTTCCAAGATCAATTGCTTAAATACGATAAAGTATCACAGGAATCACTTCAATTTATGTTTGATGTGGATAAAGATACTAAGGCTTGGTATGGAATAGAAAACCGTCAAATTGAGTTTCGTGTTAAAACGAAAGATATTGTGGTTGATAGCCATAACCTATTCGTTTCGTATGAATTATATCAAGGGGAGACACATTTGAATTCTATTAAGTTTTCATTGGAATGTGAGTTATTAGAGGAGGAACAGAATGATTGATTATAGTGAACAAAGCCTTATTAATATTGCTGAAAGTATTTTAAAGGAACGTAAACAACCGATGGAGTTATACGAGTTGTTTGATTTAGTATTGCAAAAACGTGGTGTTGATGAAGAAGTTGTTCCTGAAGTACTCAATGCGTTTTATGCGGATTTAACTAGTAGTGCTAGATTTGTTTACACTGGACAAAATACATGGGATTTAAAAAAATATCAAAAAATTGAGTTATGGGAAAAAGATGGTTCGTTTTTTAATGAATATGCAGAGGTTGAGGATGAAGAACTCGATGCTATTATTGCGCAAAAAGCGGAGCTTGAGAAAGAACATCAAGAAAAGCTTGTTCGTCGAAGAGAAGCTGAAGAAGCGGATCGTTTAGCAGCATTAGAAGAGACAGAGTTAATAACTGATCCACAAGATGAAGCACCGATAGTAGTAGATGAAGAAGAGGTTGTTATAGAAGAGGTCTTAGAAGAAGAAACACCGGTTGTTGAAGTCGCTAAAGGTGAAGATGATGACGTTATTGTGGAAACTGAGACAGAAGAAACTGAAGAAGAATATGACGATTTCGATGAAGATGAGTACAATGAGTATATGGATACTTACGAAGACGAGTACGACAAATAAAATATCTGTTGAAATATATATTTAATTTGTTATAATTTTAGTGGGCACTCTTAAAAGAAAAGTTCTCCAGTGGAGGACTTTTTGTTATATTTAAGGAGGAAAATATGAAACAGACTAAATTTATATTTGTAACGGGTGGCGTGGTTTCTAGCTTAGGAAAAGGGATTACAGCATCGTCTTTAGGACGTTTGTTAAAAAATAGAGGGTTAAAGGTCTTTATGCAAAAATTTGATCCGTATATTAATGTTGATCCAGGTACGATGTCTCCTTACCAACATGGAGAAGTTTTTGTGACCGATGATGGGGCTGAAACAGACCTTGATTTAGGACATTATGAACGTTTTATTGATGAGAATTTAACTCAAAACTCTAACATAACAACGGGTCGAGTTTATAAAAATGTAATTGAGAAAGAACGACGTGGTGATTATTTAGGCGCGACGATTCAAGTTATTCCGCATATTACGAATGAAATAAAAGATAAGCTTATTGCGGCGCGAGATGAATCGGATGCAGATATTATTATTACTGAAATTGGTGGGACGGTTGGTGATATTGAGTCCCTTCCTTTTTTAGAGGCGATTCGTCAGTGTCGTAGAGATTTTGGATTTAAAAACACACTTTATATTCATAATACGCTTGTACCGTATTTAGAAGCACCAAAAGAACTTAAAACAAAACCGACGCAGCATAGCGTTAAAGAGTTAAGAAGTTTAGGAATTAATCCGGATATAATCCTTTTAAGAACGTCACATGAAATCACGAACAGTATGAGGGAAAAAATTGCGTTATTTTGTGATGTTAAAAAAGAAGCGGTTATTGAAGCAAGAGATGCGGATATTTTATATGAAGTTGCGTTAAATCTAAAGGCACAAAATTTAGATCAATTAGTCTGTAATCATTTTGAATTAGAATGTAAAGATGCGGATATGACTGAATGGGAAGCTTTAATTGAGCGTGTTAAACGTTTAGATAAAGAAGTTAGTGTTGCAATTGTAGGAAAGTATGTGTCTCTTCAAGATGCCTATTTGTCAGTAATAGAAGCATTAAATCATGCTGGTTATGCGCATAATGCTAAAGTGAATATTAAATGGGTTAGTGCATCAGAACTAATCGATCAGGATCCGCATCATTATTTTCATGATGTTGATGGTATTTTAGTACCAGGCGGATTTGGTAAAAGAGCAACAGAAGGTAAGATTAGAGCGATACAGTATGCACGGGAAAACAATGTTCCATTTTTAGGGTTATGTTATGGTATGCAGCTTGCGACTGTGGAGTTTGCACGAAATGTTTGTAAGTTAGAGGGAGCTTCATCAACGGAGATTCATTCGGATACAAAACATCCTGTTATTCATTTGCTTGACGGTCAAACTGAGGATATGGATAAAGGTGGGACGTTAAGATTAGGATTATATCATTGTGATATTAAGAAAGGGACTAAAACATACGAAGCTTATCAAAAAGAGCATATTGAAGAACGGCATAGACATCGTTTTGAGTTTAATAATGATTATCGCGATATTCTAGCGAGCCATGGTCTTGTGTTTTCAGGAATTAACCCAGAGCAAGATCTTGTAGAGATTATCGAAATTCCTGATCACCCATACTTTGTTGCAACACAGTTTCATCCTGAGTTTTTGTCTAGACCACAACGAGCGCACCCATTATTTAGAGAATTTATCAAATATAGTTTGGGTGAGACTAAATAATTTTGAAAGCGTTTTAATTTATGATATAATTGTTTTCGGACACGAGTAAAAAGGAGGAAGATTATGTTAGAAAAAAGCGTAATTGAACGAGTCATTAACACCGCTTTAGATTCCCAAGCGGAATTTGCGGAAGTTTTCATTGAAGACAAAAAACAATCGTCTATAATGATGCAAAGCAATACAGTTGAGCAAGCGGTTAACCAAATTATTTTTGGAATTGGGATTCGTGTAGCAAAAGGGTATAACAGTGTCTATGGTTATACGAATAGTGCAAAAGAAGAGGATTTAATTCAACTAGCAAGTGATTTGGCGAAGTCTTTTCAAGGGGAAAGAGTTCGTGAAAACATTGCGTTAGGGGAGTTAAAGCAAGGAAGTAAACACAGTATTAAGAAAATGCCTGACACAGTGGATATGAAAGAAAAAGTTACGATTGTAAAACGGGCGAATAAAGCAGCACGCGAGTATAGCGAGGAAATTAAACAGGTATCTGTTAGCTATATGGATTATGTGCAAAATGTATGGGTTGCGAGCAGTGAAGATATTTATGTGACTGACCAACGTGTACGCACTCGCTTAGGTATTCATAGTGTTGCGAACGATGGAAAAGATATGCAAAGTGGCTTTAACGGACCTGGTGGTTTATATGGGTTTGAGTTTTATGAAACATTCAGTGTTGAAGAGGCTGCACAAGAAGCATCACGTGTTGCGGTAACAATGTTACATGCCGATGAATGTCCGAGTGGTGTTATGCCGGTTGTTATTGACAATGGCTTTGGTGGGGTGATTTTTCATGAAGCTTGTGGGCATAGTTTAGAAGCCACTTCAGTCGCTAAAAATGCGAGTGTATTTAGTGGTAAAAAGGGAGATCAGATTGCGAACCCTATTGTCACAGCGATTGATGATGGTACGATTGAAAATGCGTGGGGAAGTGCTAATTTTGATGATGAAGGTCGTCCTCAAGAAAAACGTGTACTTATTAAAGACGGTGTTTTAAATACGTATATGATAGATTATTTGAATGGGAAACGTATGAATGAACACTCTACAGGTTCTGGACGGAGAGAGTCTTACCGGTTTGCACCGACATCTCGTATGAGTAATACGTATATTGATAATGGTGAATCAACGTTTGATGAAATTATTGCGAATACTGAGTATGGTCTTTATGCTAAAAAGATGGGTGGAGGGTCTGTAAACCCATCCACAGGTGATTTTAATTTTGCGGTTATGGAAGGGTATTTAATTCGTGATGGTAAAATTGCTGAACCGGTTAAAGGGGCAACTTTAGTGGGTACTGGTAAAGATGCTTTAATGAAGATTGATATGGTTGGAAACAATTTATTACGTGCACAGGGTATGTGTGGAAGTTTATCAGGTAGTATCCCAACGGATGTAGGACAACCTACTTTACGTGTTTCTAGTATGACCGTTGGTGGAAGAAAGGCGGCGAACTAAATGAATTTTGATCGTTTATTTGAGCTTGCAAAAGAAGCTGGTATTGAGTCTATACAAGTATACTTGGAAGAAAACGAGCAGTTAGAGTTATCGGTTTTTAAAGGAGAACTTGAAAAAAACCAAATGGCAAATACAAGTTCTTTAATAATCCAAGGGATTTATAAAGGTAAAATGGGTAGGATGACAACCGAAGTTATCGATCTTGATCAAGCGGATGAATGGGTAGATGCGATTGTTAAAAGTGCATCATTAATTGAGTCGCAAGATGAAGTATTCATTTATGAGGGAGATAAAGACTATCCAGAAATTGAAGGGTTATATCAACCTGATCTTCATGAGATGGATATTGCTAAGAAAATTCAGTTAGCGTTTGATTTAGAATCAAAAATGGCTAAAGCAGACGAGAGAATTGATATTAGTCAGTCCATGTATAACGAAGTTACGAAACGTGTTTTAATTCAAAATTCGAAAGGATTAAAACTTGAGAAACGTGTAAACAATGCTTTTGTTGGCGGGCAAGTTGTCGCGCGTGCTGATGGTGATAATCGTTCTGCGTTTGATTATGAACAATCCAATGTTATTAGTGATTTCAATTTAGATGAAATTGCTGAAAAAATGGTGACTAAAGCTGTGTCTTTGCTCGGTGCTAAGTCGATTAAATCTTCACCTTATGAGATTATCCTTACGAATGATGCAAGTGCAAGTTTATTACAAGCATACGCGTCAATGTTTAGTGCTGAAAGTGTACAGAAGGGCATGTCTAAGTTAAGTGATAAGATTGGTCAAACAATCGCCAATGATTTAATCACGATTGTAGATGATCCGTTCTTAGCTAAGAGCCCTCGTAGTGGCGCATTTGATGATGAAGGTGTTAAAACACAACATAAAGAACTAATTTCAAGTGGGACATTGAAAGGATATTTACATAACCTTAAAACTGCAAAAAAAGCAGATTCTACCTCAACAGGTAATGGATTTAGAGGTGGTGTTGTACCGACAAACTTTTACATTCAACCTGGGAGTTCTAAATACGATGAACTCGTTAAATCAATGGATAAAGGTATGATTATCACAGATCTACAAGGAACACATTCAGGTACAAATGCGATCAGTGGTGATTTTAGTTTACAAGCGAGTGGATATTATGTAGAAAAAGGTGAGATTGTTAAACCGGTAGCGTTAATTACAGTTGCAGGGAATTACCTTTCTCTATTACAAGATGTTGAAGCTGTTTGTGACGATTTGAAGTTTGCTTATAACTTTATTGGAAGTCCAAGTTTGAAAATTAAATCACTTGCTGTTTCAGGTGAATAACTAAAAAGGCGATGAAAATCGCCTTTTTTTATGAAAACGTTAACTTGAAACTGACAAGGCTGTTTAGTTTACATTTAGTAAGTGATAAAGTATAATGAATGTGTTTATAAGTATAATTAGGAGGCCGTATTAATGGGTTTAGTTTCTGCAAAAGAAATGTTAGAAAAAGCACGTAAAGAAGGTTATGCAGTTGGACAGTTCAACATTAATAACTTAGAATGGACTAAAGCAGTTTTATCAGCAGCTGAAGAGAATAAATCGCCAGTTATTTTAGGTGTCTCAGAAGGCGCAGGGAAGTACATGGTAGGTTATAATACTGTTGTAGCAATGGTTAAAGGTATGATTGAAACTTTGAATATTACTGTACCAGTAGCTTTGCATTTAGATCATGGGTCCTATGAAGGGGCGCTGGCATGTATTGAGGCGGGGTTCACGAGTGTTATGTTTGACGGATCACACTATCCAATCGAAGAGAACATTCAAAAAACGAAAGATATCGTGAAGCACGCCACAGAACGTGGGATAAGTGTTGAAGCTGAAGTTGGAAGTATCGGTGGAGAAGAAGATGGTGTTACTGGAACAGGTGAGGTAGCTGATCCAAAAGAATGTAAAATGATTGCAGATTTAGGAATTACAATGTTAGCTGCTGGTATTGGGAACATACACGGAAAGTATCCTGAAAATTGGCAAGGGTTAAATATGGCAGTGTTAAAAGAAATCGGGGAAACAACAAATGAGATTCCATTAGTATTACACGGTGGAACAGGTATCCCTGATGTAATGGTAAGAGAAGCAATTTCTTATGGTGTTTCTAAAATAAATGTTAATACTGAATGTCAGTTAGTTTTTGCTGCAGCGACACGGAAGTACATTGAAGAAGGACTTGATTTAAAAGGGAAAGGCTTTGATCCTAGAAAGTTATTGAAGCCAGGTTATGATGCCATTATTAAAGTTGTTAAGGAGAAAATGGATTTATTTGAATCTAGTTTTAAAGCTTAAGAGGAAGTGGTTTAATGAACCAATTTGATTTTATTCTAAAAGATTTTGTCAACTGGAAACTTGACAATGTTGAAGTTTTAGAACGATTTAAACATCATGGGTCATTAATCTATGATCGATTGGAGCCTGTTTATGTCGTTTTGAATTTTATTTATGAAAAAGCAGTGGAAGAAGATGAGTTGACTGAAGAACTTGAAACGATTTTTCAAGTCGGACTTAACTATTTGCATGCTCAGTTTGAAGTGATTAGAATATACTTTGAAAAGCTCTTTAACTCTAGTTGCGAGTTATTCGAAGATTATACGCCTTTAGTGGGGTATTTATTGTTTATCTCTGACTTACGTTCTGACCTTGAAGCTTTTGAGAAAGATATTGATTTTAGTGATTTGAATGAAGTTGAAACACTGATAGAAAATATGATTGCAGAACGACGCGATGAGTTTGAGTACGCTGCAAATCAGTTGAATAAAGCGACGTATAATATAGTTAAACATTTAGATTTTGAGTATGTGAGTATTATAGATATTTTTGTGGAAATTGCTGAAAACTTAGGAATTCCACTCTCTACAGATGAAGCGTATTTAATTGGAAAAGACATCTAGTTATCTAGATGTTTTTCATACTTAGGTGGTAAAAAAATGGGATTGATTAGTGATATTAAGACAATAAAAAGAAAAGATCCCGCAGCAAGACATTGGTTAGAAATTGTTCTTACGTATAATGGAATGCATGCGATTTGGATTTATCGATTAACACGGATTTTATGGATTTTACGCTTGAAATTAATAGCGCGTATTTTAAGTAGCATTGCGCGATTATTAACAGGTGTTGAAATCCATCCAGGAGCAAAAATAGGTAAAAATGTCGTAATTGATCATGGTACGGGAGTTGTGATTGGTGAATCAACGATTATCGCTGATGATGTATTAATTTATCACGGTGTAACACTTGGTGGTACAGGAAATGATCGTGGTATAAAAAGACATCCAACGGTGTGTACTGGAGCGATGATTGCATCAGGAGCGAAAATTTTAGGAAATATAAAAGTTGGTGCGTACTCAAAAATAGGGGCAAATGCTGTTGTTTTAAGGGATGTTCCTGATTACTCAACAGCTGTTGGGGTGCCTGCAAGAATTATTCCGAATGAATATAGTTCTGATAAAGTTTGTTCGTTATCTGATAAAGACAGATTTATTAAAGAAAGTAAAAAATACGGAAAGAAAAGACATAGAGTTTGAATAAGAAAAAAACCGGATTATAATAAAATCCGGTTTTTATTTGAACAAGTCTGTAGATAAATATCTTTCTGCGTTGCTTGGTGAAAAAGTAAGAATAATGTGGTGGCTTGATAACGAACGTGCAATTTTGAGAGCTGCGGCTACGTTTGCACCCGTTGATATTCCGGCAAATATACCCTCTTCCTTTGCAAGTCTTTTAGCCATATCAAATGCTTCTTGGTCATCGATTTTTATGACTTCATCATACACTGATGTATCAAGAATCGGAGGAACAAATCCTGCACCGATGCCTTGTATTTTATGTGCACCAGGACTACCACCACTAAGAACTGGAGATTGTTTTGGTTCGACAGCTTTAATGGAGAGTTGTTTAAAATGTTTTTTGAGTAATTGACCCGTTCCTGTAATTGTACCACCGGTCCCTACACCAACGACTAAGTAATCAAGGTGTGTGAAATCATCTAGGATTTCTTTTGCGGTAGTTTCCATATGTATTTTAGGATTGTTTAAATTTTCAAATTGCATTGGCATAAAATAATCATTTTTATCGGCAAGATCCTTAGCAACTTTAATGGCTTCTTTCATGCCTTTTGCACCATCGGTTAAGATGAGTTTAGCGCCATAGCCATTTAATATTTTTTGGCGTTCGATACTTAAAGTACTCGGCATAGTAATGATTAAAGGATAGCCTTTAGCGGCCGCAACGAGAGCTAATCCTATACCGGTGTTCCCACTGGTTGGCTCAATGATGGTCATTCCGGGTTTTAAGATACCTTCTTTTTCAGCGGCTTCAATCATACTTAAAGCAATTCTATCTTTTACACTCCCACCTGGGTTAAACCATTCGAGTTTGAGATAAATATCAGATTTAAGATCCTTTGTGATCTTACTAAGCTTAACTGCAGGGGTATTTCCGATTAGTTGGTATATAGAATTAACTAACATAAGCAAACCTTCTTTCAACTATATTATACCGAATTAATGTAAAAAAAAATGGCATACGCCATTTTATTTTTTTTGTCTCATGTGTGGGAATAATATAACATCTCTAATAGAACGAGAATTTGTGAATAACATAATAAATCGATCGATTCCAAGACCTAATCCTCCAGCTGGGGGCATGCCATATTCTAAAGCTTCAATGTAGTCTAAATCCATTTCACCAGCTTCTTGGTTGCCTAAATCTTTCTCCTTTAATTGGGCTTCAAAACGTTCTTTCTGATCAATAGGGTTATTGAGCTCAGTAAAGGCATTACCATACTCGCGTCCATCGATAAAGACTTCGAATCGGTCCGTGAAACGAGGATCTTTGGCGTTCTTTTTAGCGAGAGGACTTATTTCTACAGGGTGTCCATAAATAAATGTAGGTTGAATGATATCTTCTTCGACAAATGTTTCGAAAAGGAGTTCAAGGATATGACCAACACCGGTATAATGAGCAGGAATGTCGAGTCCTTTATCGGTTGCGAACTGTCTTGCGAACGCATAAGTCATGTCAGTGTCTTTGAAATCAATGCCGAGTTTTTCTTTTACAGCATCTGCCATATGAAGACGTTTCCAAGGTTTTTTAAGCTCAATCGTTTTATCGTTATATGTAAGCGTAGTAGTGTTTAATACCGTTTCACAGAGATAGTTCACGAGATCCTCGGTTAAATCCATCATTGATTCCATATCGCCGTAGGCTTGGTATAGTTCTAACATCGTGAATTCAGGATTATGTTTTATACTGATACCTTCGTTTCGAAAGTTACGTCCTAATTCATAGACACCTTCTAGTCCACCAACAAGAAGGCGTTTTAAGTATAGTTCAGGTGCAATACGTAAATAAAACGGCATATCAAGTGTATTATGGTGGGTTTCAAAGGGTCTTGCGGCACCACCACCAAGGATTGAATGTAAAATGGGTGTTTCAACTTCTAGGAAGTCTTTTTGGTTTAAGTATTCACGTATTTTTTGAAGGATTAAAGAGCGTAAAATGAAAGTATTTCGGGTTTCTTCGTTAGTGAGTAGATCGACATAACGCCGGCGATAGCGCTCTTCAATATCTTTAAGACCATGCCATTTTTCGGGTAGTGGTCTTAAGGCTTTAGTAAGGTGAATGTATTCGTCGACTTTGAGGGTTAATTCGCCCATATTAGTTTTCATTATAGTTCCGATTACGCCGATAATATCCCCTAAATCGGATTTGTCAAAAATATCAAATTCTTGTTCTGTCAAGTTGTCTTTGCGAACATAAATTTGAATTTGTCCATATTGGTCCATAATATGTGCAAAGCCGGCTTTTCCTTTACCGCGCTTAGTCATTATTCTTCCAGCTATTTTTATCGGCTCTTGGGCTAACTCCGCGAGTTCTTCTTTCGTTTTGTCGTTGTACTTTTCGATTAACTTTATTGTGTTTGAGTTACGATCAAAACGCTTTCCAAAAGCATCGATATTTAAGTTTTCGAGCTCTTTTAACTTAGCTCTTCTAACGCGTTCTTGTTCACTTAAATGTTCCATAATTCACCTCTAGTTTAAGTAATCTTCTTTAATTATATCGTACATTTCTTTAGCATCTTCTTTTTTAGTTGAATCAACTAATTTAGTAACGGTTACTGTTAAACGTTTATTACCATAATGAATGACTAAAGTGTCATTAACATTCACGGTAGTGCTTGATTTTGCTTGATGACCGTTTAGGGTAATCCGACCGGCATCAGCGATTTCTTTAGCAATGGTTCTCCGTTTAATTATTCTGGATACTTTTAAATATTTATCGAGTCGCATTTTATTCTCCTTTTATGAAAAAGGGTGGAAAACCACCCTTTATGCTTCTGTTGGTTTGGCTTGAAGTTTTTCCGCTTTTTTGGCTTTTTTCTTTTCCCACCAACCAAGAGTACCTGTTTCAGTGATTTCAATAATGTCTTCACGAGTTAAGGTTTCTACTTCAAGCAAGATCTCAGCTATACGTTTTAAAAGATCTAGGTTATCTGTAAGTGTTTGTTTTGCTTTATCATAAGACTCATTAATGATTTTTCTAACTTCATTATCGATTTCAAGAGCTACTGTATCTGAGAATGCTTTTTCTTTAGCGTAGTCACGACCTAAGAAAACACTTCCTGTACGTTTTTCGTATTGAATTGGACCAAGACTACTCATACCATATTCAGTAACCATAGCACGTGCGATTTCGGTGGCTCTTTGGAAATCGTTATGAGCCCCTGTAGAAACTTCGTTAAAGATAATTTCTTCAGCAACACGACCACCTAGTAGACCGGTAATTTGATCAATCAGTGATTTTCGTGTCATAAGGAAGGATTCTTCCTCCTCTGGAAGCATTAGGTTGTAACCTCCAGCTTGTCCACGAGGAATGATTGTCACTTTATGTACAATATTCGCGTTATCAAGCTTGATACCTAAGACCGCATGACCTGCTTCGTGATGGGCTATAAAATCCCGTTCGCGTTTAGAGAATACTCTAGAGCGTTTGGCTGGTCCCATCATTACACGATCAACAGCTTCGTCTATATGGTATAGTCGTATTGAAGATCTATTTTCTCTCGCGGCGAGTAAGGCGGCTTCATTTAGTAAGTTTTCTAAGTCGGCACCCGTGAAGCCTGGTGTTCTACGCGCAATTTCTTCAAAAGTGACTGAAGTATGAATTTTCTTATTGCGAGCATGGACTTGAAGGATTTCTTTACGTCCCTTAACATCGGGACGACTAATGGTGATTTGACGGTCAAAACGTCCGGGTCTTAATAAGGCAGGATCGAGTACATCTGAACGGTTTGTTGCAGCGATGACGATAATGCCTGAGTTTGGTCCGAAACCATCCATTTCAACGAGTAATTGGTTAAGTGTTTGCTCACGTTCATCATGGCCTCCACCTAAACCGGTACCACGTTGACGTCCTACAGCATCGATTTCATCAATAAATATAATACAGGGTGCAGTTTGTTTAGCGGTTTTAAACATGTCTCTTACACGGCTGGCACCGACACCAACAAACATTTCGACAAAGTCAGAACCACTGATACTATAAAATGGCACTTCAGCTTCTCCAGCAACAGCGCGTGCAAGTAATGTTTTACCAGTACCTGGAGGACCGACTAATAAAACCCCTTTAGGGATTCTTGCGCCTAAAGTCATATACTTCTTTGGATTCCTTAGGAAATCGATTATTTCCGAAAGTTCTTCCTTTTCTTCATCGATTCCTGCGACATTTTTAAAGGTTGTAGTTTTGCTTCTGTTCATTTTCGCGCGACTTTTTCCAAAGTCGAATGCGCGGTTATTTCCACCACTACTTCTCATAAAGAAACCAATGAAAACAATGATTAAGATGATGGGGAGTAATATAAATAATATATTCCAAAAATTATACGTGGCCCCTCTAACGTGTTGATATGAAGCAACATTCGCATCGTCATCAGCAATGCTGACAATGCTTTCTAAAAAGATCAGTGGAACATCTAAAAAGTAACGTTGGCCAGAATTGTTGAAGCCGTCTTCTTCAATAAAAGTTCCTTCAATTAAAACAGCTTCACGGTTAATTTCACCAGATATAGGACTTGATTTAATCGTATCAATTTTATTGTCTTTTAAGTATTCCATAAATTCAGAATAGGTTAGTTCTTGAGGTTCCTCAGTAGACTGTGTGTAATAAAAAATAGCAGAAAAAACAAAGAGTAATATAAGCATCATAACGATGATATTCCCTATTCTATTTGCTTTTGTTACAGGGGGTCTTGGAGGTTGTATTTGTTTATCAGCCATTAGTCTCTCACTCCTTAGTATATATTTCTGGCTTTAATACGCCAACATACGGTAAATTTCTATACCTTTCTTCATAGTCGAGACCGTAGCCAACGACAAAAACTTTAGGTATTTCAATGCCTACATATTTTGGGTTAAAATCAATGATTCTTCCAGCGGGTTTATCGATGAGCGTAACAACGTTCACAGATAATGCTCCGCGATATCTTAGTAAATCTACTACCGCATTTATGGTACGACCAGTATCCACGATATCTTCAGTTAATAAGACATGACGACCTTTGACAGGGGTTCCTAAGTCCATATCTATTTTAACATCACCAGTAGATTCAATGCCACCGTGGTAGCTTGATACGTTCATAAAGGCTACTTCTAAATGCATATCTAATTCTTTAAGTAAATCAGACATGAAAGGAACACAACCTTTTAACAAGCCAACTACTAACGGGTATTTATCATGATAATCATCGGTGATTTGTTTGCTTAATTTTGTGACGATTTCTTCAATTTCTTTTTCAGAAACTAAAACCTTCTCAATATCTTTCTCTAACATTTTGCACCTCATAGATATAAATTTTATGCTTTTTCACAGTTTGATGTTTATACAGTTTTAAAAAAGGAATCCACAATACTTCCTTTTGATTAGTTAACAAGAGTAATGTGTCGCGCTTTGTAGGAGGAACCTTTTTATTAATCAAAATGTCTTTGATTTTTTTGTGTCCAAAAGGTAGTTGAATCGTGTCTCCACTCGTGCGCGTTCTTATATATAACGGAAATACTATCTCATTATACCATAACACACAATAATTTGAAGAAATATGTGTATTTTTGTCGTGAGTTACAACATATGAAACATTACTATCAATTGGATAAGTACCAGGTCCAGGAATTATAATGTTTAAAGAAGATTCATCGCTTTTGGGTTTTACAAAAAATTGATCGTATTCTTTGTGTAGGTTAAGGGTTGATGTAATCGGTATAATAATGTTTTTTGAGGTATTGAATTGTTGGATTATATCATTTATATGTTTTCTAGTAAAAGACCTTTCAGTATAGGGAGATAAGAGCGCTTTAATAATCGCTTCTTGTAAGAAGGGATGCAATGACATAAATACTTTAACTGGCATTTGCTTATTGTGTTTTGATAAATAGTATTTGGCATGATTATCAATTAAACTGATTAGTGTTTGAACGGAGTGTCCCAAATCCAGTATTTGCTTGTCGAAAAGAAGATTTTGTCGTCTTAGTTCAGGAATTATTTTATGTCTAAATCTATTTCTTGTATAGCGCAAATCCTTATTAGAGTCGTCTTCAAAATAAGTTATCTGGTGCTCTTTAGAATAATCTATTAATGCACTTTTTGGTGTTTCTAATAAAGGACGAACTAACTTAATGTCATTGTATTTTTGTACTTTTTTCATCCCTTTTAGATCAAGTATATGTTTTGAATGGGTGTAATGCATGCAAATGGTTTCAACTTGATCATCTTGATGATGAGCAAGTAGAACTTTATTAGTATTATACTTTTTTGCAATAGAACAATAGAAATTCAAACGTTCTTGTCGAGCAAAAGATTGAAAGTTTTTTGTGTTCTTATTAAAAATTGTAAAACCTTCAAAAGTGACATTTATTTTATTGGCATATTGATGAATAGCGTTATACTCAAGATCAGATTCTATACGTTTTTTATGATTAATATGGGCAATAATTATTGGGTTTTCTAAGGTTTTAAGCAAGTCTAAAAGAACCATCGAATCAACACCTCCACTCACCGCGACTACTAAAGGCTCGGATGGTTCAAAAAAGTCATTTGGATTGAAAAATTTAGTTAAATTATTAGACATGGTATCACCTTAGACATATTATATCATATAGTTCTTGTTCTAAACGTAAGAGGTTTATGTTAAAATCTTCATGAAAATATTTATTATTAGGGTTTTGCTGTGATATAATTATCAATAGTTTTATATCATTCAAAACGATAGGGTGTGGACTTTATGAATCATAACTTGAAACTTAATTATCGAAATACGTTTTATATTGGCTTTGGCTTTTTCTCGATTTTAATGCTGTGGCAGATTTATAACACGTACGCCCCAATATTTTTGGCAAGACTTTTAAGTGAAACAGGAGATATTGATCCTGAGTCGGCACCATTAGTTGGTTTTATTATGGCATTAGATAACTTTTTTGCACTTTTTATGCTACCTATCTTTGGGATATTGTCTGATCGCACGAAAACACGTTACGGTCGTAGAATCCCGTATATTATAATCGGTATGTTTGTTGCTGCTATAATATTTCCTTTAATTGCAGTGGCATATATTTTAAACAGTTTAGCGGGCGTAATAATTATGATGTTATTAGTGCTTGTTGTGATGAATATATATCGTAACCCGGCAGTATCCTTGATGCCTGATGTGACTCCGAAACCACTCCGTTCAAAAGCGAATGGAATAATTAATTTAATTGGCTATCTTGGAGCTATTATTGGTGGAGCTTTAGTTTTGTATTTTGGTGAAGTTATAGATAATCCAATATTAAGCATTTTGCCGTTCTTAATTGTTAGTGGTGTGATGTTAGTAGCCATGATTATTCTGTTTATTAAAATTAAAGAGAATAAGTTAATCGCAGAGAGTTTAAAAGATATGGAAATCGGCGAAACATTGAGTGAAACAATTGGTACAATTAAAGAAAATGTTCCTTTAAGTAAAATGGATCGCAGAAATATGTTGCTAATATTAATCGCTGTATTTTTCTGGTTTTCAGCGTTTAATGCTATTGAGACATTCCTGAGTTCATATTCAGAAACTATTTTAGGTGATGTTAGTCTAGCAGGTATTATTACAATTGTGTTAGTAGTATCTTCAATGATCTCATTTATACCATCCGGAATTTTAGCCGGTTATATAGGACGAAAATTTTCTATTGTTAGTGGTTTAATCGTTATGGGTGTGGGACTTACACTTTGTTTATCTGTTAGTGAAGCTAATGTTACATTCTTTATTGGGATTGCTTTAAGTGGTGTTGGATGGGCAATGATTAATGTTAACTCTTACCCAATGATGGTAGAGATGTCTCATAAAAATAATGTTGGTAAGTATACGGGATATTATTATACTAGTTCTATGTTAGCTCAATCCTTTACACCGATTGTTGCGGGTGCGTTTATTTCAATGATTGGTTCGTTCCAAGTGCTTTTTCCCTATGCAGGGATTTTAATAGCAGGTGCATTTATAACCTTTTTATTTGTAAAAGAAAAAAAAGATGTCGTACGGGAGGTGAAGAAAGGTTTAGATGCCTTTGATGTAGAATGAGTTTATCAAAAAAAATGATTAAAGTAATTTTAGCGAGTGATTCTCCGAGACGGAGAGAACTAATGCCGTTGTTAACAGGGAAGCATAGTTTTGCTTCGCCTCAAGTTGAGGAAAAATTAGATCCTAACTTGAGTCCAGCGGAGGCAGCGATGGATTTAGCTGCTAAAAAAGCGAAAAGTGTAATGCATAAGAAATTGAATCCTAAACACTTAGTTTTAGGGTGCGATACGATTATTGTATTAGGTGATGAAATATTTGGGAAACCTAAAGATGCTGATGATGCTAGACGTATTTTACGGAAGTTAGAAGGAAAAACGCATAAAGTTATTACCGGTTGTGCACTTGTCAATCAAGTGTATACCGAAAAATTTTATGATGAATCTGAAGTAACTTTAACCGGTTTAAGTGATTATTCTATTGATCAGTATCTACGTGAAGTGGATTACACTTCATATGCTGGAGGATATGCACTTCAAGAGAGAAATTACAATATTGTAGAGAGTTATACCGGAAGTGCTTTTAACATTGTCGGATTCCCATTTGAAATTATCGCTGACAAATATCTTGAAAGAGTTGATAGACGATTAGGAGTTTAGCAACTCTTTTTTTTGTGATTACTGTATTATAGTGTAAAATAAATGTATATCATAGGAAATCAATTTCTAAGAAATTTGATTCGTGTTACTATGAAATTAAATATATGGTGGTTAAATATGTTTAAATTAAAAGTACCTAAAGAAAATCGTGCCGCCATTAAAGAGGCGCTAAAGATTGTAGAACAACAGGATTATGATTATGTATTAACAACCGATAAAAACCTTGTTGAACAAGACAAAATCAATATCGTTTTCTCTATGAACGATTTACCTAAGATTAACCGTATTATTGATGGGATTGTTAAAGGAGAAGATCTTTTCGTTATCGGTTATAGTGACATGGGACAGAAAAATTTAGAAGCTAAGTTGATTCAATATTTTATCGCTGAAGCGGATGATATTTATGCTACAGTACAGAAAAAAAGGTATATTGTTAAGCAAAAATTATATGAACTAGAAGAAATGCTAGCGAATCATTACTTCATTAGAGTTAGCAAATATGCATTAGTAAATATTAATCGCATCGATTATATTAAACCAGCACTTAATTCAAAACTAATACTCATAATGGAAAACGGCGAAGAGTTAGAAGTAAATAGGCATTATTATAAAGCCTTTAAAAAGGCGTTGAAGCTTTAGAGGTGATAGCATGAGTTTCTTGATTAACATGCTTGAATTTTTCATCAATAATATTTTTAAAATATCGGTAATCATTATAGCTACCGTTATTTTCCTATATCTTATTCGTAAAGCGTACCGGGAGCAGAGACTTAATAGTTTTTTAAGATTACGGCAACGGACACTAAGACGTTTCCACAATACATCACGTAAAATGAGAATTATTAGTTTAACTGTCTTAATTACCTTACCACTTGCATTTACGGCTTGGTTTTTAGTAATTACAAGATTACCCGGGTTAGACTTTGATAATCATATTAGTCATATTGATAATGTAGAACACTTAGTTGAAATACATCAACGATATCATCCTAATTATACCGCGATTCGTTTTGGAACCGCACCGGATGATAATGGTGATTACGATAGTATTACAATTAATACAACACATTTATTTAGACATATCTCTACAGATAATAGTATGCATACAATGCTTATCGAAGATAATATTTTGTACACTTTATATGAGAAATCACTTGTTATAACAGATCTATCGGATTTTGATGCTATAACAGAACACCGTACAATTGAGTTTGACGATGAGTTTTTCGGTCTAGGATTTTATGTTTTTGAGGATACGTTAATCTTGTTAGGCAAGAGTTCAGATAATTATTTATGCCTACCGTATCGTTTAAGCTGCCATAACAGTGAAGAAGATGATTTGATTCAAGTAGTATTTTACAACTTAGACAGTGGTCAGAGAGAACGGATAATGACTATACGAGGGAATTTAGCGGATGTAAGATTAGTAGATCAAGCACTAGTGATGGTCATAAATCAATCACTTCCATATACTGAGGAAGGTCAACTTGATTCGGCTCGACTTTCAAACTTTCTCCCAACTGTAAATTTTGATGGTGAAATCACCACCAAAACATTCCGTGATATTAAATACATTGAAGGAACCATGCCCAATACATTTACTTCAGTTATCCATATTAACATGGAAAACTTAGAATATAATCATGAGACGTTATTAACAGACATTAATTATAACCTAGCGATTAATGAGGATTCAGTGTATATATTCAATAATAGTTATGTTTTAAAGGAAATTACGGATCATTTTATTACACCTGATCCAATAGATTATACTAATACTGCGGTCACAATGTTCACATTTGATAACAATAGTATGGTTTATGAAAAATCTAAGATATTCAGTGGTGAAATATTTAGTTATGAATCATTAGAGTTAAAAGATGACATTAGATTTGTTACGGTGAATAAAGAAGAAATAAAATCATTTTATAGAATATCTAAAGAGTTAGATATATTGCAAACCTCTGTACTTCCTATTCAAGAGGATATTGAAGCCATTAGAATAAGCGAGGGTAATATTTATTTACGTATGTCAAACATGACACCAACGTACAGATTCATTAGAGTTCATACCGAAACAAACCAATTAACATTGCAAAACATATCATCTAGAGATAATGTTATGAATTATTATATAAACAGAAGAAATCAATTAATAGGCCTTAGTTTGAACTCCGGCTTGTTCTCAATGAGTATTTACCAAGGTGAAAGTATTGAACCTGGAGAAGATTTGTATTGGTATATACGTAATTTAGTAACTAATCATGAAGACACTGACATTCAGTTTGATATTTCAAATATTGATTATAATGATGAAAATGATAAAGTTATCATTCCGATATATAGTTTAAATTATGATATGATCGTAATGGCGGATATTACATTAACACAAGGATTTAGAAACGTTACGCTAATAACCGTTGATAATACCCACGATTACTTTAGATTACATGCTGTGTTTAATAATGATCATTTCATTATTAGAGATGAGTCAACATTGAAAATTTATTACAAGGATGATATGACTATCCCAGTATATGTTGAAAATAACTAGCTAATTTGCTAGTTATTTTTTTGAAACCCTATCATTGTTAATATGCACTTTATTAACGTGTGGCTGTTGTTGAAAATATACTATTGCCTTGGAGGTCATAAGCGACAAAGCATGGAAAGTTTTTAACAACTAACTCATGGACTGCTTCGGCACCTAAATCTTCATACATGATAATTTTGCTTGATTTTATACGACTCGCTAAAAGTGCACCCGTTCCACCAGTAGCAATGAGATAGATGCTTTTGTTTTCAATCATGGCTTTTCTAAATGATTCACTTCGGTCACCTTTGCCAATCATTAACTTTACACCTTTTTCCATTAAAGGGATAGCTAACTCATCCATTCTATATGCAGAGGTTGGGCCACTTGATCCGATGGGATTACCAGGTCTAGCCGGAGTAGGACCAACATAATATATGACTGAACCATTGATATCAAAGTCTGGTTTATTTTCTTTTACTAGTCTGAGATGTGCTTGATCTCTCGCTGTATATATTTTCCCCGAAATAAAAACTTGATCACCGACAACTAGTTGCTCAACAATGTTTTCTGTAATAGGTGTATCTAAATAGTGTTTCATATGGTCACCTCTTCGTGTCTATTAGCATGACATTGAATATTTACGGCTACTGGTAAAGATGCAATATGCATGGGATAACTATTAATTTTGACACCTAAACACGTTGTATTACCACCAACCCCCATAGGACCAACACCAAGAGCATTGATTTCAGTATACAACGCCTCTTCTAGTTCCTTTAAAATAGGGTCTGGGTTTATATCATCTAAGTCTCTAAGAATGGCTTCTTTTGCGATTATGGCACTTTTTTCTAAATTACCACCAAGACCAATTCCCACAATAATCGGAGGGCAAGGCTTACCGCCAGCATTAAAAATCGTGTCTAGAACGAACTTCTTGACGCCATCAATACCTACTGTAGGGGTTAACATTTTAACAACACTCATGTTTTCACTGCCTGCACCTTTTGAGGCGATTTTTATTTTTATATTATCTCCAGGTACTAGTTTGGTATGAACGATGGCAGGGGTATTATCGTGGGTGTTTTCTCGTTTGAAAGGATGTTTTACAACTGATTTTCTTAAATAACCTTCTGAGTATGCTAATCGCACAGCTTGGTTAATTGAATCCTCAATAGGATTGTCTAATTTAACATCAAAACCGATTTCAGCAAAAACGACAACAATACCGGTATCTTGACAAAGAGGAAACTCACCCTTTTTAGCAATTTCTTGATTGTCTAAGATGTCTTGAATGATGGCTTTTGAAAGTGCTTTGTTTTCTTGCTCCTTTGCTCGACGTAATCTTGTTACAAAGGATTGATCTAGTTCATAGTTTATTTTAATTAGTGTCTTTTTTACTGTTTCGATAATATCAGTTGAAGGAATAAGTCGCATTAAATTCACCCTTTCTATCTATATCCAAATTATAACATATATTAAGGTTCATTTATTTTTAAAGAAGGAGAATAATTCAATAAATTTAGTTAAAAACACTTGCATGGTTACAATGCTTTTGTTATAATAATCACGCTATAAAACTTACTATGATGAAAAATCATGGCGGAAGGAGTCGTTAATATGAAAAAAGGTATACATCCAAAGTATAATAAGGTCACCGTGACATGTACAACATGTGGAAATCAATTTGAGTCAGGGTCAATTTTGTCTGAAGTCCGTGTGGATACATGCTCTAATTGTCATCCATTCTACACAGGTAAGCAAAAACATGCTCAGGCTGATGGACGTGTAGAAAGATTTAATAAACGTTATGGCATTAAATCAGATAATGAATAAGAAAACCGCTTTGCGGTTTTTTTTATATTATTTTGTTAATTGTTGTAAATTAATTGAATCCTCAACTATAATATATATATGAAGTAATTAGATTAATACGAGGTGATAGCTATGTTAACGCAAAAAGAGGGTTGGATAGAAGTTATTACAGGACCAATGTTTGCCGGAAAAACCGAAGAACTTCTTAGAAGGATAAAACGTTTAGAATATGCAAAGAAGAATATTATTGTGTTTAAACCGCAAATTGATGGCAGGTATGCAGCAGATGAAGTAGTTTCTCATAATAATAATCGAACTAAATCAATTAACATATCCAAAGGACGTGACATGTTGTTGCATATCCAACCTAGTACACAAGTTATTGCAGTCGATGAAGTTCAGTTTTTGGATTCTGAAACAGTCGACATTCTCGATTTCTTAGCAGATCAAGGTAAAAGAGTGATTGTTAGCGGCTTAGATTCAGATTTCAGAGGTGAAACTTTTGGATTTATGGGTAGACTTATCTCAATTGCTGAGTTTGTCACTAAATTAACTGCGGTATGTGTTAAATGTAGTGCTCCAGCTACACGTACTCAAAGAATAGTAAATGGAAAACCAGCTAAGTTCATGGATCCTATTGTTTTAATCGGAGCAAGTGAATCATATGAAGCGCGCTGTAGACATTGCCATAAAGTTTATCGCAAACCAAAACCGATAAAAGGTAACCTTTATGAAAAGTGATTATATGGTTGAAGCGTTATTAGAAGCAAAAAAAGCACTTAAAAAAAATGAGGTACCTGTAGGAGCGATAATTGTTAAGAACAATTCAATCATTGCGCGAGCTCACAACCTTAAAGAATCATTAAAAAGTCCAACGGCACATGCTGAAATACTTGCTATTGAAGAAGCATGTAAAAAGCTTAGTAGTTGGCGTTTAGAAGGATGTATATTATATGTCACATTAGAACCATGCCATATGTGTACTGCTGCAATTATCGAAGCTAGAATAGAGCGAGTTGTCTATGGCGCTTTGGATATTAAAATGGGAGCTCATGTCTCTAACAGAAATAGAGTTTCTAAAATTTTAAATCATGACATTGATATTGTTGGTGGAGTTCTTGAAGAGGAATCCGAGAAGTTATTGAAAGATTTCTTTCAGGCTTTACGAAATGAGTAAGATAGTGTATAGTAGATAATGTTCACTAAATCTCTTATCAATCATCCTCATTCAATAGGGAGTGACGAACCAGGTCAGGTCGGAAACGAAGCAGCCTTAAGTTTTCTTTCTATGTGAGTGGGGATGCTTGATAAGAGATTTTCATTTATAATATAGGTTGGTGATAAAATGAGCGATAGAAAGATTATATTTTTTGATTTAGATGGGACTTTAATTGATCATTCAATTAATGCTATCCCTAAATCAACCAAAGAAACAATTGACAAGCTTAAGCAAAATGGGCATGTGATAGTTATTGCGACAGGGAGGCCCCCCTGTTTAATTTATAATGTGGATAAGGATTTGGGGATCGAAACTGTGATTGCATCTAACGGTCGCTATGTTATAAGTGAAAATAAAGTCATTTGGAATGACTATATCGATCCCTCTGTGGTGGAACGATTTACAGAAGATATGAAAAGAAGAGGTATCGATTTAGCTTTTGAATCTCAAGATGATTTTGTTATTAGCGGTAGAACTAATAGCTTAGTCGATGATTTTATTAGCTACTTTAATTTAAAGACTCCCCCAGTAGCTGAAAACTTTCACAAAAATAATAAGATTTTACAAATGGTAATGTTTTACGATAATTCTGATTTCTCAGACATTCAAGATGCTTATCCCGAACTAGATTTCAACATCTCTTGTCCCTATGGCGTTGATATTAATGTTCAGGGGGGGATGAAAGAAGTCGGGGTAAAAAAAGTTTTACAATATTTTGGATTTGACATCAAAGATACTATCGCTGTGGGTGATGGTTATAACGATATTGCAATGATTAAAATTGTAAACTATGGAATTGCTATGGGAAATGCATGTGAACCACTTAAAGAAGTTGCGGATTTTGTTACTGAACCATGCAATGAAGACGGAATATATAAAGCTTTTAAAAAACTAAATATGATATAAAAATCTCTTTGCAAATCATGCAAAGAGATTCTTATATCAGTCAATATCCAAACATTTTGGAGCAATAAAATAAGCTCTTATTCCATTTTTGGTGTTCTCAAGACCGTAATCAAATTGATGGGCATCTAGTACCTCGCTAACAAGGTATAAGCCAATACCAGAACCTCTAACTCGATCATTTGGGTTATTTTCTATCCTATAAAATGGCATCCATATCTTATTTAAGTGTTTTTCATCGATGGTCGCACCTGTGTTTAAAATCTCAAAATATACCTTATCGGGACGTTCTGAAACGGTAATGTATATGGACTCATTTTCAGGTGTATATTTTATCGCGTTTAACATGAAATTAGA
>SKIW01000074.1 GCA_007116245.1 Candidatus Izemoplasma sp. | reverse complement strand
TCGTTATAAGGATGTTCACAACCGATAAATGAAATATGGTTATGCGTCATGGTTTAAAGCCTCCAAAACATAGGTTGGTAGTTGGAATGCGGCTTCGTGCAAGTTAGAGTTATAGTATTTTGTGTATAGTCCAAAGCTTTCCCAAACATCTTTTTGATGATGGTTTATAGGATCGTAATGTTTTGAAGCAAACCCGAATAACCAATGTCCTGATGGGTAAGTAGGCATATTAAATTGGTATACTTTAGCGATAGGGAAAGTTGATTTTATTCTTTGATGTGCACGAACCATTTGAATTTTATCTCTTTCAAAGTAAGGCGATTCGTGTTGGTTGATAAGAATACCTTTGGCGTTTAGAGATTTATAACAGTTTTTATAGAACGCTTCGGTAAACAATCCTTCACCTGGACCAATAGGGTCCGTTGAATCAACTAAAATTAAATCATAAGTATTCTCGGGTGTATTTTGAACGAACTCTACACCATCTTTAAAGTGTAGATGAATACGTGAATCATTACTTAATGTTGATGCAGTTTGTGGTAAAAACTGTTCAGAAAGTCTTACAACACGCTCATCAATTTCAACCATATCTATTGATTCTATATGGCTATATCTAGCGATTTCCCGTGCTGTTCCCCCATCGCCACCCCCAATGATTAAGACACGTTTAATATCAGGGTTCACAGCCATAGGAACATGTGAAATCATATCATGGTAAATAAACTCATCTTTCTCATTGACCATCATTAAGCCGTCGAGTGTAAAAAAACGTCCGAATGTTTCAGAGTCGTAAAAGTCAATGGTTTGAAACGGTGATTTTTCGTGATGGATATGTGTCTTTATGTCGATACTAAAAGAAGTGTCTTTAGCCCATCTTTCGGTATATACTAAAGGTTTTTTCATTGTGCATCCTCCTTTAAAACTTTAATGTAAATTGTTTCGTTTTTTTCATGTGAACCAATAACAATACTGCTTTCTTTAACATAATAAGAGTAGTGTTCGATCACTTTTTTAGTAATTTCTTCTCCTGGGGTAACCAAAGGAATACCAGGTGGGTATATCATAATTGAATCCGCGGAAATTCTACCAAGCGCGTGGTTAATATCGATTAGAACACTTTCTTTGAAAAACGCTTCACGCGGTGTTAAACGCATAGGTGGCGTTTCAAGAGGAAGTGTTTTTCCGCGATATCTAGAGGTGCTTTTATGCGTTCTTGAGAAATCTTCGCAGGCATTGATTAAAGCATCGATAGAGTGATCACTGTCACCAATACTAATAATAGCTAAAACTACGTGACTTTCACCGAGTTCTAACTGGATATTATAATGTTTTTTAAAGTAGTCATAAACATGAAAACCACTAAAACCGAAATCGCCAATATCAATGGTAAGTTTAGTTGAATCATGCGCAAAAATCGCATCACCATCTACTTTATCGCGATTCACTATCTTAAAACCAGGAATTTTAGAAATAGCCAAGGAAGCTTTTTCTGCAAGCGCTAAGGTTTTCGTGAATAAAGCATCTTTGTTCATGGCTAGGTTAGAACGCGCAATATCCAATGAAGCAAGTAATAAATAACTAGCACTCGATGTTTGGAAAAGATTAATTGTAGAACGAACGCGGGTGTAGGAGATTAGCTTACTGTTATAAAGCAGTATTGAACTTTGCGATAATGAACCACCGGTTTTATGCATGCTAATGGTTGCGAGATCAGCACCGAGTTCGATGGCAGATTTAGGATAGCCTTCATGAAGCGAAAAATGGCTACCATGTGATTGGTCAGCTAATACGGCTATTCCGTGTTCATGAGCGTAATCAATTATCCGCTTAGCATCCGAGGTAAAACCGAAATAATTAGGATGGAGTAATAAAATTGCCTTAGCATCCGGGTTCTTATCAATAGTTTCTTTTACATCCTCAAAACGAATACCCATAGCAATTCCGCTTTCTTCATCGTAAATAGGATCTATATAAATAGGACGAGCTCCCGATAATACAACAGCATTGAAAGCGGATTTATGAATATGACGCGGCAAAATCAGTTTATCTTGATCAGTACAAGTACTTAAAATCATTTTTTGGACACCGCTCGTTGAACCGTTTACTAGAAAGAAGGCTTTCGAAGCTTGAAATAAATCCGCAGCAAGCGCTTCAGCCTCTTTAATAACACCGATTGGATTAGATAAACTATCCAGTTCTTGCATACTGTTTACATCAATTTTAAAAATCGCTTCACCAACATCATCTTTAAAACGTTGAGGAATTGCTTTGCCAAACTTATGGCCAGGGACATCAAAGGGAATGGTGTTTTGTTTTAATCCATAGTTTATTAAGGCATCATATAATGGTGTTTCTGCGTGGTTATTTTTCATAGAGATTCATCCCATAGAAGATCTCTTTCATTTCTTTTTTCAAAGAGTCTAAAAGAACTTCTTGACGTTCTTTAGTTAAATCGGTTTTAGATTTAGAGAATAAATAGTTATCTAAATCCAACTCTTTTAGCATCATTTTAGTATGAAAGATATTCTCTTGATAAATAT
>SKIW01000114.1 GCA_007116245.1 Candidatus Izemoplasma sp. | reverse complement strand
ATTCAACGTTATGGTGGCATGTTTAGCTATTTAAACACAAAAGATGCTGAAGAAGTATCCGACATGTTAGCCGATGGTCGTGTCGAAGCAAGTCGTGTTGTTAAGGCGCTCGTCTATCAGATAGCGAAAGAAATTGGCGCTTTATACGCCATTACGAAAGGAAACTTAGATGCGATTATTTTAACGGGGGGTTTAGCCTATAATCAAGATATCGTACAACCGTTAATTGAGACAATTGAGCATCTAGGTGAAATCGCTCTTTATCCAGGCGAAAATGAGCTTGAAGCCCTAGCCTTTAATATGCATGCATTTTTAGAAGGACGTATTAAACATAAAGAGTATTAATACAGCTATTTATACGATTTTACAAGAAGACACATTTAAAAATCTAATGTGTCTTTTTATATTCAAAGATCTTTAATTACGATATAATTATAGTGAGGTGGTACAATGAAAAATCATATGACTAAACTAATATACACATTATGCGGACTTATCTTTATCATGTTTTTACTCGTATTGTTTCGTGTCTGGCGCTATGAACTTTGGGTAGCAACAACAATCCTTCTACTTAGTGGAATATGGTTTTCATTTAGCTATATACATGTATTAAAGCAAAACATGACATTCGCCAAGAATTATCTCTTATTTGGCTTAATAACACTATTATTAAGTATTGTTCTGTTCATTTTCTTACTTGTTTAAAAGAAATCAAACCTCCTTAACGTATTATTAAATAAAGGAGGTTTTATTATGCCTATGTGCACTGTTTGTCAAACGTTCTTTGTGCGACCACAGTCATTTAAAACACTTTTTACATTTAAACAAACATGCAATATGTGTGAAACACTCTTAAACAAAGAACCTACCTTATCGGTTTTGCCACTCGATTATAACACCCTTGAAGTTCTAACTTACAATCATTACGAACACCCAGCATTGACCCAAAAATACTTTCATTACCAATTGCATTCTTCAGAACGTTATCTATACTATCAAACCGAATGGGAAACCCATCCCGAAACGTTGATTTTATTAGGAAAACTATTTTCCCCCTTAAAACTCTTTTATCACCACCCAATAGAACAAAAGATTTTTAATTTACTCGAAAATCAAGAAGTATAGTTGATATCTTTTATCGAAGATATAGATTGTGATATAATAAATATATATATAACCTAAAGGAGATGATTTTATGCTAGTTGAAGTACGTGGCAAAAATGGCTTCAAAGTAACTGACGCAATAGAAAACTACGCTAAGGACAAGTTACAGAAAGTAGAAAGATACTTTAGGGATGAACTCGATGCATTTGTCGTTTGTAAAACCTATAGAGATCATCACCGAGTCGAGGTGACGATTCCGACAAAGTACTATACGATGCGCGCTGAAGTAAGTGAAGATGACATGTATGCGGCAATCGATTTAGCGATTGATAAACTCGAAAGCCAGATTCGAAAAAATAAAACAAAAATCACGCGAAGCTTACAAAAGAAAGATGGCGTTGCAGAAATATTTAGTGAAGATATCGATTTAGAAGCACTCGAACGCGAACTCGTTCGCACGCCGGTTAAAAAGAAAAGCATTACACTCGAGCAGATGTCTACAGACGAAGCTATCACCGCAATGGAAATGCTTGGGCACGACTTCTTTATTTACCGCGATGATATGACTGAAAAAACGAGTGTTGTCTATTTGAGAAACGATGGAAAATACGCCGTCATCGAAACCGAATAAATTTAAAGTGCGCCACATCGGCGCACTTTTTTTATAAAGGTGCCTTTTATCGTAAAACCCTTTTTTAAAAAAGCCCTTTATGATATGATATTCATGACAAAACGAGGTGGAAATTATGTTAAAAAAACTATTTGATCCTAGCCGACGAGCACGCAAACATCTCGAGGCATTTGCCGATCAAGTGATCGCACTACATGATAACTATAAAGATTTTACAGATGAAGAGTTTAAAACCGAAACCGAAAAACTAAAACAACGTGTTAAAAACGGTGAAACACTCGAAGATATTGAAGTTGAAGCGTACGCATTAGTACGTGAAGCTAGTACACGTGTGACAGGAATGACACCCTTTAAAGTACAAATTATGGGTGCACGTGTAATTCATGAAGGTAATATCGCAGAAATGAAAACCGGTGAAGGTAAAACCTTAACAGCGGTTATGCCAGCATACTTAAACGCTTTAAGCGGCGATGGTGTGCATATTGTTACGGTTAATGATTACTTAGCAAAACGTGAAGCAGAAGGCGAAATCGGAGACATCTTTAAATTTTTAGGACTTAGTGTTGGGTTAAACCATCGCGAACTATCTAAAGAAGAAAAACGTGAAGCGTATTTAGCTGATATTTTATACTCAACCAACAATGAACTAGGCTTTGATTATTTACGGGACCATATGGTTATTTATAAAGAAGATATGGTACAGCGCCCATTAAATTTCGCGATTATTGATGAGGTCGACTCGATTTTAATCGATGAAGCTAGAACGCCGTTAATTATATCTGGTGGTGCTAAGCAAACCGCGAATCTATATTTACAAGCACAAGCGTTTGTCAGATCATTAAATGACGAAGATTACGAAGTTGATATTAAAACAAAATCCGTTAATTTAACTGAAGATGGTATCGCAAAAGCTGAACGTTATTTCTCAGTCGATAACTTATACGACTTAGAACACGTAGGTCTTTTGCATCATATTAATAACGCCATCAAAGCGAACTATACGATGGACTTAGACGTCGATTATGTTGTTCAAGATAATCAAGTTATTATTGTTGATCAGTTTACTGGACGCCTGATGCATGGTCGCCAATTTAGCGAAGGATTACATCAAGCACTTGAAGCTAAAGAAGGCGTAGAAATTAAAAAAGAAACAACAACACTCGCAACGATTACATTCCAAAACTTCTTCCGTATGTATAAAAAACTTTCGGGGATGACTGGGACGGCTAAAACAGAGGAAGAGGAATTCCGTAATATATACAATATGCTCGTCATTGAAATTCCCACGAATAAACCGATTATTCGTGAAGATGCAAACGATATGATTTTCGCAACGATGCAAGCAAAATTTAACGCGATTGCCGATGAAATTAAAATGCGTCATAGTAAAGGACAACCGATTCTCGTAGGGACGATTTCGATTGAAAGCAGTGAGCTTTTAAGTCGCTTATTAAAAAAACGTGGTGTTAAACACGACGTTTTAAACGCGAAACAACATGAACGCGAAGCAGAAATCGTGGAAAATGCCGGTAAAAAATACTCTGTCACCATCGCGACAAACATGGCAGGACGAGGAACCGATATTAAACTCGGCGAAGGGGTTGTAGAACTCGGTGGCTTAGCGGTTATCGGGACCGAACGCCATGAAGCTAGACGGATCGATAACCAATTACGCGGTCGAAGCGGACGTCAAGGTGACCCTGGGTACTCGAAGTTTTTCCTATCTGCCGACGATGAACTCATGCGTAGATTTGGTGGAGACACCTTTAAAAAACGTTTGGAGTTTGTGACTAAATCACGTGGTGCAAACGATGAGAAACCGATTGATTTTAAATTTTTCTCACGATTTATTGCCCGCGCACAAAAACAAATTGAAGGTAATAACTTTGATCGTCGAAAAACGGTGTTACAATATGATGAGGTACTCCGTAAACAACGTGAAATCATTTATCAACAACGTAGCGATATCTTAATGCTTGAAAAAATCGATGATATTGTTGAAGGGATGCTTTACCGACAATTTGATCGAATAATTGCGCAGCATACAGATTATGAAAAGAAAATCCAAGAGGTTGATACAAAAGCACTATTCGATAGCATTAACGGACGCTTTATGGCACCAGACAGCATTGAAAAAGCAAAATTATCTAACGACCCAACGGAATCCTATACCTATTTAAAAGAAGCGATTGATGCAGACTTAAATAATAAGCGTACTAAGTTCGGTGAAGAGAAATTCAACGAGTTCTTAAAAGCAGTGCTCTTACGCGTAGTTGATACCCATTGGGTTAAGCACATCGATCAGATGAGTGAACTAAGACAAAGCATTGGATTGCGTTCTTACGCACAGCAAAACCCATTGCGTGAGTATCAAGAAATCGGCTTTGCAATGTTTGAAGAAATGATTGGGGCAATCGAACAAGATACGACCCGTTATGTTTTACGTGCTGTTGTTCGAGACAACCTTAAACGTGTTCAAGTTGCTAAACCAACCGCAACTTACTCAGGGAAAGAACAAGCAGAAAAACGCGCACCAAAACGTTCTCAAAAAGTAGGGCGTAATGAACCATGCCCATGTGGAAGCGGTAAAAAATATAAACACTGCCACGGAAGATAAACTAATGGACTCAAGCCGCGCTTGAGTCCTTGTCAAACTTTATGACTAACAGGTGAAAATATGGAAATACAAGAACTTAAATTACACATCAACGAAGCAGAAAAAACCCTTCATGAACTAGAAGGCTTTTTAGACGTTGAGAAACTTAGAGAGAAGATTACTACTATTGAAGCGAAAACATACGAAAATACTTTCTGGGATGATCATAAAAAAGCACAAAAAACAATAGAAGAATTAAAAACACTAAAAAACACCCTAAAACAGTTCGAAGAAACACAAGACACCTTTGAAAACCTTCAAGTCGCACTTGAGCTTTTAGAACTTGGTGAGAGTATCGACACCGTAGAACGCGATGTAAACACCTTACAAAAACAACTCGAAAACTTAGAAACGAGTTTATATTTATCCGAGGAATATGACCGATTTAATGCGATCGTAGAAATTCATCCCGGTGCTGGAGGGACAGAATCACAAGATTGGGCAAATATGCTTTATCGGATGATTCTGCGCTATGCGGAAAACGAAGGGTTTAAAATCGACTTAAACGATTACCAGGATGGGTTAGAAGCGGGGATTAAAAGTGTTACACTGACAGTAAGTGGCATGAACGCTTTTGGCCTTTTAAAAGCCGAAAGCGGCGTGCATAGACTCGTAAGAATATCACCATTTGATGCCTCAGGAAGACGTCATACGAGTTTTGCGAGTATAAACGTTATTCCTGAAATTGACGATACCATTGATATTGAGGTCGATGAAAACGACTTAAAAATCGACACATATCGCGCGAGTGGTGCTGGTGGACAAAGCGTAAACACCACTGATTCAGCGGTTAGAATTACGCATTTACCTACAAAACTTACGGTGACTTGTCAAAATGAGCGCAGTCAAATTAAAAACCGCGATCGGGCGTTAAAGATCTTAAAAGGAAAGCTCTACCAACTCGAACTCGAAAAACAAAAAGAAACCATTTCTAATCTTAAAAGCAGTAATCAAAGTATCGACTTTGGCTCGCAAATACGTTCATATGTCATGCATCCTTATAGTATGGTTAAAGACCATCGTACAGATGTTGAAACAGGGAATGTACAAAAAGTTTTAGATGGTGATTTAACCCCATTTATCCAAGCGTACTTAAAATACCGAGTAAAGGAGTCGAAAGATGACAACAATGCATAAACTATCCTTTACACGTCGCTATACGATGATTACGTTAGGGATTTTCCTTATGGTCGCAGGATTTTACTATTTTATTGCCCCTTTTCAACTCGTCATCGGTGGTGTCAGTGGTGTTGGTCTTTTATTTAACGAGCTACTCGACGTCCCTATCTCACTTGTCGTCTTTATTTTAAACGTGGTATTGTTATTTATGGGTTGGCTATTTTTAGGATGGCGCTCATTTTATAGAAGTCTTTACGGCTCTATCGTCTTTCCGTTTTTCTTATTTATTCTCGAGCAATTCTCACCTTTACCTGAACTCCCAGATGACTATATTATCGCGATCACTTTTGGCGGATTTCTAATGGGACTTGGCTTCGGATATGTCATTAAATTCGGAGGTACAAGTGGCGGAACCGATATTCCTATTAAAATACTTAATAAGAAACTCAAACTACCGCTTAGTTACTCTATTTATGCAATCGATGGTATTATTATCTTATCAGGTGTAATTCTGTTTTACCAAACAAACGGTATTGCTGGTGGACTTTACGCAATCTTAACGATGATGATCGCTGGGTTTGTTGCAGACCGTGTTGTCATTGGCGCTAAAACCTTAACAACCGTTCAAATTATTACCGATTCACCGGAAGAAATCAAACAGTTAATTTACGAAAAAATTTATCGGGGTGTCACCATGGTACCCATTAAAGGTGGATATTCACAAAGTGATAAAACCATGTTAGTTACCGTAATCACCCGTGATGAATATTACACAATACGAAACATTATCGCTGAAATCGACCCGAGTGCATTTGTTTTTGCTAACCCTGCACATGAAATACGTGGCGATTTCGCATATCGAATGGAGGATGAATAGTATGCGTAAAGCGTTTTTCGTTAGTGGCTTATTAGTAGCCATAATGCTAGCTTTTTTAGCCGGACTTACCGTTAATATGAGAAGACCTCAACCTGTCGATGATCAAGCCTTTAATGAAGTGTTTAATCATATTATGAACTATCATTACACCAATCCTGAGGAAGAAACCTTATGGCGTGGTGCTATCGATGGCATGATACGAGCTTTAGGCGATGATTTTTCTCATTATTACGATGCCGCTGAAGCACGTCAATACGAGGAAGCCCAAGGCGAATCATTTGTCGGAATCGGTGTCACAGTGCAAAATGTCGATGAGCAAGTCGTCATCAACAGTATTTTTCCCGAATCACCTGCAGAACGTGCAGGGTTAATGGTAGGCGATATTATTCGTTTTGTAGATGGTGTAGACTATCTTAATCGTTCGTATATAGAAACGGTTTTTTCAGTACGTGGTGAAGAAGGAAGTACCGTAGAGATTGGCATCGAGCGTCCAGGAGTTCCTGATATTATTAATCTCATCATCGTTCGTGAACGTATTGAAAATCCATCGGTCACGTATCGGGTTATTGGCTCAGGAGGCTATCAATTCGGGTATATAAAAATTAATATGTTTGGGAATGAAACCGCGGATAACTTTAAAGCCGCCATCGATGATTTAGAAAGCCAAAATATTCAAGGGCTTATCGTCGATGTGCGAGATAATGGTGGCGGCGATTTATTTAGCGTAGTGAATATAATGAACTACCTTTTACCCATCAGAAATAACTTATTCAGTATCGAGTTTTTCGCACAAGGAACATCCCAAACACAGTATTACCACTCAGCAGATGATCACGAAAAAGATTATCCAGTCACGGTATTAATCAATCAGCATAGTGCAAGTGCCGCAGAGGTATTCGCGAGTGTTATGTATGAAGTTGCAGAGTATCCATTAATCGGGCAAACAACCTTTGGAAAAGGCACTGTTCAAACCCGTATACCAATGACAAATGTTCCGGGAGATTACCTTCATATCACCCGTGGCGTTTGGCGTACAACAAACGGTAACTGGGTTCATTTTGACGGTGGTACAAACGGGTATGAACCACAAATCAAAGTTGAACAAAATCCTGCGTTTTTAATTCCACCGCTATTCATTAGAGCCGGTGAAAGCTTTGCATTTAACGATGTTCACCCTCAAATCGAGAATGCTCAAAAAATGTTAAATGCACTCGGGTATACTGTGCGTACCGATGGCTATTTCGATAGCAATATGCAAGATATTCTCGAGCAGTTCCAATTATTAAACAACCTAGAATCAACCGCGACACTAAATCCTGAAACAGCACAGTTTTTAAATGAATCAATGCTTGCGTATCGTCAAGATGCAAGCAATGATCTCCAACTATCAGAAGCGTTAGATTACTTAATATCACAAAATGATTAAGTTTTTAAACATAACACCTTTACCAAAAGGCTTGTTTCGGGTTGAGTACTTACAAAATAAAGCAAAACAAGAGATAATATTTCACCAAGAAACGGTATTTAAACACCGTCTAAATAAGGAAGAAACAATGTCACTTAAGGACTTTAATAAACTTCAAAACGAAGATGCTATACATCAAACATACGCCTATGCAATCCATAAACTAGCGTATAAAAATTACACCGAACAAAGTATGAGAAAAACCTTAAAAACCTTAAGTATCTCAAGCGCGACACTAAACCAAGTTTTGGATACCTTAAAAGAACAACACTATATCAATGACTCAAAATACTTCGAGCAAATTGTGAACGAAATGCTTGAATATGATACCAAAGGGCCTCATGCAATGAAACAGAAATTACTTAAAGAAGGGTTTCAAGAACATCTAATAGAGGATTATCTTGCGACCATTAGCGATAAGCTTTGGGAAGAAAAATGTCAACACTATATCACTGCCTTGCTTAAAGCGCGTAAAAACGAATCTAAACAAGCGCGCAATCAATACTTAAAAACCAAGTGTTACCAACAGGGGTTCTCCTTAGACATCATAAACAAACTCATTGATGACTTACGTTATGACAATGATGAAGACGCGATTTTAAAAGAAAAAATCGCGAAATATGTAAGACGTTATAACATTAACGACGCTAAAGAAAAACACCGTTTAATACAAAAACTCTTACGTGAAGGCTTTACGTATCATCAAATCAAAAACCATTTGAAATGAGGGAATGATATGAAACCATTTAATGCCGATACGCTTTACTATTTCAATCAAGGTGAACTCATTGATGCGTACTATCATTTTGGTGCACATCTCATTAAAGATCACGAAGGAAAGATTGTTAAAACCACGTTTACAGTTTATGCACCGCATGCAAAAGCGGTAAATCTCGTTGGGGAGTTTAACCAGTATCAAAACTGGGTCCACCAAATGACAAAAGTTGATAACGCGGGGATATTTCATATTGAAATACCAGAGAATCTTGAGTGGAATACGTATAAATACGAAATCCATACACACGATGGAAGAGTCTTATATAAGAGTGATCCTTATGCCTTTTTTAGTGCAGAACGTCCCGATACCGTTTCTAAAGTGTATGATATTGAAGGTTACGATTGGCAAGATGATGACTACATGCATCAAAGGGATAACGACTCCCCCTACGAACAACCAATCTTAATTTACGAAGTCCACTTAGGAACATGGATGCAAAAACCCGGCGGCGGATTTCATAAGTACAACGAACTGGTTGACTTATTAATCCCATACCTTAAAGAACAAGGTTACACACATGTCGAACTCATGCCCATTATCGAACATCCCTTTGATGGCTCATGGGGATACCAAGGGACAGGGTATTACAGTGCTACAAGCCGACATGGTGTTCCTAAGGATTTAATGTACTTTGTCGATCAATGTCATCAAAATAATATTAAAGTAATTCTCGATTGGGTACCAGGGCATATTTGTAAAGATGCTCATGGTTTATACATGTTTGATGGCCAACCGCTTTACGAGTACCGTGATCCTTTTATCCGTGAAAATATCGAGTGGGGAACTGCGAACCTAGATTTAGGACGTGGTGAGACACAAAGCTTCCTTATCTCAAACGCACTTTTTTGGATGAAATATTTTCATATTGACGGGTTCCGGATTGACGCAGTATCAAATCTAATCTACTACTTAGGTGATGCACGGCATGGCGAAAACCAAGGTGCTATCGCGTTTTTAAGAAAGCTTTCCACAAACGTATTTTCACATTATAAGCACGCCTTATTGATTGCTGAAGACTCTACAGCGTATCCCAAAGTGACCCATCCTATTGAATTTGGAGGATTAGGCTTTAATTATAAATGGAACATGGGTTGGATGAATGATACTTTGAAGTATTTTCAAAAGGATCCTATCTATCGTAAGTTCCATCACGATGAACTAATATTTTCACTTCATTACGCTTTTAGCGAGCAATATATCTTGCCGTTATCTCATGATGAAGTCGTTCACGGTAAACATAGTTTAGTTGAAAAAATGCCTGGCGATTACTGGCAAAAATTTGCGAATTATCGCGCTTTAATGGGCTATTTTTATACTCACCCAGGAAAAAACTTACTCTTTATGGGGCAAGAGTTCGGACAAATGCATGAATGGAAAGACT
>SKIW01000061.1 GCA_007116245.1 Candidatus Izemoplasma sp. | reverse complement strand
TTCGCGATCGAAAAACTCATCGTATATTGTTTCAATCGGCGCACCTAAAAATACAACACGTTCTGGCACAGATATTTCTTTATATAATGTTTCAGATGCGTAAGTATCAACGATGACGTGTTTGTGGTTTTTAGATAATTCAATTAAATCTTCAATAATGAAGGGAATTTGTTCTTCTTTTGATCTTAATAACCACGCTGCCTGCTCTTTAGGATTTCGACTGAAGTACTCTTGCCAGTCATAAAATGGACGATTCATGTTTGGTTGATTCTCGGAACTGGTTTTTTTGCGATGCGCCCAATATTGTTCATCTGCTGAGTAAAAATACATTCCGTGTTTTTTACTCAAGGCTTTAGCTATGCTTGTTTTACCACCACAGTTTGTCCCCATGATGAAATAAACATTACTGAGTTGTTTTTTTAAATCCATCTCAATCTCCTTTATGTATTTCGTTTAATGTGTACTCTATTACAGTATCTATTGTGTTATTAAATGCACTTAAATCAACGTTAAACCATTTAACATTAAATTGGTTTTTGAAGTAAGTATACTGTCTTTTAGCGTATTGTCTTGAATGTTTTTTTATGGCTTCTTTTGCTTCTTCTAAAGATACTTCTTGATTGAAGTACTGATAGAGTTCCTTATATCCAATTGCTTGTGTAGCTTGTGTATGGATGTTGGCGTCATATAAATGTTTAACTTCCTCTACTAGTCCTTGATGAAACATCATTTCAACACGTTGATTAATTCTTTCGTAGAGTTTTTCTTTTGGCATAGTGAGTCCAATAATTCGGTAATCATAAAGTGGTTTTTCTTGGTTTGATTGCTCACTTCGTTTAACGCCTTGTTCTGCTCTAAAGAGCGATTGTAGAACACGGTGACGATTATTAGGATGAACCAGTTTTGATGCTTTTTCATCACGCAGTTTTAAGAGGTCATGAAGTTCTTCGTTTGAATATGACTCAAATTTAACATCAAAGTGCGCGTCACGATGCGCTTGATCAAAATTGAAGTCATGAAGCGTACTTTTAATATAAAACCCTGTACCTCCGACTATAATCGGAATTTTACCTTGTGATTCAATTGTTTTAATAGCTTCTCTAACGTAACGTTGGTAAAGAGCCACACTAAATGATTCTTGAGGGTTTAAAATGTCTATCATGTGGTGCTTAATACCTTCTTTTTCTTCTTCAGTTACTTTAGCACTGCCAATGGTTAAGCCCTTATAAACCTGCACACTGTCCCCAGAGATAATCTCTGTGTTAAGTCTTTTTGCGAGTTCAATGCTGACACGTGTTTTCCCGACTCCGGTCGGGCCAACAATGACGATAATCATGTGTTAATCCTTTTAAACATCGTTTCTATTTCTGAGAGTGTAAACTGAATAATGGTAGGTCGACCATGTGGACAAGTGTATGGGTTTTGTGTGTTCTTCAAGTCTTTAACAAGCTTTGTAATTTCATCATTGTTAATAAATTGATTCGCTTTAATAGAATGTTTACATGCTAAATCTTTTGCGAGCTGATCGATAATTTCTTTTGAAGTAAAGTCTTCTTCTTGTAAAAGATATTTTATCATGTGTTCTGCGTATGTTTCTTCATAGCCGTGATGAAACCATGACGGTGTTGCTGTTATCTGTAAGGTGTTTTCTTCATTTAACGCCGTTTTTAATCCGAAATGCTCTAAAGCTTTTTGGTGTTCTAAGTACGCGATTTTCTCTTGATTCGAAAGATGAACATCAAAAGGAATTAGAAGTATTTGCTCGGCATGCTTTCTTTCGCTCATCGCTACTCGATAGTTTTCATAGCGAATCCTTTCCGCAGCCGCATGCTGGTCCATCATGTAAAACCCTTCATCGTTTTGAAAAAGCAAATAGGTGCCCGAGTATTGACCGATGTAATCCAGTTCAGGAAGTTTTGGTGTCGATGTTTTTTGAGGTGTATCTTGCTTTATGTCTTGAGGTGTTTCTGTAGTTGATTCTGTTGATTCTATAGGCGAATCAAAAGAGAGTTTTTCTTGGGTTTCATTAATTTCGAATGAGCGTTTTATTTTGGGAATGAGTTCTGCATTTTCTAAAGTTTTTTGAATCGTTGTTTTAACTAAAGTAAGCAGATTCTGTTCTTCAGTGAACTTGATTTCTAATTTTTGTGGATGAATATTTACATCGATTAACAAAGGATCGACATTGATTTTTAGGTATACTATCGGGTATTTTTGCATTGGTAAGTAAGTGCGATATCCTTCTGTGACCGCTTGTGATAGACGGGTGTTTTTTATCGTTCTTTGATTGGCGATTAGGGTAATGTGACTGCGTGTAGAACGCGTATATATGGGTTTACAAAGATAACCTTCAATGGAAAAATACTGATTTTTTTCTTTAAAATATAATAGGTTTTTAACGATTTCTAAGTCGTATATTTGTAGCAATATTTTTCGGATATCGCCGTCACCTGATGTTTGGAGAAGCGGTTTTTGATTATGTGTTAACGTAAATCTTACATGTGGGTGTGCTAAAGCGATTTTATTGACATAATCAACAATCATAGCGAGTTCTTTTTGCTCGCTTTTAAGATGTTTTAAACGTGCTGGTGTATTGTAAAATAAGTTTTTTACGGCGATTTTAGTTCCTTGGGATAAAGCACTTGTAGTATCTTCTATTATCTCACCTTGTTTTACGACTAATTTACGGCTTTTTAGACCATCTGATGATTCTATCACCATATGTGAAACACTCGCAATACTCGGTAATGCTTCACCTCTAAACCCTAAACTTGCAATATGATGTAAATCGTGGTGTGTTTTGATTTTGCTTGTAGCATGGCGTTTAAATGCCATAGGAAGATCGTCGTATTCAATTCCGACACCATCATCGATGACTTCGATATTTTTTAGTCCGTATTCTGATAGATGAATATAGATTGATTGGCTTTCAGCATCCAAACTGTTTTCTAATAATTCCTTAACAACACTCGCCATGTTTTCAACGACTTCACCTGCGGCGATAAGGTTTGATAACGCCTCATCAAGTTGTCTAATTTTACCCATCTAGAACCACCTCACTTATTATAAATAGTGTAACATAAATTGACTGCTTTCAGCACGTTAAACCTTTGATATTGCATTTGATTTATTTTAATTGCAGTTTGAGTAATTAAGCGATAAACTAAAGATAGATATGGAGGTGCTAGTATGCGCAAACTATTGTTAAGTATGTCGTTTGTAGTTATGGTCTTTTTGTTATTTGGCTGTGGACAGACAAACATTGATGATGAATATGATAATCTTGGTTTAGCACAAGTTCAAGATGTTAACCATTTAAGAAGTCTTGTGAAGGTTGAGTCGAGTTTCTCGTTTTTTGATATGTTCCGCTTTGGGGCAATGCAGGTCGCAGAAGATGCCGATTTAGATGATTCAGCAAACGAGCATTCTACAACCAATGTTCAAGTAGAAGGTATTGATGAGGGTGATATTATCAAAACCGATGGTAATCGTATTTACTATTTACGATATAATGCCTTAACCGTCATTGAAATCGATGAAAACGGTGGAATGACGACGATATACGATGAACCTTTAAACGAAAATCTTTATGGGTATTATTCTGAACTTTATATTACAGATGATAAGTTGGTTGTCGTAGGTTTATTTTATGAGATGGGTGATATTGCGCCGAGTCGTGGAACGGTAGATATCGATATTGGATGGTTTCCCATTTATCAGTCGATGAGTTCGATTGATGTTTATGATAAGAATACGTTAGAACCTTTAAATCGTTATGAAATAAGCGGGAGTTTAATTGGTTCTAGATTAATTGATGATCAACTCTACTTAATTAGCAATTATTATCCGGAAGCAAATGCCGATGATCCTCGACCTGTATTTAATATCGATGGGACTGAGCATTATCCGGAATTTTCAGAAATTAAGTATTTACCTGAGTTACCCACACGTGCCTTCACGATTATTTCGAATGTCGATTTAAGTGAAGAATCAAGTTTTGATTACAATATCTTCTTAGGTGTTGGTTATTGGGGTCAGCTTTATGTAAGTGAAACCGCTATTTATCTCGCGGCGAATTATACTTCTACACAAACGACACGTCGTGTTGGTGATGATGATATAGCTGTATCAACATGGGAAAGCCATGGTAAGATACTATCGTATGTTTTTAATGAAGATGGTAGTGTTAGTTATGGTGGCTCTGGTGATTATAAAGGGCATATTATAAACCAGTTCGCGATGGATGAGTACGAGGGAACATTTAGATTGGTAACCCGTGATGGTTGGGGACTTGGGGCCATTAATAGGCTATATATTTTCGAACGAGATTTTGAGGATAATAAACCTTATTTAAAAGAGCTCGCGTTGCTTGATGAAGGGATTGGAAAGCCTGAAGAGACAGTGCGTTCTGTGCGTTTTAATAAGGATATCGTAACCGTTGTGACATTTGAAGAGATTGACCCGTTTTATGTAATCGATTTGAGTGACCCATTAAATCCAACGATTTTAGGAGAACTTGAAATGCCTGGATTTAGTACGTATCAACATCCCTGGAAAGATGATACGATTATTGGAATTGGGTATGAAACAAATGATAATGGCTGGGTGATTGGACTTAAACTATCTTTATATGATATCTCAGATTATGAAAATCCGATTGAACTCGGTCGTAGTTTAGTATTATTAAATGAGTCGCAAGGCTGGCAATATGGCGAAGCATTGCATAATCATAAAGCGATTTTAATATCAAAAACAAATGATTTTATCGGATTCTCTATTCAAAGAAGTTCGTGGATAAATAACCATTATCAACATCATAGTGATTATTTAATCTTCGATATTGATATCCATCGAGATACGCCGATCGAGATTGCGGCATCCATTTCACATTATGACTTGTTTGATGCGAATACTAATGACTATCCTTGGTATTATGGTTATGATGTGAATCGTGCGATTACAATTAATGATTCCCTTTATGTATTATCCAATGGTGGGATTACGCGACATAGTATACATGAAGATTTTGATTTAATTGATTCAATCCATTTTGAAGACTAATAGTAAAAGACATACTAGATTAATCCAAATCTAGTATGTCTTTTTTATTTGCGGTTTTTAGCTTTTTGCTTTAGTTGGTATAAAAGATTTAATGCTTCGATTGGTTTCATCTGATCAACATCAATATTTTCTATTTCATTGATCAGTTCTTGATAAGGATGTGTTAGTTCTTCTGGTTCTTCGATTAAATCTAAATTAAAGAGATTAAGTCCTTGATTGCCGTTTTGGCTTTCAAATGATTTAAGCAGTTTTTCACTGCGTTTTATGAGTGATGGCGGAAGTTTTGCGAGGGCTGCGACGTTAATTCCGTAGGATTTATCAGCACGTCCTTCTTTCACTTTATGATGGAAGATGATTTTACCCTCAGATTCATTGGCGGCTACATGAATATTTTTAAGATGTTTAAGGTGTTCTTCAAGATCGGTTAACTCGTGATAATGGGTTGCGAATAAGGTTTTACAACCGATTTTTTGATGGATATACTCAATGATAGCTTGTGCAATAGCAAGACCATCATAGGTCGATGTCCCTCTTCCTATTTCATCGAATAAAATCAAAGACTGTTTTGTGGCATTTTGAATAGCGTGATTAGCGTCGAGCATTTCAACCATAAATGTTGATTTACCACTAATTAAATCATCGCTTGAACCAATCCGTGTAAACAACTGATCAAAGATCGGGAGTTCGGCGGATTCTGCAGGTACGAATGAACCGATTTGTGCTAAGATAGCGATAATTGCTAATTGTCTCATATACGTTGATTTACCGCTCATATTCGGTCCTGTAATTAACGCGATATGGGTGTTGTTATCGAGTATAATGTCGTTTGGTACAAAAGCACCTTCTAACATTCTTTCTACGACAGGATGTTTCGCATTGGTAATCGTGATATGGGTGTCTTCATGTAATATTGGGCGTGTGAAACGGTAGCGCTCACTCACGTCACTTAATGAAAGAAACATATCGATTTCACTTAATAATTCAGCATTCTTTTGAATTGCTGGCATATATGGTTTAAGTTCATCGCGTAAAGCGAGAAATAGTTCGTACTCAAGTTGTACACTTTTTTCTTCACTCGATAGGATGATTTGTTCCTTTTCTTTAAGGATGGGTGTAATATATCGTTCAGAGTTAGCGAGTGTTTGTTTCCGAGTATACTCAAACTCTTCCTTTACATTCACGATTTGTCCCTTGGGAACTTCAATATAATACCCAAATACACGGTTATAACCTATCCGTAGTTTTTTAATACCGGTACGTTCGCGTTCATCTGTTTCTAAGGTTTCTAAATAGGTTTTTACATCTAAATGAATATCTTTTAAATCATCGAGTTCTTTATGGTATCCTTTTTTAAACATTTGTCCTTCTTTAATCGTAAGAGGCGGGTCTTCAACAAGTGCTTTTTCTAGCAATGTAGTAAGACTGACTAACGCATCAATTGAGTTGGATAAGAACGTTGCGTATTCTATTTTTAAAGCAGTAAGATGTTTTTTAAACTCAGGAAGTATTTTCAAGCTTCTTCTAAGTTGTACTAGATCTTTTGCCGTGGCGTTTCCATAAGATATCCTACCGACAATCCGTTCTAGGTCATAAACATTTTTTAGTAAGTCTTGTAACTCGTTTTTAGTTATAAATTCATGATTTAAAGCTGCGATAAAATCATAACGCGTCTCAAGAATGGTTCGGTTGAGTAATGGTTTTAAGAGCTGTCGTTTTAAATATCGTGCTCCCATGGCTGTTTTTGTATGATTTAGTAACCAAAATAATGATCCGTTTTCATGATTTTGACGCATCGTTTTTAGGAGTTCTAGGTTACGAATTGTATTAGCATCCATTTTCATTGTTGCTGTAGATTCGATGTGTTTAGCGTGTTTCATATGTAATAATGCACGTTTTTGTGTTTTAAGGATATAACTTAATAATCGCCGTGTGGTTTTTTGTTCAATCGGTGTTGGTAAGTCTTTCACCAGTTTTTCAAACACCGGGTCGATATCCGTATCCGCGTGGATAGAGACGGTTAATCCTTCGTGTTCGCAATAGTGTTTGATATAGGAAATATCAAACTGATGCGATACGATTATTTCTTTTAGTGGTATCGCACTGAGTTCGTTTATTAACGCTGTTAAATCGCGTGGGATTTTAAGCGCGGCTAATTCGCCTGTAGTAATATTGGCGTAAGAAATTGTGTAAAAGTACTCGGTAAATCCTAACGCTGCAATGTACGTTTCACTCGCGTCTTGATCGTCGATGTTGGTGCCTGGGGTTACAACGCGTACGACATCGCGAGCAACGAGTGTTTTACCTTTTTGAGGCTCCTCGATCTGTTCAGCAATCGCGACTTTATAACCTTTTTCGATTAACCGATTTAAGTAACTTTCTACAGCGTGATGCGGTACACCGCACATGGGTACACGTTCCTTAGCGCCAGCATCTCTTGCGGTTAACTGAATTTCGAGTTCACGACTCGCTAGTAGGGCATCTTCGAAAAACATTTCGTAGAAATCACCTAATCGAAAAAAGACTATAGCATCGTTATAGTCTTCTTTTATAGATAGGTATTGCTGCATCATGGGTGTATAGTCACTTTTTTTGTAGGTCATATCATCACACCTTTAACTATTGAAGCAATGTGAAAACAATCGCAGCTGCGACAATAATCACACTAATTACAATATTGCGAACTAACCGTTTCCGTTTTTTTCTTTGTAAGTTGTATTTATGGGTTATTTCTTCAAACTTAGACTCGTATAAGTATTCTTCAATGTTCATACCTTCGAAGATTTTTAAGCTTTCTTCATGCAGTGGTACGCGTGATTGTTTTCGTTTAATGAAGATGTATTCAATCATATCGGCTTTCTTAAGTTCAATTGATACGTTTACATCACGTTTTTTTGCATAACGTTCGAGCTCTAAAATAGATTGTTTCGCGAGTTCTTCTTGTTCGTTTTCTGAAAGATCGAGTTTTAAAGCTAAAATATCGATTAATTGTTTTTTGTTAATGCGTCGTGGTATTTCTACATCGTACTTTTTACCCAAATCGCGAATATCACTTAACGTGGTTGAGTTGAGTAAAACTTCTGCCGCTTCATCTAAGCGGCATCCCTCAAAATATCCTTTTGGTTCAAAGTAAATCGTTGAGAAATGTTCTTTGAGCTCAGCGTACGATTCTTGTGGTGCTTTTTGGTATTTCATAGTAAGGTTTTGAAGTTTTACGAACTCTAAGTTGTTAATCCCAAGATCCGCACGATGACGAATCATGATATCCCAAAAATCGCGTTTATACTCGGTTACGTTAATTTCTATACGATAGCTCTCTGCAAGACGCTCAAGTTGAAAAATGGTAAATTGATCAAACCATTTCAAGCGGTGTTTCATTTCATCTGAAAAACGGTCATCATAATCAGCACTCGCGATAATCGGAGCGATGTTTTTTCGGATGATTGCTTTATGAATATAGTTTGGTAAGAAAAGTTCTTTATTTTTTAAGTACTTAATAATTTCTGTTGTTGGAATAACAACAAAGGTTTCGATGAGTTTTTCGATCTTCACTTTTTTTGAGTATAAGTAAATGAATTCTTCTTGTTTCATAAGCTCTTTTGTCATTCTACCACTCCTCAGGATGCTAACATTATTATACATGATGGGCTATTTTAATTCAATGGATTTCTTTTATTTAAGCAGTTTCCCACTGTTTTAAGAAAACCTTTCAATCTTCATTGAAAGGTCTGTTAACGGCTAACTCTATTGTTTCTATTATTGTTTTTAAGAAATCATTTAATTCTTCTTGTAATGTAAGATATTGATGTATTAATGGATCGCTTTGAAGTTCTTTTAATTGATTCTCATATTTTTCTTTTAAACGTTTATATGCTGAAGATGTATAGTGTTTAGCTTGAACCAACGCTTTTTGTGAGTTGAGAAACGCTTGGTATTTCTCTTGATAATAAGGATGTTTAAGGAGTTTTTCTTCAATGGCGTTATACGCTTTTACTCGGGAATCGTTTTTTAAATGTTCGATTAGTTGGTCAAGGCTTTTCAACGCGTTCTCCTAATAAAAACCATGTTTTAGCTTGCGTGATTTTAACGTTAACGCGTTTCCCGATTAAAGAACGATCCCCTTTAAAATTAACAAGCTTATTATGTGGTGTGTACCCAGCAAGGATTTCTGGATTGTTTTTACTTTCACCATCAACTAAGACTTCGACAATCTTTCCTTCAAAACGTTTATTCCCTCGTAAGTAGCCTGCGTTGATGATTTCATTCAAACGATTTAATCGTTGTTTTTTTATGGCCATCGGTGTTTCGTCTTGATAAGATGCTGCTGGTGTCCCCACACGTGGAGAAAAGATGAAGGTAAAAGCACCTTCAAAATGCGATTGTTTTACTAAGTCTAAAGTTTCTTCAAACGCTTCTTCGTCTTCTTCTGGAAAACCTACAATGATGTCTGTTGTTAATGAGACATCAGGGATTTTTGTATATATTCTTTCAACTAAAGAAAGATAGGATTCTTTGGTATATTTACGGTTCATTTTTTTTAGGACTCGGTCACTTCCTGATTGTACAGGAAGATGGATATGAGGCATGATGTTATTGTTTTCTGCAATCACATCGATAGTCGCATCATCAAAATCTTTGGGGTGTGATGTTGTAAAGCGGACTCGATGGATAGCAGTTTTTGTTAAATCTCTTAAGAGGTTACTAAAGGTATACGCTTTATCGTTAAAATCACGTCCATAAGAATTGACGTTTTGTCCTAAGAGTGTAACTTCGCTGTAACCCTCTTTAGCGAGTTCTTTAACTTCTTCGATGATGTGTTCTGGGTGCCGCGAACGTTCTTTACCTCTGGTGTAAGGAACGACGCAGTATGTACAAAATTCATCGCAACCATACATGATGTTAACCCATGCTTTATGGGAGTGTTGTCGTTGTTTAGGGAGGTTTTCAATAATATTACCTTCATCACTGAATACTTCAATAAT
>SKIW01000077.1 GCA_007116245.1 Candidatus Izemoplasma sp. | reverse complement strand
TTTTTGATTAGTAGAGATTAGGGTTGATTTGTTCCTCATCATCTTTTTTTGTTTTTTCTTCAATCACGGCGGCCTCGGTAGTTATAAACATTGCGGCAATGCTTGCAGCATTTATCACAGCACTACGTGTAACCTTAGTTGGGTCGATAATGCCTTTTTCAATCATATTCACCCATTCACCAAGTTTAGCATCAAAGCCGTAGTCTTTTTTAGCTTCAAGTTGTTTTGCCATAATTTCTTGACCATCGAAACCGGCGTTTTCCGCAATCTGATACACTGGCTTCAGCAAGGCTTCTAACACGATGTTAATACCACGTTGGACGTCTGCAACATCATCTTTAAGGGTATCTTTTAATATGTTATATACAGCCACTAAACTCGCACCACCCCCGATGACAATGCCTTCTTCAACAGCGGCTTTAGTGGCATTTAATGCGTCCTCTATACGAAGTTTTTTATCTTTAAGTTCAACTTCTGAAACGGCACCAACTTTGATGATTGCCACACCGTCTGTGAGTTTTCCTAAGCGTTCGTTAAGACGTTTTTTATCGTAATCACTTGTGGTGTTTTCGATGTGTTTCTGTATTTCTTCAACGCGTTCTTGAATGCGTTCTTTAGTACCAGAGCCTTCTAAAATGGTCGTATGGTCTTTGGTTATAATTACTTTTTTTGCCATACCTAAGTCTTCCATTTTGAGATCTTTTAGTTCCATATTTAAATCTTTTGCATAAAAGTTTGCCCCGGTTAGATAGGCGATATCGGTAAGCATGTCTTTTTGGTTATCCCCAAATCCAGGGGCTTTAGTCGCAACGACATTGAATGTACCACGCAGTTTGTTGACGATTAAGGTGCTGGTAACTTCGTTTTCTAGATCATCGGCGATTATAAGAAGTGGCTTATTCGTTTCAACGACGTTTTCTAATATCGGTAAAATATCTTTGATTGTTGTGATTTTTTGATCAGTAACTAAGACATGTGCGTTTTCAAGGACAACTTCCATTTTCTCACGATCACTTACCATATAAGGGGAGACATAGCCTTTATCGTATTGTAAACCTTCAACGATTTCGAGTTCCGTATCAAACCCTTTGGATTCATCGACACTAATAACCCCGCTTTTACCAACTTTATCCATGGCTTTAGCGATAATATCGCCGATTTCGCGGCTTCCAGATGATACGGTAGCAACACTGGCTATGTCTTGATTGGTGTCTATTTTACGGCTTAAAGTCAATATTTCCTTAGCAACAAAACGGCTTGCTTTATCGATGCCTTCTTTAAGCAATACAGGGTTAGCACCTTTATCGACAGCACGGATGCCTTGATGAATCATCGCTTGCGCTAGTAATGTCGCTGTTGTTGTTCCGTCTCCTGCAGTATCGTTTGTTTTAGATGCAACTTCTTGGACGAGTTTAGCTCCCATGTTCTCATACGGGTTTTTAAGCTCGATTTCTTTCGCGATGGTCACACCATCGTTGGCGATTAAGGGTGTCCCATAACTTTTTTCTAAGATTACGTTACGCCCTTTAGGACCTAAGGTAATATTAACCGTATTCGCTAACTTATCAACGCCTTTTAGCATCGCTTGGCGGGCTTCTTTAGAATATAATATTGCTTTACTCATATTATTCATCCTCCACAATGGCTAAAATATCTGATTCTTTTAAAATAAGATAGGTAACATCATTCAGTTTAACTTCCGTTGTTGCGTAACGTTTGAACACGACACGATCTCCTTTTTTAACAGTAAGTGGAACGTGATCACTCTCTTCAAACTTACCTTTCCCAACAGCAACAACGGTAGCGATACTAGGTTTTTCTGAGTCGCTCGATGTTAGTATAATGCCGCTCTGGGTCTTTTTTTCTTCGGGTGTCGCTTCTAAAACGACATGATCATAAAGTGGTTTTAACATAGATTTCCTCCTTATTTTCGATATAACTCTTTTTTAGCACTCGTTAACGTGCTTTGCTAATAATAAAATACAAAAAAAATTTTGACTTGTCAAGATGGTTTATAAAATTATTGTATCTCTTTCTGAAATTTTTAATCCGTGGTAAAGTAAGTCTATAAAAGCACGCGTTTTGTCAATGCATTTGTTTAAGGTATTCTGGCTTAATTTAGTGACTATAAAGTAAAGCATATGGGTTGAGTATCTTCGGTGTGTTGTATATAATATAATTTAAATTGGATACAATTTAATTTAACTAAAAATAAGGAGTGTTTTATATGAAAAAAATGAGTATTTTGTTTTTCGCAGTCTTTACAGTGTTTTTACTTGCTGCGTGTTCTAGAGATGATGAAGTGTTACGTGTAGGAATGGATTTACGTTATCCGCCTTTTGAAACAGAAGTTGATGGTGAGCCAGAAGGAATTAGTGTCGATGTTGCTAGAGCGTTCGGCGAGTTTATTGGTCGTGAAGTGGAAATTGTGAATACGAACTTTGCTGCTTTAATCCCTTCATTAAATAATAATCAAATCGATATCGTCATTGCCTCGATGAGTATTACTGAAGCACGGGCTGAAGTTGTTGATTTTAGTGATCCGTACTTTTATTTTAAAATTATTAGTTTAGTGAACAGTGAGTTTGCCGATGACAATGATTTAGATGAAGATTCTACCACTGAAGATATTTTAGCTTTAGAAGATGCAAGTTTTGTTGGGATTGCAACACAGGTTTCAGCAACAATCCCTGAATCGTTAGGGTTAAATGTTACTGAAGCGACGGATTTAGCATCGGCTGTTGCCTCAGTCACTCAAGGAACATCTGATATATTAATGATGAGTGCTTTCCCTGTTGTCAACAATCATAAAGCGAATCGTGATGATACGATTGTAGTATGGGATCCTTTCCAATCGAGCCCAATTGGTATGGCGGTAGCTAAAGGCAATTCAGAACTTTTAGCTCAAGCCAATGAATTTATCGCTTCTATGAGTGAACCTGGTGGTCTTTATGAAACCCTTAGTGCTAAATGGGATGAAGAAATCACTGGTATTTTAGAGCGATACGGACTCGAATTCTTTATCAATGAATAAAAAGGTATCTTATTTAGTATCGGTTGGAATATTTATATTATTTGCCGGTGTTGTTGTAATACGTCAAAGAACGCCTTTTAACTTATCGTTACTCAGCGGTTATGAAACCTTGGTGTTTGAAGGGTTTCGAAACACCATATACGCTTCATTTATTGCTTTATTCGGAAGTGTTGTCTTAGGTTTCATCTTTTATTTACTGTCAGCATCTAAAGTGCGTTTTTTTCATGCTTTCACGAATGTGTTCACAGAAATCATTTATGGGACACCTCTCTTGGTTATGATCTTTGCGATGGCGTTTGTGATTGGACCGGCATTTATCAATCGTCCCTCACAACAGGAAGTGCATATTCTTGGCGTAGTTGGAATAATTATTTATATCACGCCTTATATGACGAATATTTTTAAGTCGGCATTTTCGAGCATTTCAGATGAGCAATATATGGCGATGGATTTATTTGGGTTTACACCTTTTCAGCGATATCGGTATATTATTATTCCGCAAGTCATCCGGATTCTCATGCCACCTTTAATGAACAATTTCTCATTAATAATTAAAGGGAGTGCGCTACTTAGTGTTCTTAGTTATAGAGAGTTATTTTATGCGATTCAGATTGTTCAATCTAGAACATTCGCCTTTACTGAAGCTTTCTTATTGATGTGGGCGTTGTATTTAATAATTACGATCCCACTTTCTCAAATGACAAGATGGCTTGAAAGGAGATGGGCTTTAGAATGAAAATAGAAGTTAAAGCGTTATCTCACACTTATGATGTTCAAGTATTGGACAATATTAATTTAGTGCTTGATGAATATAAAGCCGTAGCAATTATCGGTGTCTCTGGGTCTGGTAAATCTACGTTATTAAGAATTTTATCAGGCCTTGAACAACCGACGCGTGGTGAAGTATTTGTGAATGGTAGAAGCGTTAAAGAACCTGGTTATAAAAAAACGGTTGGGTTTGTTTTTCAAAATCATAATTTGTTTCCACATTTAAGTTTATTAGAGAATATTACTCTTATATTAGAGAAAACGCGTGGCATGAGCAAAGAAGAGGCTCATGCGATTGCGATGGAAAATTTACGGTTAATGTCTTTAGAAGACCAAGTTAACAAAGTCCCGAAAAACATCTCAGGTGGGCAAGCGCAACGCGCGTCAATCGCAAGAGCGTTATCGGTTAATCCAGAAACGATTTTTCTTGATGAACCGACATCTTCACTTGACCCGATTTTAACGCACGAAGTTTTAACCGCGGTTGAGAACTTAAGAAATATTGGAAAAGGGTTTATTTTTGTAACCCATGTTATTAGTTTTGTTAGGGATTTTGCGGATTACGTTATATTTATGCATGAAGGAAAAATTATCGAACAAGGTCCACCGACTTTTTTAGATAATCCTCAAGAAGAGGCGACAAAAGCGTTTATGCAAAAAGTACGTTAATTGTCTTTATTTGCTAATTCCCCTTGATTTTTAGTGAATGTTTCACTATAATGAAGGTAAGTTAATATGATAAGAGGTGAGAGATTAGGTCTATAGTTTTTTGGGCTTAGTCTCTTTTGCTTTAATTTAGGAGGTCCGTATGTTTGATGGGCAAAAGATAATTCCTGCAATAAGCAGTCACCAAGACTTAAAGAAGTTTTTAAAACTTCCTTTAAAGTATGGTATTTTAATGAATTTTCAGCTCGCACAACTGGAAGAGTTAGTTCATGTAATGAAAGAACATGGAAAAAAAGTTTTGATTCATTCAGAACTAATTCGTGGTCTAGCCAGTGATGAATACGGTGCTATTTTCTTAATTCAAACGTTAAAAATCGATGGCATTATATCTTCTAAACCAAAAGTGATAGATGTTTGTAAGAAGCGCAATGTTTTAGGTATACTACGGTTTTTCTTAAAAGATACGTATTCATTAAAACAAAGTCTCCAAATTACCCAGAAGGTATCGCCGGATTGTTTAGAGGTACTGCCTGCGGTGAATACAGATATTATTGCTTCTATAAAAAATTATGTCCCAAGTGAAATTATGTTTGGGGGCTTGATTAGCAGTGAAGCGCAAATCCGTTTATGTTTAAATGCTGGCGCGATTGCAATTACAACAAGTAATCCTGATTTATGGGATTTGACAATTTAATATTGATAAAGAGATGAGAGCTAAAAAAACGTCAAACGTTTTTTTAGCTTTTATTTTTCATAGAAGGGATGAAAGTATGATTGATTTTACGATTATCGGTGGTGGTGTGATTGGCACACTAATCGCTAGAGAACTTTCGAAGTATAATGTAAGTATTTTACTATTAGAGAAAGAAAACGATATTGGGAACCATGCGACACTCGCCAATAGTGCGATTGTTCACTCTGGGCATGATCCTAAACCAGGCAGTTTAAAAGCGCAACTTTGTGTGCGTGGAAATAGCTTATATGAGTCCTTATCGAAGGAATTGAAGATTCCTCTTATTTTTTCCGGCGCCTTTGTGATGGCGCGTGATACTGATGAAGTTGAGACGCTTGAAATGCTTTATCAGCGCGCCATCCAAAATGGTGTCAAACAGGTTGCTTTATTAGACCCTGAAGAAGCACGTAAGCAGGAACCTAATATGGCTGATGGGATTCTTAAAGTTCTTGATTTACCGACAACTAAAGTAACGTATCCTTGGGAAATTGCGATTGCGGCGCTTCAAAATGCACAGGAGAATGGTGCACAGTACCGACTTAATGCTAAAGTTACTAAAATAACGCCTTTAGAAGAAGGCTTTGAGATCGAAATTAATGAAGATGAACGCATTAATACGCAATATGTCATTAATGCTGCAGGTGTTTATGCCGATGAGCTTGGTAAGTTTGTCGAACAGGAGATGCCATATAAGATTACACCTAGACGTGGTGAATACTACGTTTTAGATAAAAAAGTCAAGGGCTTTGTAGAACGTGTTCTTTATCCTGTTCCGAGTGAAAAGGGTAAGGGGGTTTTAGTCGTTCCGCAAGTGCATGGTAATATTTTGCTGGGTCCGACAAGTGAATTTCAGGATGAAAAAGAAAATCGTGATAATCATAGTGACCATTTGCATTGGATTAAACGAGATAGTGAGAAGCTTGCTAAGAATATTCCTTTTGATTTAATTATACGTACTTTTTCTGGGTTGCGAGCAACAAGTACTTACAGTGATTTTTATATTCAACCCGCTAAAGCGTATCCGCAGTTTATTCACGTTGCTGGGATTGATTCTCCTGGTCTCACTGCGGCACCTGCGATTGCTGAGTATGTTGTAAACACGCTTTTAAACGCGGATGAAACGTTTACGAAAAAAAAGGATTTTAATCCTTTTCGTACGAAAAAAAAACCGTTTCATGAAAGTACTTTAGAAGAGAAAATTGCGTTAATCCTTGATGATCGTCGTTACGGTAATATTGTTTGTAAATGTGAACGGGTTACGGAAGCAGAAGTCGTTGAAGCCATTCACAGTGCTGTCTCGAGTCCTACTGTCAAAGGGATTAAAAAACGTGTTCGTGCTGGCAGTGGTTTATGTCAAGGTGGGTATTGTGAGAACACGGTTGTTAAGTTAATTGCAAGAGAATTGAAGATTCCTTTAACAGAGGTTGAGTATTACGAAAAAAATACGGCTATTTTATGGAAAGAAACGAAGGTGAAACGATGAAGGTAGATATCGTTGTCATAGGTGGAGGCGCATCCGGATTAGCGGCAGCACTTAGTGCTAAAAGCGATTCGAATTCAGTCCTTGTTTTAGAGCGTGAAGCGGTTCTTGGTGGGATTTTAAACCAATGTATTCATAATGGTTTTGGTCTCCACGTTTTTAGAGAAGAGTTAACTGGACCAGAATACGCATCACGATTTATCGAAAAGTTTACTGAAGCAAACATCGATTATAAGCTTGACACGACTGTATTGAGTATCGAAAAACCTGAAGATTGCTTTAACATTGAAGCTTATAATACCGAAGATGGTGCGCTTACGATTGAAGCAAAAGCGGTGATTTTATCGAGTGGGTGTTATGAGAGAACACGTGGTCAGATTAAATTGCCTGGTGCGCGTGTTAAAGGGATAATGCCTGCGGGTAGTGCGCAGCGTTATTTAAACATTGATGGTTATTTAGTCGGTAAAGATGTCTTTATTTTAGGCAGTGGTGATATCGGCTTAATTATGGCAAGACGAATGACATTAGAAGGTGCTAAAGTGCATGGTGTTGCGGAAATTATGCCCTATTCAAATGGCTTGACACGTAATATTGTACAATGTTTACATGATTATGATATTCCGCTTTATTTATCACACACGGTAACGGATATTAAAGGGGATAACGCGTTAGAATCGATTACAATTCAAGAAGTTGATAAGGATTTTAAACCAATTCCTGGTACAGAAAAGATGTTTGATGTTGATACTTTGCTTTTATCTGTTGGTCTTGTACCCGATACAATGGTTTTTGAGACATTAGATATTGAACTATCTGAAATTACAAAAGGCGCCATTGTCGATCATACTTATCAAAGTAATATTCCTGGTTTATTCGCTTGCGGGAACGCATTACATGTGCATGATTTAGTCGATTGGGTAACGATTGAAAGTGAAAAAGCGGGTAAAAGTGCAAAGCATTACGCGGATGATGCGTTGAAAGAAACACGGCGTTTGTTAACGATTGAACCGCTTAATGGCATTCGTTATACCGTTCCCCAATTTGTGGATGTGAATAATTTTGAGGCGCCTATTACCATTATGTTTCGGGTTACAAATAAGTACGATGTTGGTACGTTTACAGTAAAACAAGGCGATACGATTATCCAACAGAAGAAAGCGCGTTTTATTGCACCAGCAGAAATGGAATCACTCATGATTAAACCGGATCAACTTATCGATCAAACCACACCTATCACGATTGAACTTGAGGTGAAGTCATAATGGAGAAAAAATCAATGATTTGTATTGTGTGTCCTGTGGGATGCCACGTTACGATTGATGCGCAAAAAAGAGTGACTGGTAACCGCTGTAAACGCGGTGAGACCTATGCGATTGAAGAAGTCACGAATCCGACACGGATGTTAACATCGACGGTTCGAGTAAAAAGTGACTTAACAACGCGTTTAAGTGTTAAAACATCACATGCAATCTCAAAAAAACTCATTTTTAAAGTGATGGAAGCGCTTGAAGATATTGAAATGGTAGCACCGATAAAAACGGATGATATTGTCATTAAAAATATCTTTGATACGGGTGTTGATATTTTAGCGACACGGACAATTCCACATTAAGACTGGAAATTTACATCATTACTTGGTAAACTATTCACGATTTTATTCAGGAGGTACGTATGGAAAAATACATAATGGCAATCGATCAAGGTACTACGAGTACGCGTGCAATATTGTTCGATAAGCAAAGCAATATCATCTCTACAGCAAGTAAAGAAATTGAACAACACTATCCAAACCCAGGATGGGTTGAACATGATGCTAATGAGATTTGGATTAGTGTTTTGGCTGTCATTGCACAATGTTTGATTAAAAAAGATATTAAAGCTGAACAAGTTGAAGCCATTGGGATTACAAACCAACGTGAAACGACGGTTGTTTGGGATAAAGTAACCGGTAAACCAATCCATAATGCGGTTGTTTGGCAATCCCGACAAACCCGTGATATTTGTGAGACGTTAAAAAAAGACGGGCATGAGCAAACTTTTAGAGATAAGACCGGCTTATTAGTCGATGCGTATTTTTCAGGAACGAAAGTTAAGTGGATTTTAGATACGGTCGATGGGGCCCGTGAAAAAGCAAATAACGGTGAGTTGTTATTTGGTACAATCGATAGTTGGCTTGTATATAAACTCACAGGGGGCGCGAAGCATGTGACGGATTATACGAATGCGAGTCGTACTCTAATGTATAACATCCACGATTTATCATGGGATGAAGAATTATTAGACATTCTCGATGTTCCGGCATCGATGTTACCGACAGTCTGTCCTTCTTCAGAGATTTACGGATATACTGTTCCTTATCATTTTTTCGGACAAGAAATTCCCATCTCTGGAATGGCTGGAGATCAGCAATCGGCGTTGTTCGGACAAACATGTTATGAAAAGGGAATGGTGAAAAATACCTATGGTACAGGATGTTTTATGCTTATGAATACCGGTGAAGAAGCAATTGCTTCCTCAAACGGGTTACTTACAACCATCGCTTGGGGAATTGATGATAAAGTAACCTATGCATTAGAAGGCAGTGTTTTTGTGGCTGGGTCGAGTGTTCAATGGTTGCGTGATGGGATTAAACTTATTAATAACGCCGCTGAAACTGAAGCTTTAGCAACTTCTTTAAAGAATAATGAAGGTGTTTATTTTGTGCCGGCGTTTGTCGGACTTGGTACACCACACTGGGATACTGATGCACGTGGTGCCTTGTTTGGTTTAACACGTGGGTCTATGAAAGAACATTTTGCAAGAGCGACACTTGAAGCGATTTGCTATCAGTCGATGGATGTTTTACGCGCCATGGAAGAAGATACTAAAACACCGATAAAATCGTTTAAAGTCGATGGCGGTGCGACAGTTAATAACTTCTTAATGCAGTTTCAAGCGGATATTTTAAACTTAGAAGTTGAGCGTCCTAAAGTATTAGAAACAACCGCACTCGGTGCCGCATACTTAGCTGGTTTAGCTGTTGGGTACTGGAAAAACATTGATGATATTCAAGCTTCTTGGCGACTTGATCAATCCTTTAAACCTAAGATGGATGCGAAAGTTAGAGCGAAAAACATTAAAGGATGGCAAACCGCGATTGAAGCGACAAAGTCATTCAAATTATAAAAAAAGCCTTTTTAAAAGGTTTTTTTTATGGTAATATGGTATCGGTTTCATAGTGAGGAGTGATGGTATGGCAAGTATGAAAGAAGTGGCTAAAAGAGCGGGTGTCGGTATCGCTACCGTATCACGCGTTATTAATAATTCTGGCTATGTAAAAAATATGAACTATATAAATCATTAACGATACCATATTAAAGAAAACCACCAATTTTTGGTGGTTTTCTTATAAACGTTTATGTGGAGCCATTTAAAGACGTTTTTTATCGGTGTACACCACGCT
>SKIW01000057.1 GCA_007116245.1 Candidatus Izemoplasma sp. | reverse complement strand
TTGTTTTTGACAACTCACTTCGTAGAAGTTAGCTGTAGGACCACCGACATCATGAATATATCCTTTAAAATCGTTGTCTTTGATCATATATTCTGCTTCTTTCACTAAAGAGGCTTTACTTCTAGATTGAATTGTTCTTCCTTGATGAAATGTTAAAGCACAGAAGTTACATCCTCCGAAACATCCCCGGTTAGAAATTAAGCTGAACTTCACTTCTTCAATAGCAGGAATAGGTTCTTTATATATAGGATGGGGACTACGTTGAAATGGTAAATCATATGTTTGATCCATCTCTTCTTGTGTTAAGGGGAATGCGGGTGGATTTTGGATAATGATATGTCTTTGATAATGCTCGACGAGTGGTTTTGCGGTAAACGCATCGGTTTGTTTGTATTGGAGGCTAAAACTCTGAACATACGCGTGTTTATCTTCTAGTACATTGTCATAACTCGGCAATGGAATTGCATCGAAAGGGATGAGTGATGCATCTTTTGTTTTCCAAACTGTATTGCGAATAAAAATAAGATCTTTGACGTCTAAACCAGAGGCTAAATAATCAGCCACTTCAATCACTGTTTTTTCAGCCATTCCGTAAATGAGTAAATCAGCACCAGAATCAAGTAAGATAGAACGTCTTACTGTATTGTCCCAATAATCATAATGAGATAAGCGTCTTAAAGAGGCTTCAATACCTCCAATTATAATCGGTGTATTTCCAAAAAGTTCACGTAATTTTTTACTGTATTTAATTGTTGCACGGTCAGGTCGTCGATCATTTCTTCCGCCGGGTGTATAAGCATCTTGTTTGCGACGTTTCTTGTTCACTGTGTAATGATTTACCATCGAATCAATGTTGCCGGCGGTGACTAAAAAGGCATATTTAGGGTGACCAAGCGCGAAAAAGTCATCGTTATTATTCATATCAGGTTGCGCGATAATCGCAACTTTGTAGTTAAAGCGTTCCAATGTCCGAGCGATAATCGCATGACCAAAAGAAGGATGATCAATATATGCATCTCCTGTAACGATAATAAAATCGGCTTGTTCAAATCCTTGTTTTTGCATCTCATTTTTTGTCATTGGTATAAAATGGTCCATTATAATCACCTTATGGAATTATAGCATAAAATGGTGAAACGCTCTAGAAAATATTAATCTTAAGAAAATATTATAGATATTTCTTTCTTTATATAGGTTCCATATACATTAGTACAAACATTATTGATTGAAGACACTTATAAAAACAGCTATAATGATACTACAAGCAACAATAGGAGGAAGCGAATGCGATTTTTTAAAGCTTTTAAAAACCTTATAATGAATTATACGTATATCATGCCTACGTATATTTTAGCTGTAATTGCTATTTTTGTTGTTTCACATTTAGCGCCTTTAATTGGAACATTACTTATTCTTCCGGTTAATGTTGGCGTAGCGTATGTTATGATAAATGCGATAAAAAAAGATAGAAACCGGTTTCTTGTTCCTATTGCGTTAGGATTTAGACCGACGTATTATGGAAAGAATCTTAAATTTTTAGTGTTGAGACAAGTGCTTTATCTAAGTCCTTTACTCATAGGAACAATTCTCTCAGGACTATTTTTCGGTCTTTTTAGCGAACTAACGGTCGATATTAGTGTCGTTGTATTAAATGTCATTATTTTTGCTATACCTTCAGCGGTTATTTCCTTAATGCTAGCGATGGTACCATATCTTCTTGCGGATAGAAGATTTGATCAACGTAAGTATAATCCGTTAAAAGTCAGCGCAATAATAATGAAAGGGAATTATCTTAGGTTGATTGCAGTTAGGTTATTTTTTGTGCCTTGGATTGCCTTACAATCATCGAGTGTTTTCGTGTTAGTATTAACGTATTATAGAGGGCTTTTTGGTGGTGAAATTCCATACGATTTTTTAAGACCTTCAATCTTTATCACGCCTCTCGTTTTATTACTATTTACACCTTGGTATCAAATGATGCATGCGGAGTTATATGCATCCTTAAGATTTAAAGTAAAGAATTATCGGTAGTCTTTCAAGCTAAAAAAATGATTTTAAAACCTTAACGGTGGTTGATAAAGATGTGAATTGTTAAGGTTTTTTTATTTTATAGAAGCACAATAGAATAGATAAATAAAAATTTATGCAACTATTTACTCTTTTTACCAATAAAAACTCAATCCCATACGTATACTCAGTGAATAAAAAATAAAAGGAGGCAACACCAATGAAGAAAGTATTTATGTTATTCACAGTTATGACAGCAGCATTTGCTTTAATCGGATGTAGTTTAGTAGATAAAATTACGTCTGAACAAGGTAATTTATTTGATTCAAAAGATAATGTTATTGGCTTTTCAGCATTATCGAGCATTATGACATTACACGAAGGAGTAGAGGATTTATCTTTATATCAAGCACAAGGGATGAACCTATCGACGAATAATCAAGAAGACACGTTTGCGATTTTGTCTGAAGTTGAGGAGTTAAAACCGTATCTCGATTTAGTATCGACATTTATGGCAAATGGTAGTGGTTTTGATGTATCTGTTGGTGATTCAGATCATGAGGATTACGAACATAAAATGACCATTACAACCATCAACATGGAAGGCGAACGGATAAGTTACGACATGCATTATAATGAAACATTCGATGTCGATGATGATGAAGAATTCG
>SKIW01000016.1 GCA_007116245.1 Candidatus Izemoplasma sp. | reverse complement strand
TATTTTCTAATATTTAGAAAGATTTATAAATAACATTATAAATAATAACCCTAGTGATAAAAGGATTTCCTAAAACTATCTAAATAGCATCTTGTAAACTAACAAATTCTAATTAAAAAACAGCATAGTAAGTGTTGATTATAATTAACTAACATTTTCGAGTTTTTTTATCCTTAAACTCTATTCGTGATATAATAAAAATAGTAGGGGTTATTGGGGGATTTTTTATGGATTACTTAACATTGAGAAACACACTAATCAAAAATGCCGCCGCGCGTAATCAGCCCATCTTTGGGGAGTTCGAGCTGACAAGTCGCTGCAATTTATCGTGTGAAATGTGTTATTTGATTAGTCAAAGTAATGATCCTGACTTGTCAACGGAAGCTTGGAAAAAGATATTTGACCAAGCTGTCGATGCAGGTCTTTTATTTGCACTTTTAACGGGTGGTGAAATCTTTAGGCGTAAAGATTTCGTAGAACTTTATACATACCTATATGATCAAGGTATCAATATTACACTTTTTACAAATGCGACACTTTTAAGCAAGGAGCATTTAGAACTTTTTAAAATGCGACCTCCAGAATTTATTATTATCACCTTGTATGGTTACAACTCTGAAAGCTATCAAAAAATAACCAAAAGTGAACATGCATTTAGTCAAACTGATCAAGCGATTGATCAACTCATAAAGCATCGTTTACCCTTACAGTTACGCACGCTGGCTGTTAATCATATTTATCAAAACTTAGATGCAATGATTGAGTACGCTCAATCTAAAAAGCAAACCCTTCATTATTCAACATACATTGCACCAACACGGAACCAATGCAGTTATCCACTAACTATGCGTTTGAAGCCTAAAGAACTAGTTGATTTTGAAAAGCGTTTACAAAGTGCATTTCCTAAAACAACTAAAAATACAATTACGCAAAACACTAAAAAAAGTACTTGTTTAGCATTAAAAGCGACTTACTTTATTACCTATAAAGGCGAAATGCAAGCTTGTGCATTAGCCTATACACCTAGGAAAAACACTATTGGAAAAGCCCTAAAACCCGTATTTGATAGTTTAAGACATTCTATTGATTTACTGGAAAAAGAATCGAAGTGTCATGATTGTAGATTACTTATGTCTTGCCAACAATGTTTTGCTAAACGCTTATTAGAAGGAAATAGTAAAACGTGTTCTGAATATTTAAAAGAACATGCATCACTAAAATCAAGGACGGCTTATGAATAACTATAAAATTGCTAAAAAAGTACTCGCTTTTAATTATCATTATGATGATTATTTTAAAAATAATATTGAAAAGTATCGCATTTCCAATGATGTCTCTATAGATGTTACGATTGATATTCAGTTATGTGATGCCATTGACGTTTCAAATAAAGTGCCTTACTTAGTGCAAGGCAATCGCAAATACTATGAGTACGATCACTACAAACAGCTCGATGTTTATACAAAAGATAATAAAATAAGCACCTCTATTGTCCATACGGAAGACTACAGTCATACAACCCTTAAACTAGCGAAATCGCTCAATACTAAACTCCCTGAACAAGAGTATGTTTTAAGCGGTTTAGTCTTTATGGAGTATTGTATTCGACAAGGGATTATCCCCATTCATGCTTCTGCGGTTTTGTATCAAGGTGAGGTAATCTTATTCTCAGCACCTTCACAAACCGGGAAAAGCACACATGCTTCTTTATGGGAAACGTTTATTGAAGGCGCAAAAATCATGAACGATGATAAACCGTTAATCATTACAGAAAACCATCGTTTTATGATTACCAGTGCACCGTTTTCAGGAAAGCGGACGATTAATGATAATCACGTTTATCCTTTAAAGGCGATTGTCTTTATATCACAAGGGAACCCTATGATACATAAGTTAGATTTAAAGGATAGTTTAAACTTTTTACTTAAAAACACCTTAAGACCAAGCGATACATCCTCATGGCAAAACATATCAAGCACTCTAGATCAGTTAATTCGGACTATCCCGTTTTATCATTTACAGGCTGATATATCTAAAGATTCAGTCTATACTGTGATTGATACCGTATACAAAAAAAATAAAACGCCGTGAGGCGTTTTAATCATTTAAGGGGATTTCGTGATGGCCAAACCATATAAGTTCTACAAAATGTGGATAATCGATAAAAGGATTCCGATTATCTTGATACGTAAAGATAACATCGTTGCGGTTCATTTCAAATGCATCCACAGAATCAAAGAAATGCCAACGGATTAAATAATCTAAATCACCCATTTCATAGTTTGTTGGATTAGCGTAGCCACTTACTAAGGTGATTTCTGTGTACATAACATCCATATAAAACAGTATTCTTGCGACATTCCCTTTTGCACCGTCACGAGGGTGATACGTATCGTTTGTATTGGTTTCGGTAAAATATTTAGCAGCACGGAAATTGTTTTCGTTATAGTCTTCAGGAACTAAGTTATGTAAATCACTTCCCATACTCCGTGTTGTATTAGACGGTCTTGAAACAGGTAAACGACGCATTGGCCAAACATGTTCACGGTTCCAGTTGCAATTATCGTGTGTGGGACATTGCCACGTTTTATCAACAGAGTTACCAGTATAAAGTTGAATCACGTTATTAGGATTATTAGGGTCTTGATCACTCGCTTGCAGCGCGTAACGCGCCGTTCCGTAATCCACAAGATTAACCGTTCGAT
>SKIW01000122.1 GCA_007116245.1 Candidatus Izemoplasma sp. | reverse complement strand
TCCTTAGGGATCTTCATTCCTTTAATTGTTGTAAACTGTTTAATTTTAGGACGCGCAGAAAGCTATGCATCTAAAAACGGCGTTTTAAATAGCGCCATCGATGGATTAGGTATGGCCCTTGGCTTTATGTTTGCACTTATGGCAATTGGACTCGTTCGTGAATTTATGGCAACAGGTGCGATTGCATACGGCGTCTATCTACCGTTACCGTTTGAAGGATCAATTATAAATTTAAACACATATCTATTTAGCATCGCGGTCTTCAGTGGACCAGCAGGCGGTTTCATCGTTATCGGAACCATCCTTGCGATGCATAACGGGATTCAAATTAGTAAACAGAAAAAAGCGGAAATCGCACGCCAAAAACTCATTGAAGAGAAAAAGCGAATCGCGCTTGAGAAAAAGCGTCAAAAAGAATTAGAAAGTGCAGGTGAAAACGCATGAGTTGGACAATATTTTTTACAGCTATCATTTCATCAATGCTCATTAACAACGTCGTATTACTACGTTTCTTAGGTGTTTGTCCATTCTTAGGCGTAAGTAAGAAAACAGACTCAGGACTCGCGATGAGTGTTGCGGTTATGTTTGTCATGGTTATGGCTGCACTGGTTACATATTTACTGTATTACTTAGTATTAGTACCATTAAACATTGAGTACATTCAAACGATTGCCTTTATTTTAATTATTGCTTCATTTGTGCAACTCGTTGAGATGTTTATTAAACGCTTTAGTAAAAAAATCTATAAATCCTTAGGTATTTATCTTCCTCTAATCACTACGAACTGTGCGATTTTAGGGGTAGCGGTTGCCAATATTGCCGAAGACTTTATCGATTACGGAACACTTCCAGGACTCGCACTGGCTGTCACGACAGCCTTTGGGGCCGCGCTTGGGTTTGGGTTAATCATGTTCTCATTCTCAACGATTCGTGAACGTTTAGATGCAGCGAATCTTCCTGAATCATGGAAAGGTGTTCCAGTAGCATTGGTAACTGCAGGCATTATGGCACTCGCGTTCTTAGGACTTGGAGGCATCGTATAGTGTTACCAGGAATATTAGTCGTCATGGGTGTTGTGGGGTTGTTTTTAGTAAGTACACTACTAAATAAAAACACTGAAGCGCCTATCGATATGAAGTCAATCGATCCTATTAAATGCGGTGCGTGTAGTCAGTACAGCTGCGGGATTAAACAACGTTTGGAAGAAGAGGAGGAATAAAATGCCAGTTTTAGCATTAGGAATACTTGGATTATTATTAGGACTCGGACTCGCTTTTGCGGCAGAAGCCTTAAAAGTTGAAGAAGACCCACGCATAGAAGGTGTTCGAGAGTTATTACCAGGATATGAATGCGGTGCATGTGGGTATCCAGGATGTGCTGCATTTGCAGAAGCGATTGTTGAGGATACTGAAAATGTCAAACTTACGATGTGTAAACCCGGTCGTGATATCCACTATAATCGAATTATGAAATTTTTAAGTGAAAATCCCGATAAAGATGGTAATAAAATAACCGTACGTAAGTAAACTAAGAGTCCTCCATCAAGGAGGACTTTTTGATTAGATATAATGAAAGCGTTATCACTTTAAAAGGACTAATTAAAGCCGAAATCACACCCTTTTCGGTTGCAGTTTGTAAGATAGAGTGGTATAATATTACCGGACGAAATTTGTAAACAATCTTATTTATGAAAGGTGAAAGATATGAAGAGAATTTACATGTTTGGCGAAGGAAATCAAGACCAAAAAGCATTGCTTGGCGGTAAAGGTGCTAACCTTTCCCAAATGAAAAAACTCGGTATTCCCGTACCACCAGGGTTTACTGTGACAACTGAGATGTGTACAGAGTATTATGAAAACGGTGGAAAAAATTCTGAAGAATTATTAGCTGACATCAAGACATACGTTAAACGCCTTGAAGAGGAAACAGGAAAACTCTTCGGTAATAAAGACAACCCGCTCCTCGTTTCAGTACGTTCAGGGGCAAAATTTTCAATGCCTGGTATGATGGACACCATCCTTAACCTTGGTATGAATGACGAAGTCATAGAAGGGATGATTGAGAAAACTGAAAATCCTCGTTTCGTATACGACTTATACCGTCGTTTGATTCAAATGTTCTCAGAAGTTGTTTTAGAAGTAGACAAAGAATACTTTGATGAGATTTTAGACAGCAAAAAAGAAAAAGAAGGTTACGACACTGACACACAAATGACCGCAGAAGACTGGAAATATGTGTGTGGAGAGTTCCTAAAAGTGTATGAACGCGAAGTCGGAAAACCATTCCCAACAGATCCTATGGAACAACTTTATATGTCTATAGACGCTGTCTTTAGAAGCTGGGATACACCACGTGCTCGGATTTATCGTAATCATAATAAAATCCCTCATGATTTAGGAACGGCTGTCAATGTTCAAGCGATGGTTTATGGGAACACTGGTGAGAACTCAGGTACAGGTGTACTCTTTACACGTGACCCTGCAACCGGTGAAAAAAAGGTATATGGTGAGTTCTTATTTAACGCACAAGGTGAAGATATTGTTGCGGGAATTCGTACACCACTTGATTTATCAGAACTCGATAATCAACGTCCTAAGTTATATAAGGAACTTACAGACATCTTAGATCGTCTTGAAGATCATTATAAAGAAATGCAAGATGTTGAGTTTACTATTGAAGATAACGTACTATATATTCTTCAAACACGTACAGGTAAACGTACGGCGCATGCCGCTGTTAAAAT
>SKIW01000124.1 GCA_007116245.1 Candidatus Izemoplasma sp. | reverse complement strand
TTGATGCTTTGAACAAGCGATTAAGCCACTCCCGATTTCCATTCTTAACACTTCAGTTTCTTGACATTGATAACAATGTTTAAAGTTCACTAAATACCCTAAAAACGCTAGAAGTTTCATTTCAAACACCATTAAAAGCTCTAACGGATGCTCAGTGATACTTAGCTGATGGATAAATTTCTTTAAAAACCCAAAGAGCTTAGCATTATCATCGGTATCCGTAACATTGTAATAAATTAAATCATTGACCGTACTTAACACCGTCGTTTTAACTAAATCGCTTTTAATCGTGGGATAATAAAAACGCTTTTCAGCATCCTTCACAGTAGGCAGTTTACCTTTTGAAAACGAAAACGACGCTAAAGTTCCAGGTTGCACTAAATGTCTTAAAGGATGATCCATTTTTTTAACCCCACGGGCAATCGCACTGGATTGACCATTAGGTGTATAAAAATAAACCAGTTTACTATGTTCTTGGTAGTCGATGGTTCGTAAAATATACGCATCGATGTATTGGTCCATTACAACGTTTCCTTGTACCCATAGTTCTTTAAGTAAAGTTCTTTATTACGCCAGTTCTTAACGACTTTACAGTGTAAATCTAAAAAGATTTTCTCACCGAGCAAATTAAGAATATCTCCTCTAGCATCCGTGCCAATTTTTTTAATCATCTTACCACCTTTACCAATAATAATCCCTTTTTGACTATCGCGTTCAACCACAATTGTCGCATGAATGGTCATTAAATCTTTCTGCGAAGCATCGTGTTCCATATTATCGATTAGCACCATCACACTATGCGGTACTTCTTCATGGGTGTGATGAAGCACTTTTTCCCGAATCAACTCACTAATTAAAAACTTCTCAGGATGATCCGTTACTTGATCTTCTGGGTAATACTTAGGACCTTCAGGTAAATAGGATTTTAAATCTTTTAAAAGCGGTTTAGTATAAATACCTTCTAAGGCACTAATCGCGAGTACTTCTTTAAAAGCATACTTCGCTTTATACAACTCGATAAGTTCGTTTAAACGTTCAATGTCTTTTATTAAATCGATTTTATTAACTAATAATATAACCGGTGTTTTCACATGCGTTAACTGTTCGATAATCATTTCATCAACGCTGCTCATCTTTTCAGTCCCACTAATCATAAATAAAACAATATCCACCGCGTTTAAAGTTCTAAGTGCGGTTTCCGTCATATATTTACCCAAAGTATGTTTGGGTTCATGAATTCCCGGAGTATCAATAAAAATGATCTGACTATCTTGATCATTGTAAATCCCACGTATCGTATTTCGCGTCGTTTGTGGCTTGCTTGAGGTAATCGCTATTTTTTGATTTAAGACATGGTTTAAAAACGTCGATTTTCCGACATTCGGTTTCCCGATAATACTAATAAATCCCGAAACATGCATTAAAGATCATCCTCCGTAAACCCTAAAGGAAGCAACTCTTTATTTAAGAGTGTCTTAGTGTTTCCTAAAGCGTCACTCATAAACACAACCGCATCATCAGGCATAAGCTCACGCATAACTTGACGACAAGCACCACAAGGCGAGACTAAATACTCTTTATCTGTCGTCACTAATATTGATTCAATATCCGCTTTTCGGTAACCCGCTGCATACGCAGTAAAAAGCGCTGTGCGCTCAGCACAGTTTGATAGTCCATAGGACGCGTTTTCAATATTAACACCCGTAATTATCTTCCCATTTTTTAGTTTCAACGCAGCCCCAACTCTAAAATTAGAGTATTTAACATAAGCGTTTTTTAATGCACCTTGTGCAGAATCGAATAATGATTGATCCATAATTTCCTCCTAACGACGCAAATCCAATGCATCGAGTATTGTCCGTTGCATCGTAAACATCCGTTCAGCTTCTGAACTATCTTGATGGTCAAACCCGATCGCATGTAAAAAACCATGGATCACTAAAAACGCAAGTTCTCTTTCAAAACTATGACCATACTCTTTCGCTTGTTCCAATGTCTTATACACTGAGATAAATACATCCCCAAGCTCATTCTCTTCATCACTTGGAAACGTTAAGACATCCGTCACTTCATCTTTTTCACGGTATTCACGATTAAGCTCTTTAATTTTTTCATTTGTAACTAACACAATATTAATCACTTTTTTCTTCGGTGTTAAGGTTTTCTTATACGCTTTTTTAAGCGCGCGTTTAATGAGCGGTTGATAGTTCTCTTCATTCGCTAAATTAATGATATTCATCGTCATACCTAGCTAATATTTTTTGAATTAAAGGATGTCTAATGACATCAATTTTTTCAAAACGAACGACCTTAATACCTTGAACACCATCGAGTAACTTCGTCGCATGAATTAAACCACTCATTGTTTTAGGTGGTAAATCAATCTGCGTTAAATCACCCGTCACAACCATCTTCGAATGAAAACCTAAACGCGTTAAAAACAACTTCATCTGACCTTGGGTTGTATTTTGCGCTTCATCTAAAATAACATACGCATCATTTAACGTTCTTCCGCGCATATACGCAAGCGGGGCAATTTCAATAACACCTTTATCGATTAAGTCGTCGGTTTGTTTATGACCTAATACTTCATATAAAGCATCATAAAGCGGTCTTAAATAAGGATCGATTTTCTCTTTTAAATCCCCGGGTAAAAACCCTAAATTCTCTCCAGCTTCAACCGCAGGACGCGTTAAAATAATCTTCCGAATATCACCGTTTTTAAGTTTGCTTACAGCGTGAACGACAGC
>SKIW01000013.1 GCA_007116245.1 Candidatus Izemoplasma sp. | reverse complement strand
TTCATTAACAAGCGGTTGATCGTAACATTGAAGTAAGGTGTTTAAGTTAGGTATGTATCGTTTTAAATACGCTTTTAAGCGTTCTTCATTGACAAAGTCTCCCATTCTTAAACCCGTTCTAATGGCTTTATCAGTATATGCAGGTCCTATTCCTCTGAAAGTTGTACCGACCTTGTCGCTGCCACGTAAGTTTTCATAAACATAGTCTAAAGTTTGATGATACGGTAATACAATGTGTGCTGCTTCAGAGATGATTAAGTTGCTTGTATTGACACCGAGATTTTCTAAGTTCTTTAGCTCTTCAAGCAATGCATACGGGTTAATAACCATTCCATTCCCCATAATGTTCATGCATGTCGGTTTAAAAATGCCTGATGGAATTAAGTGCAATGCGAATTTCTTTCCCTCAAACTTGATGGTATGTCCGGCGTTATTTCCACCTTGAAAACGGACAACATAATCGGCTTGTTGTGCTAAATAGTCAGTCACTTTTCCTTTACCTTCGTCACCCCATTGAGTCCCTACCACTGTTACAGTATTCATGTTTGTTTCTCCTTTGCGTTATAATGTCTACACATATCATCATACCCTTAGTCTTAAAAAATAAAAAGGGTACCAACATGTAAGAAGTTTTACTACTTCATGAACCTTGGTACGCCGCATGAATCAATCCAACACAAGTTTAACAAACTGTGTTATAGCTGTCAATAATGAAATCGAAAAAAGAACATTCAAATGGGTGAATGTTCTTTAATTTCTTATATCGTTTCTAAAAGTTCTACTAAGTAATGTAAGAAATGCTTTTCAAACCGATACTTCTCTAACAAAATATGTACACGGTTCTTTTTCGTAAACAGTTTGATCGCATCTGGCATTTCAGAGGCTTTTCTAAATAACCGTTCACCGTTTATGTTTTGACTTGCTTTAGTGCTAAAAACTAACTCAATCGTACGGGATTGATCATAGACTTTTTCAATACCATACTGAACTGCAAGGTTCTCATAAAGCTTAGAAAGCATATAAACAATCACTGTCGTTGGGACTTTCCCAAACCGATCTGCCAACTCGTCCTTTAATACAATAACTTCATTGCTTGATTTCAACTTACTAATCCGCTTATGTAATTCAACACGCATATCTTCATCACTAATATACCGTTCATCGATGGTTTTATCTACAGGAATTTTAATCGGTTGTTTTTGTTTTTCATAGTCTATCGGTGGTTGTTTAGTTTCTGAACGTTCGATGTCGATCTCTTCTTTAAGCATTTCTAAGAAAAGATCCATTCCCACACTGTCGATAAACCCCGATTGTTGCGTTCCAAGAATATCCCCTGCACCACGTATCGCTAAATCCCGCATTGCAATTTTATACCCGCTACCAAGCTCTGTGAACTCTTTAATAACACGCAGTCTCTTACTCGCTTCTTCGGTAAGTTGTTTATTTTTTTGATACATTAAGTAACTATACGCAATTCGGTCGCTTCTTCCCACACGTCCACGAATTTGGTAAAGTTGTGATAATCCTAAGTAATCGGCATCATGAATTATTAATGTGTTAGCATTGGGAATATCAATTCCGGTTTCGATGATCGTCGTTGAAACGAGTACATCGTATTTATAATCAAGAAAATCTGTGATCACGTTTTCAAGTCTTACTCTCCCCATTTTACCGTGAGCATACGCAATCCTTGCATCCGGAATGAGACGCGATAAATGGTCTTCAACTAAATCAATGGTCTCTACGCGATTATATAAGTAAAACACCTGTCCTCCACGCGCAAGTTCCCGCTCAATTGCGTCTTTAATAACGTGATCATTCCGTTGTAACACATACGTTTGAACAGGAAGTCTATTCTTAGGTGGCGTTTCGAGTAAGCTCATTGTTTTAACCCCCGATAACGCCATCTGTAAGGTTCTTGGAATCGGTGTTGCGCTTAAACTTAAAACATCCACATTAACTCTTAATGCTTTAATTTTTTCTTTATGTTCAACGCCAAATCGTTGTTCTTCATCAATAATTAAAAGGCCTAAATCCTTAAATACAACATCCTTTGATAGCAATCTGTGGGTTCCTATAACAACATCCACTGTCCCTAATTTAAGTTGTTCTAACACCTTGTTTTGCTCTTTTTTAGTCACAAACCGATTTAGTAAAACAGTTTTAATTCCATGTTTTTCTAAACGATCTTTAAATGTGTAGTAATGTTGTCTTGCGAGGACTGTCGTGGGTGCTAAATACGCTATTTGTTTATTATCAAGCGCTGCTTTAAACGTTGCTCTTAAGGCAACTTCGGTTTTACCATACCCAACATCCCCACAAATAAGGCGGTCCATCGGTTGAGGTTTTTCCATATCTTCTTTTACGTCTTGAATGGCTTGTAGTTGATCCGGTGTTTCTTCAAACGTAAAATCCGCTTCAAATAAATCCATTAAATCACTGTCTTGACTAAAGGCAAACCCTTTAACTTTTTCACGTTCAGCGTATAACTTAATTAAGTAATCGGCGATATCCTTAACTTTTTTACGTACTCTTGCTTTTGTTTTTGACCATTCGATACCACCGAGCTTACTGAGTTTTGGTTGAACACCTTCATGAGCTACATATTTTTGAATTAAATGAATGTTCTCTACAGGAATGTATAATGTATCTTCAGTACGATACTGAATGATAATATAATCATTTACATAATTAGAGATATCCATCGTTTTAATCCCTAAAAAGCGTCCGATTCCATGATCGTAATGGACTA
>SKIW01000095.1 GCA_007116245.1 Candidatus Izemoplasma sp. | reverse complement strand
CAAAACATTAACAGAACAGGAACGGTTTGATTGGACACAATTTTCAGAACGTCTTGCCCACAGCAATCCAAGTGGTATAGATGCGACACTTGTCGCTTCAAAACACGCTTTAATATATCAAAAGAACCATCCTTCTAAACCACTTAAGATTAACATCCCAGGATATCTAATCGTAGGATCAAGCGGTATACGAGGCGAAACCAAACAAGCGGTAAACCATATTTCAAGTACATTGCACCATCGTTCAACACAAGCAGCCATTAAACAATTAGCCGAGCTAACCGATAATGTGTTAAACTATATGCAGATGAACGATATAAAACGCGTTGGGGAAGCCATGACTAAAGCCCACGATACGTTAAGACAGCTAGGTGTCTCACATATCCAACTCGATACAATGGTAAACGTTGCACTAAAACAAGGCGCTTTAGGCGCTAAACTTACCGGTGGCGGATTAGGCGGATCCGTGATTGCACTTAGTGATACACGAGAAATAGCTGAAGACATTCTAAAACATTGGAAGAGTTTAACTCAAATTAAAGGCTGGATACTCCCCCTGAAAGAGGTATAAAATGAAAAAAGTGACCGCTGTTGCACCTGTAAATATCGCACTCGTTAAATACTGGGGTAAACGCGATGAAATCGCTGTATTACCGTATAATCCTTCGATTTCACTCACTTTGGATGCATTGTATACAGAAACTACATTAGAATCAAAATCTACACCTGGTGTAGATTTTATACTAAACACCCAACACGAAAATCCTCAAAAAGTGATTGATTTTTTGCGTCGCTTTGAAGGGTTTAACCCTGAAGATGGGTTAACGATAAGAAGTTTTAATAAGGTGCCTACCGCTGCAGGATTTGCATCAAGTGCATCAGGATTTGCAGCGCTAAGCGTAGCTGCAAACACGTATTTCCAAACCAACTACGAACTATCAAACCTTGTCGAAATCACACGACAAGGTTCCGGTTCAGCAGTGCGTTCCTTACTTGGGGGTGCAGTTATGTGGCGAACGAATGGTTCAATCGAACCATTAAACGCAACGCTTGATGACTACGCATTCATTATTGTTATGATCGATGAAAACAAAAAACAGATTTCTTCAAGAGAAGGTATGAAAAGAACCGTTAAAACATCATCATTATATGAGAATTTTGTGAGTCAATCGCATAAAGATGCAGAAGATATGAAAGAAGCATTGAACTATAATCGTTTTCCATTAATAGGCACGATTATGGAAAAAAATGCTTTACTAATGCATGCTACAACCATGAATGCTGAGCCTCCTTTCACATACCTTAAACAAGAAACGTTTGAAGTTTTAGATATTTTAACCACCTTGCGTCAAAATAATATTTTAGCTTATGCAACAATCGATGCTGGACCTAATGTTAAGATATTGCTTGAAAAGAAAAACGTAAACACGGTGATTGAAGCATTGAATCGGGCTGGTTTTAATCAAGTGCTAACAAGTAAAATCACCACGATTGGAGCGCACCTCAAAGATGAGTAAACAGATTATAAAAACACCTGGAAAACTTTATATAGCTGGTGAGTATGCTGTAGTAAGTGGCGAAGAAGCTATTTTAATGCCAACGGCTAAAACCATTGATATCACGATCGAACCAAACGATTACTATCTACTAAATAACAAACAGATAACCTTAAATGATACATCACTACAACTCACAAATACGTACTTATATAATGCGATTCAAACAGCGCATAACTACCTATCAGAAGTGAAACCGTATGCGCTAAATATTCAAAGCCATTTAAAACTTGAACACTATCCAAAACTAGGATTAGGCACAAGCGGTGCACTTACAATTGGTGTTATTAATGCAATCACACGCGTACATGGTAAAAGACTTACACCTTTACACCTTTACAAGCTTGGTGTCATCGCTCAAATTGATAAAATAAAGCATTCTTCTTTCGGAGATTTAGCAACAAGCGCATATCAACATTGGATTCGTTACCAAATGCCGAATACCACATGGCTTATAGAAGAGCTTAAAAATGATTCACTTATAAACCTAATAAACAAAGAATGGCCGGATTTAATGATTCAATCCATTGAACCCATTCCATATCCTATGCTGGTAATTTATACAAAGCAACCTGCAAACTCAACAGCACTTGTCACATCAGTGATGGTTAAAAAGGAAACTCAGTTGTACCAGCGATTTTTAGATCAGAGTAAACAATACTTAAATCAGATTACTAAAGCGCGATCCTATACACACTTCGCTGAAGCGATTCAAGCCTTGCAAAGCAATTTTGAAACACTTTCAATATTATCAGACACAATTTTAATCACCCCTGAAATGAAAAAAATCGAACAACTTGTCCAGAAACACAAAGGGGTTATGAAATTTTCAGGTGCTGGGGGTGGTGATTGTGTACTAGCCTATTTTCCAACGCACAATGATTACCACCAAGCTCATCAAACGATAAAGCATCATTTTCCAATCCTTAACAGCTTTTTTAAAGGGGTGTAACAATGTCGAGAAAAGACGATCATATTCACTACGCATTACAAGAAACCACGCATAACACATTTTGGGAAGAACTCAGAATAATTCCAAACTCGTTACCATGTGGAAACACAGAGAGTGTTGATTTATCAACACAATATTTAAATAAAACCTTTCCTCTTCCAATTTACATAAATGCGATGACAGGCGGTAGCGATAAAGCAAAGGAAATCAATTATAAACTCGCGTTAATCGCCAAGAAATACAACATTCCAATAGCGAGTGGTTCTGTATCCATCGCACTAAAAGAACCTTCTCATAAAGCTTCTTTCACGATCTTACGTGAAACATATCCAGAAGGGTTCATCATCGCGAATATCGGTGTATCAGCCCCTATCGAAAACGCCCAAAAAGCAATTGATTTACTGAAAGCAGACGCTTTACAAATCCATATGAATGCACCACAAGAAATCATTATGCCCGAAGGGGATCGTGATTTTCGTTTTTGGAAAGATAACTTAAAAGCAATGATCGCATCCACCACAAAACCTGTCATCGCAAAAGAGGTCGGTTTTGGTATGAGTGCTGAAACCTTAGAAACACTTAAAACATGTGGTGTTAAACATGTTGATCTAAGCGGTCGTGGAGGAACTAACTTCATACGTATCGAAAACAAACGTCGAAAATACCCTATCCAAGGCTTTGATAATTACGGATATACCACACTAGAATCATTGCTTGATGCACGTAAAGTTCCCGGTGTAACACTTTTAGCTAGCGGAGGATTTGAAAGACCTTACGATATGGTAAAAGCGCTGTCTCTTGGAGCGAAAGCGATTGGAATGAGTGGGTACTTTTTAAAAAGAGTGAACGATAACACGTTAGAAGACGTTTATGAAGAGTTTGATCAACTCATTGATGATATTAAAAAAATATGTGCATTACTTAGTTGTAAAAATATCGAAGAGCTAACACAAAAAAAATGGTTGTACAGTTCATCTTTAATCAACTTTATGACACAAAGGAACATTAAATATTAAAAAAAACTGTGGTTTCACAGTTTTTTCATTTTAAAATTCGGATACTGTTGATGGAACTCGATTTTTTCTTTTAAAAATGTATCTAGTTCCAAAGTAACTTGATAAAGAATCGCGCGGTATTCAAACTCTTCTCGGGATTGTGGCAATGCTGTTTGACGATAATGTTCTAAAAGTAGTTTCAAGGATTCTCTTTGTGATGTCGCTTTATCAGCATGACCAACATCACGGCTTAAATTCATAACATACTCAGCAAGTTTTAAAGCGTGCTCTAAAGGCGCTTTTGTATAACTAATTAAATGAAGCATCCGATCGATTTGATTCATCTGAATGCTTCTAACATTTAAATAATGTATCAATCGATGATCATTATCAAACAAAATATCTTTATCAATCAACTCAGCTTCTTTTTTATGTTGTTTAAGTTGTGTACGATACTTTTCGTGCTGAGCAAAGGCATCTTCGTTAGATATCTTTCCATGAATACGTTCAGAAAGAACCTCTAAATCACGTATGATCATAGTATCGATATCATTGATCAGTTTTATTAAAGCCCGACGACTATTTAAAGGGTAAATCGTATTTAAAAAAAGTGCAACTATAATCGCGATTGCCATTAATAAAAGACTATTAAACAAGATACTCCATTCAAAAACACCAACCTGTAAAACATGTGAAACAAGTACGAGTGTTGGTACTATACCGATCGCAAGGTTAATCGCAAAAGAAACGAAAATAAACAACATGGTAAAAAACGCGAACACCCATATATTAAAACCGAGAAGTATAAACAATAAAACCGATATTGCTAAGCCTAATAAAGTACTAGCAAAACGTTGAACAGCACTTAAAACAGAATCACGACGGGTTAACTGAATCGACAATACAGCTAATATACCAGCGGTAATAGCAAACTCAAGATTCAAAGCCATTGCAAGCACTATAGCGATAACACTAGCAAGACTCATTTTAATGGTTAAATGAATATAACGTTCCATTTCGACACCTCCATAAAACGATGGTTAATTATCTCAAATGAGTTAAAAGTTGTCAAACAAACTAATGATTTCTTTTTTCCTGCTTAGTAGTCAAATACTATAATATAAGGTATAATAATAATGATTTAAAGAAAGAAGCGATGACATGAAAACAACCATTTATCAAGCAGAAGATCTACTTAAACCCAATACGATTAAACACCTTAAAGAAGTTATTCAAACTGGCGGTCTTGTAGTGTTTCCTACAGAGACCGTTTATGGTATAGGTGCGAATGCTTATAACCCAGATGCAGCGCATAAAATTTATCAAGTCAAAGGGCGTCCTCAAGATAACCCCTTAATTGTACATATTGATCATTTACATCAGCTTAATGAACTCGCTCAAGCAATCTCTCAAGACGCCCATCGTCTTATTCAAGCATTTTGGCCAGGACCATTAACCTTAATCTTTGACAAAACCGATAAAGTACCAGATACAATTACAAGCCACCTTAATACTGTCGCAGTAAGGATGCCATCAAATCCTCTTGCTCAGATGTTTATCCATGCGACAGAAACACCGATATGCGCACCTAGTGCAAACATTAGTGGTAAACCATCATCAACGCTTTTTGAACATGTAAAAATGGATTTATATAATAAAGTTGACATCATTATTGATGGAGGTAAATCAACGATAGGACTTGAATCGACGGTACTTGACATGACTACCCCGACACCGACAATCTTACGCCCCGGTTCCATAACAAAAGCAATGATTGAAAACATCTTACAAAAGCCGATTGATGACCTATCTGAGATGATTCATGAATCTCCTAAATCACCAGGTATGAAGTATACTCACTACAAACCACAAGGCGATATTATCCTAATCGATGGCGCAATTGAGAATGTGATTAAGTATCTGAATAAGCAACTCAAGAAGAATAATAACGATGATATCGCTGTAATCTGTGCACATGAAGTATCGGAACAAATACATGCCAAACAAGTATTTGATTTAGGAGCGTTAAATGATACAGAAACGATTGCTTCTAATTTATTCATTGCATTAAGAGCCATGGATGATATGAACATTAAAACAATATACATTCATACATTCTCTAAAGACCATCTTGGTTCTGCGATAATGAACCGCTTATTAAAAGCAGCTGGATATCGCATACTAAGCGTTTAAAAAACTATGCAAAATTACACGCATTATCACTTAATTACATTGATTGTTTGAGACTGATTACGTTCCATATAGAGTATTAATTGACATTCTTTAAAAATAATGTAAAATAAACATTGTATACAATATAATTGGGTGATAAAAATGAGCGAACATCTTAAACTAGAAAATCAAATATGCTTTAAATACTACGTGATTTCAAAAGAAATTATACGTAAATACAAGCCGATTCTTGATCCCTTAGGTTTGACTTATACGGGATATATTACAATGCTTGTACTTTGGGAGAAAGATGGTTTGAGTATTAAAGACTTAAGTGAACATCTTTACCTCGATTCAGGAACATTAACGCCACTTCTAAAAAGTCTAGAGAAAAAAGGGTTGATTACACGCATTAGAAGTAATAAAGATGAGAGAGTTGTTGTAGTACATTTAACGAAAGCGGGAAAAGAACTAAAAAAACGCGCTGAAAAAGTACCTCATGCACTTGTCACAAGCATTTTCCCTGGTGAAGTCGATGAACAAGCGATGAAAGAACATCTAAGTGCGTTAGATCAAGTTATGGCCACTTTGGTTAAGAGTTAAATGATTTAGTAATAAAAACACAATCTCAGGTTGTGTTTTATATTTAGCTTAAATTAGCAGTTTCAATATACTATTCAAACCCTTCTTTTAGTCCCACGTTTAGTGGGACTTTTTCTTATAAAAAAAAGCTGTAAACTTATTCGTTTACAGCTAATATTAATTACTTAAAAATAACATTCGTAGTCATCTCAGCAACTTTAGAAATCGTTTGATAGACACTACAATATTGACTTGCTAAGTCCATTGCTTTTTCATATTGTGACTCTTTACCTTCTTCAGCCCCTTTTATCGTTACATTGACTTCAACCGTTTCTAACGTAGTAGGAACCTCTTTACGTTTTTCTCCAACAATATCATAGGATACAGAGTGAAACGTTAACTTCTTCTTATCGACAATACTTTGGAAAGTATGATTTAAACAAGCGGCTAAACCACCTAAGAACATATCATACGCTGCAAGTGCACCTTCTTCAGCACCCACACGAGTTGCCCCATGATGCCCTGTTAAAATACCGTGATAATTATTGTCAAAAACCATTTTAATCTTATTTGCCATTAATCATTTCCTCCTCTTTTTGTTTTTGATACCGATTCATACTTTCGTCAATAAGACGATAAGCCTCTTCCTTACCATGAAAATCATAAACTTCAACTTTTTTGTTTTGTTGGAGATCTTTATAGGTCTTGAAGAAATGTTTGATTTCTCGCAACATATGTTCTTGAATATCATCGAGTTCATGAATATGACTAAACCGCGGATCAGAGTTCATTACACCAATGATTTTATGATCCTTTTCATCGTTATCAATCATATCAAGATAACCAATTACTCTTGCATCGACGATACATCCTGGGAACGTTTTTGTACTGGCGATAATAAGGATATCTAACGGATCGTTATCCTCCGCCAAAGTATGTTCGATATAACCGTATTCTGCTGGGTAGGTCATCTGTGAGTAAAGTACGCGATCGAGTTTAATCCGATTACGTGTCTTATCAATTTCATATTTATTTTTAGTACCCATAGGAATTTCAATAATTGCTTCAATTACTCTATCCATAATTCATCTCCTGAACATTATTATACTTAACTTAAAACAAGATTTCAATCTTCAAGCATTTAGAGTTCTTTTCGCATCATGCGATGCTCAATATCAGCGTCTAAAAAGACTTCACCGTACGCGACATAACCAAGCTTTTCATAAAATGGAATAATATAGCATTGTGCACCTAGTTCTAAAGTGTGAATTCCTTGCTTTTTAGCGTAATCCTCAACAGCATTCATGATAATAGAACCTGCTTTTTTATGACGATGTTCTTTTAAAACAGCAACACGACCGACTTTATTTTTATAAAGTCTTGCAGCACCGATGGCTTGATTATTATCGTACAAAACAAACAATGTGGCATCATAATCCCAATCATCAACTTCTAAAGCCCAATCAATTTCTTGTTCAATAATAAAAACCTTGCCACGAACTAAGTAATGATCGACAAACGTTTTTTGATCATTAGCAATAACAACTTTCATATTGAGCCTCCTATATTAAATAAAGAATAATCGCGAACACGCCTGCACAATAACAGTATACACCAAAATATTTTAAGTTACCTTGTTTCACAAGATGAACAAACCATTTAAATGCAAAGTAAGTACTTATAAGTGTCGCAATAAAAGCTACAGCTAATGGAAAGACATTATGATTCCTAAAACTATCTACCTTAAAAAGCTCGTAAATCATGCCACTTAAACTGATAGGTATGTATAGCATAAACGAAAACTCAATTAATGTTTCAAACTTTATTTTTCGAAATAAACCACCAACAAAAGTACTTCCACTTCGTGATATACCCGGAAATAAAGCTAAAATCTGCACTAGCCCAACTACCAAGGCATCGGTTTTAGTCATCGTTGTTTTAGTGTTTTCGACACTTTGTTTTTGGACTAAAAACAAAAACGTTCCTGTAATGAGCAAGCTAATACCAACCGCTAATAAGGTTAAAAACCCTTCAAAAAAGGAAATGAATAAAAACCCGATTAACGCTGCGGGGATCACCCCAATGACAATTAATATCGCGTAATCAAAATCATCACGATATTCCTTGTTACGTTTAATTATATACTGGTAATTCCCAACAATCAATTTCATAATACGTTCTCGAAATAAAATCACAATAGCAATCAAAGATGCAAAATGCAAGAAGATTTCTAAAAAGTAATCCATATTTGGAATATCAAAAAAATACTGGGTAATAACCATATGACCACTTGAAGAAATCGGTAGTGGTTCAGTAATACCTTGGACCAAACCGAGAATTAGAAACTTCAACCATTCAACCATGTTTTCACATCCGTATAAATTTTATCGCTTTATTATACACTAAACTGTTTCAAAAATAAACTGAACTATGATAAAATAACCATAGTTTAACAAAAGGAGCTCATTATGATTTTTTTAAACATTCCTATAGAAACGTATTTACCCATCGCGATAGCCATAGGATTATTGATTATGATAATTACTAGCATCGTTATTTACCGTAAGTATAAAGTCAAACCGATATCACTGATTGAAGTTGATTTGCTGATTTCATGTTTTAACGAAGATAACATTAAAGACGTAACATTTATAAGAAACAAAATTAACATTACGACGATTAATCCTAAAAAAGTAAATTATGATAAACTAAAAGAAGAAGGTGTCCTAGGCATTAATATCGTAGGGGATACAGTGAAGTTTTACTTCGAAGAAAATAATGACCTAGTATTTGAATCATTAAAATCAGAACTAAAGAATCGAGGGATTTTATGAAAAAAGATTTCTTAATTTTAAACGACCAAGGTGTACATGCTCGTCCAGCGACAGCGCTTGTTTCAAAAGCAAATGAGTTTAAATCGAATATCACCTTAACATTAGATCGTGTGACTGTCGATTTAAAATCGATTATGGGTGTCTTATCCCTCGGGATAACAAGAGGCTCTTTAGTGACGATCGAAGCAATTGGTCCAGATGAAATACACGCTTTAGAAGAACTTGAAAAAGTGGTCAAAACACTCAATCTAAAGTAATGCTCCGCATTACTTTTTTATTATTGAAAGGGGCTTTTTATGGAAAAACTAGAAAAGAAACTACCAAAAGAAGCAAAAACAGTATGGATGATTAACGGTATAATTACATTTGCTATTTTGTTACTCATTCCAATTGGGTATTTTACCATGAGATTCTTTATCGAAAATCTTCCCTTATGGCCACTATATGTCAGCTTAGCATTCGCAATAATCATTGGAATCTTAACGGTGTTTATTACACCCAATCTAAAAATGATTTACTGGGGCTATGCGATACGCGAAGATGAAGTGGATATACAATACGGTATTATTATCGTAAAACGTACCCTTATCCCAATGAGTAGGATACAACATGTCGATACCGAACACGGTCCAATTCAAAGGAAGTTCAAGCTTGCGACACTCTCGATTTCAACGGCAGGTTCTAACCATAAAATACCCGCATTACAAGAAGAAACCGCGAATCAACTACGAAAAGACATTTCACATCTAGCGAATACGAGTGATGAGAATGTCTAAATACTACCGCCAACATCCAATCACTATTGTAACCGGGGTGTTTAGCGAGTTGAAAAGTTATATAGTACCGCTGTTTATCTTTTTAATTCTTCGTTCTTTAGGAGAGGAAAGCGGGACATTCTTTGATCGCTGGTTTGTTATTTTTATTTTAGTTACTATCGGATTTAGCTTAATATTCGGTTTCTTAAAATGGTATTTCTTTAGATTTAGCTATCAATCAGAATCGGTTGAAATCCACTCCGGTGTCTTTATAAAAAAACATCGTAGTATTAAACGAAATCGCATTCACACGATTAACCTAGAAGCAAACTTAATATGGCAAGCGCTAAACTTAGTTTCATTAAACATCGAAACACCTGGTAACCTCGGAGAATCGGAAGTTAAAATTTCGGCAATTCCGCTTTCACTCGCTACCGATCTTAGGGAAACATTAAACGAAAACAATGAGACTAATGATATCGAGCATTCAGCTAATAAAAAAGTAAAACTCGATACTTTAACGCTACTAAAAGCCGGTGCGACCTCAGGAAGTGTAGGAATCGTATTCGCCTTTATTTTTGCGTTAATTGGACAACTTCTAGCTTTCATACCTGAACGTATTTTCGAACTACT
>SKIW01000072.1 GCA_007116245.1 Candidatus Izemoplasma sp. | reverse complement strand
TACAAGCCGCTTTTTCCAGCGTCTCATCCATGATTGAAACACTTCTGTCTCAAACTCAGGAAGATTAATATTACGACTTAAAGCATAAAATACATAAGTATAATCGATTTTTACCTCTGCCATAATTTCAAGCAGTTCATCGATTAAATGAATATCTGTCTTTTGGATTTTACCTAAGCCTAACTTGCGTCCCATAATTGCGTAAAACTCTGTTTCAAAAAAATTCCCAAACGTACTTAATATAGCTTGAACTTTTTTAATCGCAAGACCTTTATCTTTATCGATTAAGGGTAATATGATTTCCCCTAGTTTAGCGATATTCCAAGACATAATATGCGGTTGCTGACCAAAAGCATAACGTCCATAATAATCAATAGAACTATACACTGACTTTAAATCATACGCATCGATAAAAGCACATGGTCCATAATCGATAGTCTCACCACTAATCGTTGTGTTATCGGTATTCATAACCCCATGAACAAAGCCAACACTCTGCCATTTAGCGACTAACCTAGCTTGTCGCTTAACAACCTCCGCATACCATTTAATCACTTTATTAGAATCATTGATCAACGATTTATCATGTCTATTAATCGCGTAATCAACCAAACTTGTTAACCCCTCAATCCCCGCTTTATGATTAGCATACTCAAATGTTCCTACACGCAAATGACTCTTAGCAACACGAACAAGAACCGCCCCTTCTTCATCACGCACTCTTCTAATTGTTTCATTTGTTTTTATCACCGCTAAACTCCGTGTTGTAGGAATACCAAGCGCATAAAGCGCTTCAGAGATTAAATATTCCAATAACATCGAGCGCTTAGTTGCCTTTCCATCAAAGCCTCTTGCATATTTAGTCGGTCCTGACCCTTTAAGATGAATATCAAAACGCTGTTTATTAATGACATGTTCTCCTAACAATGCTGCTCTACCGTCCCCTAAAAGCGTAAACTTACCATACTGATGACCAGCATAAGCTAACGCAATCGGTGTTATGGACTTATCAAGCGTTTGACCGGCTAAAAAAGAAGCTCCCTTAACTTCTTTTAACGCTACGCTATCTAATCTTAGTTCATTCGCTAAATCCTCATTAAACACAATATAACGAGGGTTTACTAATCGATCAACCACAACATCTTCGTAAAAATAACGAGGAAGTTGTTTATACGAACACTCTAGATTAAACCCAAATGGTTGTTTCATATAATCACCCTTTTTGTGTCCATTATTATACCATTTGCTACTATAGAGTGACTTAAATAAACAATAAAACCTTCATTCAGAAGGTTTTATTTGACCAAACTATTTAACTTCGTATCTAACATTGCACGAATGGCTTGGAAAAACGCCGTCATCGTAACTTGTTCAAGTGATGCTTGATAAGCAATCATCGTGACTAAACGATACACCTTAAACAATTCTACATTCTCATAATAATGCTTATCGATTGTTTTTACTGAGGAATAGCCTTTATAAAAAATCTCAATTAACTCCGGATAACCCTCTAGCTCAAGCATTAATACAAACATCGCTAAATCGTCATACGGTGGCGCTGAACTCATCCATTCAAAATCAATTACACTCTTCATACCATCATCACTTACAATAATGTTTTTAAGATGATAATCAGCATGGCACAACACATTTTCACCTTTACCGAACAATCGATCTATATCAAGCGATTTTAAATACCGAATATACTCTATACTTAACAAGTTTTTTTGCTCAATGATCTTTAAAAAGTGATTAAACTCTTCCTGAGTATAAATTAACTCCGGAATAACGTTTAAACCTCGATCGATAATCCCTTTATCATCAAACGTTTTTAAATGCAATCTCGCTAAATGATAACCCGCTTCTTCTATAAGCGATGCATGATCATAATTAGATGTTTTTAACGCTTCTTCAAGTGTCATCCCTTCAACCATTTCTCTTAGTAAATATCCATATTCTTGAAATGTCCCTATCAATATAACTTTTGGCATCACTAACGTAGTAGTTTCTTTTAAATATTCGGCAATATCACGTTCAATATAAAGCCGCTTCATGTCTTTAATAGGTACAAACTTAATCAAATATGGTGCTTTATCATCATCGGTAATAAATACCATATTATGCTGGTAAATCGCTTTAATTAGACGTTCTTCTTTTAACGTTTCATTTAGCTTTTGTTGTGCAAATGCACATAACTGCTCATTCATTGAAATCACCTTTTTTACTTAAAGACTTACGCTAATTATTATCATATCATAAAAATTCAAAACAAAAAGACTTACCAAAAATCTCACATAAGTCCTATGTCACAAACAATAAAACAATCGTCCCCTCATTATTTAATATTATAAGGCTTCAAGCCTTTAAACAAATCATTAAACCCTACCGAGTTCTTAACACGGCCATAAGACAAAGTCTTATTTTCACCAAACGATAATAAATAACATTTCGTTAACTCAGAAACAGTTTGTTCTAAGGTGAGCATAAACTGGCCATACGCAAAGTCATACGCTTGACTCCCCTTTTCATAATGAGCATCAATTAACCCTTCAGTCACTTGGTCAAGCGGATACATTTTTAAATGCAAAAGCTCATGAACAATAACTTCTTCTAAGTTCAAACTATAGGGATTACGACTATTTAATAATAAGATTGCCTTTTTATCATCTGGATCCACTCTAAAATCCCCAGTTTTATTAAACGTTGAGTCATCCACTAACTCAAGTGAAATATCCCAGTGGTTTTTAATGCGTAACTGTTTAATCCAATACTCAAATCTTTCTTCTAACTTAGCTATATCCATAATGTCACTCCTAAAAAGTTAAAACTCTACGCATTAACTCTAATATACCTAATTATAACAGAGAAATCCTTTACGATAAAGTTAGTTTAAAAACTCTAAAAAAACGTATATAATTTAACTCATCCATAAACAAAGCAATAAAAAAAAGGCCTTAATATAGCCTTTTCCCGTTATTTTAAAGATAATGGCGGAGTAGGAGGGATTTGAACCCTCGCGCCGCTCTCACGACCTACACCCTTAGCAGGGGCGCCTCTTCAGCCAACTTGAGTACTACTCCGTTTGGTAAGCCATTATATGATATCTCATTTATGGCTTACTGTCAACAATCAACATTGTGTTTTTATAACTTTTCTTTTACCATCGTTAGTTGTAAACGACTCCGTTTTTTATCGATGTCTTTAACCCACACTTTAACAATATCTCCAACACTCACAACATCGAGTGGATGTTTTACATAACTTTTAGATAATTGCGAGATATGAACAAGTCCGTCATCTTTCACACCGCAATCAACAAACACACCAAAGTCAACAACATTACGAACAGTCCCTTGAAGTTCCATTCCTACTTTTAAATCATCGAGTTTAAGAATATCACTCTTTAAAATCGGTGATTCAATATCATCTCTTGGGTCTCTTAAAGGGACAATTAAAGCGTCAAAAATATCCTGAACAGTAGGCACACCAGCCTCAAGTGTCTTAGCAACGTCTTCAACACTAAGCTGTGAAAGCTTTAACCTCATTAAATCTGTCCCAATCGCAGTAAAATCCATCTTCGCAAGCTTTAAAATACGTTCTGTTAAATCATAACTTTCTGGATGTATCGACGTCTTATCCAACGGATTTACACCCTCTAATATTCGTAAGAAACCAATGGCTTGTTCATAGCTTTTAGCCCCTAATTTTGGTACTTTTAAAAGTGTTTTACGGTTTTTATAAGCGCCGTTTTCTTCCCGATAGACCACAATATTTTCCGCAACTGTTTTTGAAAGACCAGAAACATAACTTAATAACGAAGGACTCGCTGTATTGACATTCACACCAACTTGGTTTACTACCGTCTCAACAACGAAATCCAGTGATTCACCGAGCTTTGATTGTGTTACATCGTGTTGATATTGTCCCACACCAATCGATTTAGGATCAATTTTAACGAGTTCGCTTAAAGGATCTTGTAGTCTTCTAGCGATAGACACCGCACTACGTTCTTCAACTTGTAAATGCGGAAACTCTTTTTTCGCAAGTTCACTCGCACTATAAACTGACGCTCCAGCCTCATTGACAATCACATAGTAATAAGTATCTTTAAGACGTTTGAACGTTTCAATCACAAACGCTTCAGTTTCTCTTGAAGCTGTACCATTCCCAATCGCGACAATATCAACGTCATACTTAGTTAAAAAATGTGCCATCTTCTTATGCGCTTCTTCAATTCTCGCTTCAGAAATATGTTCCCCAGGATACTTTTGATGAGGATAAATCACATCAATCGCTAAATGCTTCCCATACTCATCCACCATAGCGAGCTTACACCCGGTCCGATATGCTGGGTCAACGCCTAGAACACGTTTTCCTTTCATTGGCGGTTGTAGTAATAAACTACGTAAGTTTTCACTAAAAATATGGATCGCTTGTGTCTCCGCTTTTTCACTTAACATCGCGCGGATTTCACGTTCGATAGAAGGCTTAATTAAGCGTTTATATCCATCTTCAATCGCAGAAACTAAAACGCTATATAAAGCGGTTTCCTGAGAAATAAACTGTTTTTCTAAGTACCCTATTACACGGGTGTCATCAATCTCGATTTTAGCGGTAAGAATCTTTTCTTTTTCAGCACGATTAATCGCAAGGACACGAAAGAGCTTGATTTTACGAATCGGTTCTTGATAATCGTAATACATCTCATAAACGCCTTTTTCATCTTTAGCCGATTTCTTAAACTTCGTTACCAATGTCCCGTTTTCTTCCGTAAAAGAACGAATCCATTTACGATAATAAGGATTATCACTCACTTTTTCAGATATGATATGTTGTGCCCCTTCAATCGCTTCAAGTGATGTCTGAACTTCTTCATTAAGGTATTTTTCGGCTTCTTTTTCAAGTAAATCTTCTTTTGGAAAAGTCAAAATGTAGTTTGCTAAAGGTTCTAAACCTTTACGTATCGCCTCTGTAGCTTTCGTTTTCTTCTTCTCTTTAAACGGTCGATATAAATCTTCAACATCCACGAGCTTATCGGCCTTTAAAATATCCGCCTTTAACTCATCCGTAAGCAATCCTTTTTCATCAATAAGACGAATAACATCTTCTTTACGTTCTAATAATTGCTTTTGATAATCGTATGCCTTATGAATTTCACGGATTTGTTCCTCATCAAGGCCACCCGTAAGTTCTTTACGATAACGTGCTATAAAAGGTACTGTGTTATCGTTTAAAAGCTCAAGAACTGTCTCTATTTGTGCTGTTTTTACCTTTAATTCTTTCGCTAAATCGCGAATGATCGATGTATGTAACATAGATTTCCTCCTTATGAAAAAAGCCCTTAGGCCTTATTCTAATTCACCATCACGGGCTGATTGTAATAGATTGCGTACTGGTTCTATACCGGATACCTGATTAACCCACTGACCATCTTCAACAACAATCATCGTCGGCACACCGGCATTACCAAACTGAGCTGGGGGTGATCCAACCGTATTATCTACATCTAAATAATAAAGATTAATACCACTTGGTTCATCTCGGTAAAACGCTAAAACATCATTACGGATTTGCTGGCAAGCAGGACACCAATCCGCGTAAACATATACTAAGTATGTTCCTTCTTCTTGAACTTCAGTAATATTCGCCCAATTACGAACAAAATCTTCCTCAGCAATTCGGTTTCTAACATTGAACACAACAATAATCGATGATAGTGTAACAATTAAAAACACAATGACACTTAATGCTATAGTAGTACTGCTTAATTTCATATTTTTCACTCCATTCGCGTTACTAATTTTACTTAAAATTCATTGTTTTTACAAGTAATTTAACTTTAAATCAATAATTTACGTTAAAGAATAAAAATCCAGTATACAAGTACACTATACCCAAAAACAACCGAAATAATCGTAGCATATAAAGGATATTTAGCATCGCTTTGTCTTGTTTCACGCCATTTCAGATAAAGTGCAAAACCGATCATCGGTAGTAATAGCGATAAAATAACCACCACTACGATCCCAAAAATATACTTTTTACTATTAACCGACTCTATTACGTCGTTTTTCTCTTCATTTGTTCTTTGTGCAAACTCAAACTTACTTTTATCATCCATAACTGTACTCCTTTAAATAGCTGTAATGTTTTGTTAAATAATTGTTTATTAATTGTTTGTTCTACTTTAACCTCTTATAATAATATTATCTTATCAAGGAGGATTCTTATGATTAAAGTCGCTTTCGTGTGCATCCATAACAGCTGTCGAAGTCAAATGGCTGAAGGATACTTAAAAACCTTAGGAAAAGACCAATTCGAAGTTTATTCTGCAGGTACAGAAGATTACCCCGAAGTAAAACCAAATGCGGTTGCTGCAATGCAACTAGATGGTATCGATATGACTGATCAATACCCAAAAAAACTTGATGTACTTCCTAAAGATCTCGATTACTTAATCACTATGGGCTGTGGTGTTGAATGTCCTTTTGTTCCTACAAAACACCGTGAAGACTGGAATCTAAGCGATCCTAGTGGTGGCCCAATCGAAGACTTTATCATCACAAGAGATTTAATTAAACAACGTGTCCTCGATTTTATAGATCGCGCTAATAAAGAACGCCAATAAGCGTTCTTTTATTATGTTCTAATCACAATTGCAATCGCATGGGATTGCGTATGAGAGATACTTATTTGCAAGCCTTCAGTCGATACTTTTTCACATTGAATAAAGGGTGCCCCTTGACCATTCGGTAAAATCGAGACATCTTTAAAATTCAGTGGTTCAGCAAACGCTTGATGTGCTTTTACAAATGCCTCTTTACCCGCAAAACGTCCCGCTAAAAAAGCTATTTTTCTTTCGGGGTTCGTGATTTTATTAAACAACTTAATCTCTTCACTAGAAAGTATCCGTTCAATAAATCCTTCACTAATTCTTGGTGTTAATTCATCAAAAGATACCATATCAATGCCTAATCCTTTAATCATTGAACTCATTCATAACCTCCTCCGCTAACGCTTTAATGTTTCTAAATCGATGATTTAACCCTGATTTAGAAACAGGTTTACTAAAGTGCTGTGCACTTTTTTCACTTAACTCAACAAGCGAAGCTTCTGGGTAACGTTTGCGTAAAAAAATCGCTTCATGTACAGATGTCGGTAGTTTATCTACATCGACAAGGTTTTCTAATATAGCGATATCCTTTAATTGACGGTTCGCCGCTTCTAAGGTTTTGTTTTGATTAGCGAGTTCCATATTCATTACTCTGGTAATTGAGTTCACAAAATCCCTTTTGATGCGTTCATCCTCAAACGTAAACAAAGCTTGATTCGCACCTATAATTCTTAAGAAATCCGCGATTTTTTCACTTTCTTTTATATACACAATATAATTACGTTTCTTAGCAATATACTTCGCTTTAAGATAAAACTCATTCATTAACTCTGTTAAAGCCTCCGCATACGATTCAGACTGTACATTAATCTCTGCGTGGTAACTCGAACTATGAGGATGATTAATGGAACCGCTCGCTAAAAAAGCCCCTCTTAAATACGCTCTTTGATCGCACGTTTTTAATATTAACGTTTGGTCAATCACTTGAGCAAACCCTAATGTATCATGCATCAACGCTAACTCGTTAATGATTTTATGTGCTTTTTGCTTGATTGTAATAATGTACTGATTTTGTTTCTTAAGTTTGAGTTGCTTTTTCGACATGACTTCAACTTCGATTTTATATAATCGTTTAAGTGACTGAATGACTTTTCTAGCGAGCGGTAAACTCGTTGTCATAAAGGCAATATTAACGCCTTGCGATGAAATCGTAAGTTGTCCATTGACCGCTAAAAGTGCACTTAACTCCGCTAAACGACAACACTCATCCATCGTTAAAGTCAGTAGCTCATGTTTAGTATCAGATGTGAACGACATTTTACCCCTCCTTTGTATTAACGTGCTTCGCTAAGCCTAATATAAGTCCTAATGCTACGCCGAGTAAGGATGCGAAAAAAACACGGTATTCTGCAGGTAATATAAATGTAATCGTATGGGCAGGTAACCAAAATAACGGTAGCGTTTTAAACACGACGAATCGAATAAAACCAAGATAATTGATTTCTTTTAACACAGTATTGAAAGCTACCGTAGGTTCATCAATTTTACGCTCAATATAACGATCGCTTATACGATGAAACATCATCATCGTTGGCGCAAACGTAAAATTCATAAACAAACTCACTAAAAATGCCGTTGCTAATGCATTATTTTCTAAAGGTAATAAACCACTTGCTTGTAAGGCTAAAACTCCTTGGTGAAAAATATCGAAAATAAAGACAATAACAACACCGATTAATCCCCAAACAATGGCTTTATATATTAAACCTTTAACACGATAGTTTTTATGGATTAAACGCCAGCTAATAATATCGCCAATAGTCGCAAAGAGAAAAAACTTTATAAAACCACCTAAGACCTTATACTCGTTCGTAAAACCAAAGAATAGATGATGTGTAAAGGGTAGTATAAGCAAAAACGAGAATAACGCAATTATAATGATAAAATAATAATCTTTACGACGCATAAAAACACTCCTAAATATTATCAAATAATGGGTAAAACTATAAATTACATGTCATAAACCATTATATTGCATTTTTTGTTAAATATAGTCAAATCTGAATCTATGAATATTTTTAAAATATTATGATGCCTTATCATGAACCTTAATTATATTCACATTGAAAAATACGACTATGTTTTAAAAAGATTTATAAAATCACACTTAAATAGGTCCAAAGGAAATCTATGCCTACAATAACTACTATTGCTATCTTAAACCATTTAGGAATCATTCTTGCAAAAGCATCGATATGGGGGTGTATATAAAGCACTGTAAATGCTGAGATAATACCGAATATGGTCGTTGGTATAAAGCATACATATGGATAAGTACAACTCGGAAATGTCATACCGTAATCCCATAAAATATCATTATATAAGTACTCATACCCAATACCAGAAATCCATTCAGATAACCCGGTAAATAAAACTCCAAATACAATGGTTAGTAAAACGATAAAAAACGTCTTATCAATACGTTCTTTTATGATTTCATACCCGATTAAGGTAAGCACAACCCCAACACCGTACATCGGTTGTACAAACGTAAACAATACACGGTTGTCATACCATTCACCCATAAAGGTAAGATTAATGATTCTCTCTAGTATCCAACCTAAAAACCCATATAGTACCACATAAAACATTTTCGACATCGTTATCACCTATATTATTATAACGCAAAGATAAAGAAAAAACGATGAATGCATCGTTTTTATTTTATCTTTCTTGTCGTTTCAATACTTCAAGGTATTTCGCACATACTTGTGCTGCAATCGCACCATCGCTCGCCGCGGTTACAATTTGTCGTAACTCCTTAACAATTACATCACCAATCCCATAAATTCCTGGAATTTTTGTTTCCATACGTGCGTTCACATCGAGATAACCCCATTCGTTTGTTATACCTAGTGGTTTAACAAACTCAGTTTCAGGAATTTGACCAATAAAAATAAACGCACCTTGAACATCCAAAACGCTCTCTTCCTTCGTTTCAACATTACGAATCGTTACGTTTTCTAACTTCGTATCACCATTAAAAGATACAACTTCATGACCGAGTATAAAATCAATTTTTCCTGTTGCTTTTGCTTGATCTATCGCTTTTTTATCGGCTTGTAGGGTGGCTAAAATATTTACCACTGTTACGGTGACATTCATGGTTGTTAAATACACCGCTTCTTCAATAGCACTATTTCCGCCCCCTAAAACAAGCACATGCTTGTTTTTAAAGAAAGCCCCATCACATACAGCACACCAACTAATACCCTTACTCGACAACCGATCTTCCCCAGGAGCCCCAAGTTTTCTCGGTTTCGTGCCACTTCCTATGATCACAGCGTAGGTTTCATACACTTTGCCTTCTTGCGTTACTACCTTTTTAATCTTGCCCTCATCAATGATTGATGCGACATCTCCGTATTGATACTCAATCCCAAGTTCTTGCGTATGATTAAACATCTTTTCGCTAATCTCATACCCAGTCACTTTACCTAATCCAGCATAGTTTTCTACTTCCCAAGTCGAAATCATCTTCCCACCTGGTGCTGCTTTTTCTAACATTAACGTCTTTAAATTAGCGCGCTGAGCGTAGATGGCTGCAGTCATGCCACCTGGCCCAGCGCCGATAATTATACAATCGTACATGATTAACTCCTTGTTATTCTTTGCCTTCTTCTTTATTTTCTTCTAAAATTTGATAGTAAAAATCTTTCTTAGCGTAAACATGATTATACACAATAAAGCCAATACCAGCTAAAATCATTACAACGGATACTGCTTGTGCGGTACGAATAGCAGTGTTCCATAAATAAAGCGAATCGGTTCTTAATGATTCAATCATAAATCTTCCTACAGAGTACCAAAT
>SKIW01000080.1 GCA_007116245.1 Candidatus Izemoplasma sp. | reverse complement strand
GCATTCTTAAGTACCCTGTTTCATCATAGAGCATAACCCAGTAAACACCTTCATCTTCTAGATGTTCTAAATGATAGATTACGCCATCAATTAAGACCATTCCTTGGTCGTGGATGAAAAACCGTAACTCAAAAATATCTCGAAGACTCAATGGTTCAATGAAAAAACTTAAAAGAAATGTCTCTGTTTTGTCATCAAGCGTTGCTGTTCCTTCAAGCGTAACATACTGCCGTTGTGAAACCGGTTGTAAAAATGTCCCATCATCATCCATATATTCTGGATTAAGCGAAGTGTACGTTATCGTAGAGCCGTTATGACCCTCATAGATTAACTCTAATGGATTATCATAGTACCCATAGGTTAAAATCTCTTTATTTAGGATCTCACGGATATCATAATCAAGTTCATACTCAACGCTTTCAGTATCAAACAACGTATTTTCAGCTCCTGAAAATATCGCTGAAAATACCGTATTATGAAAATCGAACAAAATCACTTCAATCTCAATTTTTTTTCCGACATACGCGTTTAATTGGTTTCGCGTTTCGGAGGTTAACCACGTGAGTTCAACACGCCTAGTTTCTTGTTCGATGTAATAACTTCCATCTTCGGTAAACAAGCCTCCTATGATACGATATGTTTTACCAAAATCACTGACATCATATAGTTGATCTTCATAAAGTTCTTTGATAGTAATATCATTAACAGATACATTATATTCTACATCTTCTTGGTAAAGTGTGTAGTCGGTTGCTCTTAAGTAATAAGATTGATTACGAATCAGGTAGTTACCCGATACTGTAATCACACTGCCTTCTTCAATGCTTCTAAACTGTGTTTGTCCAAATGTATACACCATAATGGCGTGTTCGTAATCACTTATAATAAAGCCATTTGATAATACTTCAGTCACGATTCCAGCGACTTTTACATTCTCACCACTACTAAAAGCGAACAATGTTTCATAATCAATAATGGTTGCTTCAGAAAAATGTAATGAAAAGCGGTCATCGTGTGTTAGATGGTTCATCAGTACATCAAATAAAAACTCAGTTTCACTACGTTCGTAATTTAAGTAGCGTGTTTGGTATTCGATATAGGGTGACGGTTCCAATGTTTCCCAATACACTTCAAGTTCTCCAAAGTTTAAACTTATGTTTCCAGGTATTTCAATAATAACTTCATCGTTACTATTAAAGAAGTAATCTTCAACATACGCTAAAAATCCTGATTTATGATCAGCAAAATAACTTCCTAAAGATACTGAAGTTTCATTTTCAACAACAAAAACTGTACCATAAATATCGATCTTGATGCTGGCTTCATCGAAATCAACTTCGTTAAATGTATCATCGAGTTGAGCGTACCATATATCAAAATCACTAGTGCGTCCTTCGATACGATGTAACATTCGCATTTGTTCTACAAAAAGACGATCAAGCATGCGAATCGTAAAACTCGTTGAAAATCCTTGATATTCAACGTGAAGTAAATGTTCTCCTACCTCGTTGAGTTTCATACGATCCTCATTCAATATCATCGATTCTTCAAGTTGAATGCGTTCTCTCGTCCCGTTTTCTTTAATTAATATCAACTCAATCTCGGATATTTCAAAGGTATCCATAAAAAAAGCACTATTTTGATGCAAATCGACTTCAATTGATTCAATCCCATCGTTTCCAAAAATCCCACACGCATAAAGGTTCAATATGAAAACAAAGAGTAGTAATATAGTTGCTAGTTTTTTCATATTATTATCCCTCCTATATGTCCTAAATTATACACGAAATTCCTACTTTAGTAAACGCGCCACATAAAAAGAGTGCAAGTTGCACTCTTCATAGGGATAAGTTACTTTATTACTTATTTTCTTCTTCGGTGGATTGCTTAGTTTTTTTACTTGTAGACGTTTTTTTAGGCGCTTTTTTAGGTGTTTCTTTAGGTTTTTCTACAGTATCAGCTGTAGCCTTATCTGACGCCGCTTCTTCTATCGGTTCATCCGTTGGTTTAGGTGGTGGTGATACAACTTCATCATTTTTCTTATCTTTCTTCGTCTCTAATACATCTGCGGCAGCTTTCCCTACAGTAGGAATATCATAGTCTAAATCTTCATCTTTAATGTCTTCAATGTCTCGACGTTTTATTTTACCCAGTTTTTCTCGTTTTTTTGCGTGAAGTTTGTCTTTTTCTTTAATGGCTTTAAGTTCGGTTTTAGTCTTTTTCTCAGTCATGAGATTAATCGTTGGCGATTCTTCAGCGATCTCTTCGACTGTATTAGTCTTCTCTTGCATTGTTTGAGGGTCAAAATCATCACTTAGGATATCATCTATGGGGATTTCGGGCATACGAATGCCATAAAGAAGGCGTTTTAAGAAAAGTTTTTCTCTTTCATCTTCATTATATAAATTAATGGCTTCTTTAATGGTTTCAGCACGGTAAGCTTCAAAATACGTTAAAATTTTATCGACATGTTGTAAAAACTGTTTAGGAATTGTAATACTCGCTTCTATTTTATTATGATGTCCCTGTAGATTAATCTCATCCTCTTTTAACTCTTTTTGCAATACGTTAATTTCTTTTGATAATTGTTGTTTTTCTTCTTCTATCATTTTTAATGATTGATTCTTAGCTTCTTCAAGATTCTTTTGCTGTCTTTTAACTTTATGATGATAACGCATTGTTAATAATTTTTGCTTAATTTTCGACTTAAACAAGATGATAAACACAGTCGATAAAATCACCGTTAAAGCGACTGATATTATATAAACTCCTCGTTGCAAAGCCCCTTCAGGTAGTATATTAAATCTGTTTAAATAATATGAAGTACCTAATAAGATTCCCGCTATAAACGCGATCAGCGTAAACACTATCAACACCCACAAAAGTTTAAGCCCGAATGAAAAACGTTGCCCTATTTCTTCTAGTTGTGAAAGTATATCATGATAAGGGTATCCTTCATT
>SKIW01000090.1 GCA_007116245.1 Candidatus Izemoplasma sp. | reverse complement strand
ATTCTTCTACGGCGACTACTACTGCGTCTTATTAAATCAGGGTTTTTCCGTTCAGAATGCGTCATTGAGCCGATTAATGCTTCAATATAGACAAGTTGCTTTTCATCTATATCGGCGTTTTTCATCATTTTATTAACCCCAGGAATGAGTTTCATTAGTCCCCCTAAAGAGCCCATACGCTTTATCATCTTTAGCTGTTTTAAGAAATCATTGTAGTTGTATTTTCCTGACATCATTTTTTCCATTAAGTTCATCATGTCATCTTCATCGACATTCTCAGTAACTTTATCGATAAGCGTGAGCATATCACCCATACCGAGGATTCGGCTAGCCATTCGCTCAGGATGGAAAACATCAAAATCATCGAGTTTTTCACCTAAACCCATAAATTTAATAGGGACATCAGTGACTTTTCTTAACGATAGCGCTGCACCACCTCTAGTATCACCATCAAGTTTAGTGATTATACTTCCGGTAATGCCTAAAGATGTATGGAAGTGATCTGCAACGCTTACAGCGTCTTGACCTGTCATTGCATCGAGTACTAAAAAGATTTCATCGGGTTTAATACCGTTTTTTAGTTCTTGAATTTCATCCATCATCTCATGATCGATATGGAGTCTTCCGGCGGTATCAAAAACAATGAAATTATAATTGTTCTCTGAAGCGAACTGCAGTGCTTCTTTTGCAATCTCGAGTGGTTTTACGTTAATTCCTTTTTCAAAAACTTCGATATCAAGTTGTTGACCAATGGTTTTTAATTGTTCAACCGCAGCAGGACGGTAAATATCAAGCGCGACGAGTAACGGTTTAACTTTATGGTGTTTACGTACAAAATTCGCGAGTTTTCCTGCGGTTGTGGTTTTACCTGAACCTTGTAACCCCGTTAGCATTAATGTCGTCGTTCCTTGTGACTTTAAAGTGAAAACACTGGTTTCTCCCCCAAGTAAATCCTTTAAAGCCTCGTGTACTATTTTAACGACTTGTTGTGAAGGGTTTAGTCCCTTCAAGATTTTTTCGTTTAGCGCCTTCTCTTTAATTTCTTGAGTAAATGTTTTAACAACCTTAAAGTTGACATCTGCTTCAAGTAAACTCAAGCGTATTTCACGCATCATTTCCTCAATATCATTATCGGTTAATCGTGCTTTACCTGTCATTCGGCGTAGCGCCATTTGCAAGCGATCGGATAGTTGATCAAATGCCATCTGTTTCCACCTTCTCTAGTTCATCTAATAATTGCTTAATCTCCGCATCTGTTGATGCGTTTTGTAATGCATCGATTAGTTTTAATCGCGCATTTCTTTTTTGGTTTAACTTAAGCTTTCGTTCATAATCATATAGTTTACTTACTGTGCGTTTAATCAAATCATGCACTGCATTACGCGAGATATGATTGAGTTCAGAAATTTCACTTAACGAATAGTTATCAATATAGTAGTACTCTAAAACATTCTGCTGTTTTATGGTTAAAAGGGGATAATATCTTTCATATAACTCAACGATTTCGTGATGGCGTTCTAAAGTTTCCATTAGACGATATCCGCAAATAATCCGTAAATATATTCCTCGATATCAAAATACTCAAGGTCTTCTAGTTTTTCCCCTAAACCAATCATTTTTATCGGTATATTAAGTGTATCTTTTACCGCAAGAGCAATACCACCTTTAGCGGTGCCATCAAGTTTAGTTAAAATCACGCCGGTTAGTGTTGTGACTTCATTGAAAATCTTTGCTTGACTCAAACCGTTTTGACCTGTTGTAGCATCGATGACTAACAGTGTCTCATGTGGTGCGTCTTCTATCTCACGACCAATAACACGATGTATTTTTGATAACTCATTCATTAAATTCTTCTTATTTTGCAATCGTCCTGCGGTATCACAAAGCAAGACATCAATATTATTTTTTTTAGCATATTGTATTGCTTCAAACATTACACTAGATGGATCAGAACCTGGTGCTTTTTCATAAAAGTCACACCCAACCCGTTCGCTCCAAATACGTAATTGATTGATTGCACCAGCACGAAAAGTGTCCCCCGCAACCATCATAACTCGTTTATTTTTTTGTTTTAAAAGATGTGCGACTTTTCCGATTGTAGTTGTTTTACCTACTCCGTTTACACCGACAAACAATAAGACAGCAAGATTATGCTCAGTGTCAAGGTTCGTATCGACGATATCTTCTTTAACATAACGTTTAAACATTTCTTCGACAATCATCTCTTTTAAGTCTTCCGCATTTTTTACATTATTAACTTCGACATTCTCTCGTAAATGATTCACCATGGAAATAACGGTATTAACACCAATATCCGCCATAATAAATATTTCTTCAATATCTTCAAATAATTCGTCTGTAATTTTAACGTTTTTTTGTAATAATTCATCAAGCTGATTAAACACGCTCTGGCGTGTTTTTTTCATACCAATATTATATTTTTGTGCTTTTTCTTTACGTTTTTTTGATTGAAATAACTCTTTAATGAATCCCATAATTACACCATTCTTTCATTTTATCACAGGCCATTATACCATAAAAACGCGTGCTTTAAAAAGGATATTCCTATAAAAAGGGAAAATCCGCCTCTCGGCGGATTAAGGAAGGGGATGTGTGAATAAAAAATTATTCACCATGCTATGTAAGGGATAAGTCGCGACTTCTCAGTCGCACCTTAATAATACCACAATCATTTTTTTGTGTCAATGTTTTGAAGCTCAATTATTTCTTTGTTTCACTAAAGTTTAAGTAAGCTACAATATCACGATAATAAGGTACTATTTAAACTCTAAAGGGATTGACCACTTATGGTTTTTGCACAAAGCCACAGGTTTTTTGGTCATCACAACGAATCGTTCCATCTTCTGTTTCTACCATTAAGTTGTTGCATTTAGGACAGTGTTCATGCGTTGGTTTCCCAGATAATATATGCTTGCATTTAGGGAAATTATCACACGCGTAGAAACTATTGCCTTTGCTTTTTCCTCTTTTAGCAACGCGTTCTACAATGGTTCCTTTTTGACATTTAGGGCATTTTAGGTTTGTGCTTTTAGGCGGTTCTGGTTTATCGCCATTCGGTTTAATGTATTTACAATCCGGATACCCACTGCATGCTTCGAATGTTCCGTACCTTGATTCACGGTAAACCATTTCTTTACCACATTTCGGACATGTTTCGCCCGTTGTTTTCGGTGCTGTTTTTTCCATCTCACGATTCGCTTTGTCAACTAATGGAATAAACGTGTGATAGAAGTTTGAAATTATAACCGTTTGTTCTTCTTTATTTTGTGCGATATCATCGAGTATATTTTCCATTTTAGCGGTGTAATCGACGTTAATAATCTGGCTAAAGAATCCATCTAGTTTCTCGATAGTGAGTTTTCCTTGATCCGTAGGCATGAATTTCTTTTCTTCTATAGTGACGTATTTACGGTTTTTAAGGGTAGATATGGTTTGCGAATACGTACTAGGTCTCCCAATACCGAGTTCTTCCATCTCCTTAATGAGTGTTGCTTCTGTAAAGCGTGCCGGTGGTTGAGTAAAGTGTTGAGAAGGATTAAATGATTTTGCTTCTAGCGTATTTCCTTCTTTTAGCTCTGGTAGTTGTTTAAGTTCAAGGCTTTCGTATTTTCCATACACTTTTAAATAACCGTCAAATGTGAGTTCTTGTGCGCGTGCTTTGAAGACGGTATTTGCGTTGTTCAAAAAGATAGTCGTGGTATTAATACGCGCTGAGCGCATTAAAGATGCCACTGCACGTTGATAAATCAATGTGTAAAGTCTTAACTCATCTCTTGATAAATACGTTTTTATCTTATCTGGATGATACTTAATTGCTGTGGGTCGAATCGCTTCATGCGCATCCTGAATATTCTTTTTATGTTTATGGCGTGACTTTGTACCAACATATTCTTTACCATATGTTTCTTCAATATAACTTTTAGCAGGATAAACAAATGTATCACTCAAGCGATTAGAATCCGTTCTCATATAAGTGATTAACCCTACTGTTTCAGAGGCTAACTCGATTCCCTCGTAGAGGCGCTGTGCGATTAACATTGTTTTTTGTGCTGTGAAATTTAGCTTATTCGATGCTTCTTGTTGTAGTGAAGATGTTGTGAATGGTGGTTTTGCTGCGCGCTTACGTTCTCGTGATCTTACTTGATCAATCGTAAAAGTTTTACCTAACGTAGCGATTAATTTAGTTGTCTCTGCTTCGTTTGTAAGCTTCGCTTTTCGTTTATCAACGCGGGCCAGTTCTGCTTCAAATTGCTCGAAAATCGCTTTAACTCTCCAATACTCTTCTGGTGTAAACGCATCGATTTCTTTTTCGCGTTCAACGAGAATTTTTAACGCTGCACTTTGCACTCTACCCGCGGATTTTGATTTTATTTTATTTTGAAGTAGCTTGCTGAGTTTAAACCCGATAATCCTATCTAAAATACGACGCGTTTCTTGACTTGATACTAACGCTAAATCGATATCACGCGGTTGCTGAAAAGCCTCAGTCACTGCGCTTTTTGTAACTTCGTTAAAAATCACGCGTTTGATCGGCTTATCTTTCGTTGTTAAAACCTCTTGTAAATGCCAGCTTATGGCTTCACCTTCACGATCCGGGTCAGTAGCTAGATAGATTTCATCAACCTTTTTAGCTGCTTTATTCAAGTCTCTTACGGTTTTTTCTTTATCTTTAATAATGTCATATTTAGGTGTAAAATTATTCTCGATATCCAGTCCTAGACCTCCAACATTCGAGATTGATAGATCACGGATATGGCCTTTTGAGGATAATACTTCATAATCATTACCGAGGTATTGCTTGATTGTTTTTGACTTACTTGGTGATTCTACTATAACGAGTCTTTTCATGGATTACCTCCTAACTTGTGTTATTATGCCATACAAAATAAAAAGGTGTCAAGCAGACACGCTTTTTATATATATAGATATATATAATTTTTTTATTCCTCTTTAAAAATAAATGTCATACGGTCATGACCTTGCATGTCTTTCTTTTGTATGATACGAATATCTTTTAAGTATTTCTTGCAAAGTTTTTTTATTGCCTTTGCTTTATCGTAGGCATGCTCAAAAGCGATTATATATTTATCATTAAGATAGTTTTCAGCATCTTTTAAAATTGCACGATAATAATCGAGACCATCTTCCCCGCCAAATAATGCGATGTGAGGTTCATAATCCTTAATAATAGGCTCAACCTCTTCATTATTGGGAATATACGGGGGGTTTGAAATTAACATATCGTACTTTTTACCATTTATTGGTTTATATAAATCACCTTGATAAAAGGTTACGTTGGCATTTAATTTCTTAGCGTTTTGCTTAGCAATTTTTACGGCTTCTTCACTTATATCTGTGCCCTCTGATTTAATCGAGGGATCTTCTAAATTAAGGGTAATTGCTAAACATCCAGAACCCGTCCCTAAGTCAATTAAAGAGATTGGGTTATCACCAAAATACGTTTTTTTAAAATCTAAGGCATAGCCAACGAGTTCTTCTGTTTCAAACCGTGGGATAAGCACTTGATGATTAACATAAAACTGATAACCATAAAAATGCTCAGTCTCAGTAATATGCTGTATTGGGCGATTCTTAATAATGTACTGATCTACTGCTTTTAAAAAGTGTTGGTACGTGTTATGGTCCATTTCTTCAGTGAATTTTTCGATAAGTTGTGAACTACTAAGTTTCGAAAAATGCAACAATAGTATTTTAACAGCACTTGGTTCTTTATCATTATCAAGGGCGTATTGTTCATTAATTTTTAAAGCTTCTTGATACGTTGGCATAGCCATTCTCCTTTGATTACTCACCAGACAGTTTGCGCTTCAACTCTTCAGCGACAAGCGCATCGATTACAGGTTCTAATTTACCTTCCATGACACGATCTAATTGTTGGATGGTATAACCAATACGGTGATCTGTGATACGATTTTGTGGATAGTTATAGGTACGAATCTTTTCACTGCGGTCTCCAGTACCGAGTTTACTACGACGCTCTTCACCTTCTTTTTCCATTCTTTCTTGAAGAACTCTATCGTGTAATCTTGCACGCATGACTTTTAGGGCTGTTGCTTTATTCTCGTGTTGGCTTTTCCCATCTTGGCAAGTAACGATTATACCAGTAGGTAAATGTGTGACACGCACGGCTGAGTCTGTCGTATTAACACTTTGACCCCCAGATCCACTAGAACGGTAGGTGTCAATACGTAAATCAGCCATATTCATCTCTACATCAACGTCTTCAGCCTCAGGCAAGACGAGTACAGTCGCGGTAGAAGTATGAATTCTGCCTTGCGATTCAGTTTGAGGAACACGTTGAACTCGATGTGCTCCAGATTCGTATTTTAGTAAAGAATAAACATTGTCTCCTGAAACGGTAAACTCAACTTGACTGAAACCGCCGGCTTCGTTATCAACCGTATTAACCAGTTCAACTTTCCAGTTTTTGGTTTCAGCATATTTAATATACATTCTGTAAAGATCGCTGGCGAAAATATTGGCTTCATCACCACCGGCTGCACCACGAATTTCGATAATAACGTTCTTATCATCATTAGGATCTTTTGGAATAAGCAATACTTTTAGTTTTTCTTCGAGATGACCAAGATTTTCTTTGTTTTCTTCTAACTCTGCTGCTGCCATCTCACGTATTTCTTCATCTTCATCTTTAGTCAGTTGTTTTAAATCTTTAATCGTTTGTTCTGTATCGAGGTATTCCTTGTATGTTGTGACGGTTTTTTCTAAATTACTTTGTTCTTTACTTAAAGCGGTTAAACGCTTTATGTCGTTAACGATATTAGGATCACTTAACAACTTTGTAATCTCTTCATATCGCTCGACGATTTTATCTAAACGATCTTTCATGTTATCACTCCGGACATTATTATATTATACTGTTCCATAATTTTCAACTTCTTGACTTTTAATCCGTTTATTCAGACGGATGATAAAGAATAAGAAGAGTATAAATAAGACAGTACCTTTAAAGACTGAACTAATATTAAGCGCCCACCATATTCCATTAACTTCAGGTATCAACATACCGCTGAGGATAATCGCAAGGGGAATACGAAGTGCGTTTCCGACAATTTGTATCGCCGAAGGAATATATGTTTTCCCAAAACCGTTAAAGGCTCCTGCGGTAACCATGTCAAGAATCATAAAGAGTTGAGAAAGACTTAAGATTCTTAAATATGTAATCCCTTGATCTAAGGTTGGTTGCGTACTAATAAACATTGAAAATAATGGTCGTGCGCCAAAAAATAGGATTGCATTTACCGCAAGTCCATATGGGATAAGTACTTTCATACTCGTAATATACCCATCTTTAACCCGCGAGAATTGTCCTGCTCCAACGTTCTGCCCAACAAAGGATGCTAAGGCAACTTGGAACCCTGAAGCAATCATCCAACTTAAAGCTTCTATTTGACTACCGATACGGGACACGCTCATAATAGATGCACCATACTGTGCAACCATAATACCTAAAACAATGGATATCGATGTCATTAACATACTTTGAATACCCACCGGTAATCCTAAGACAATTATATTTTTTATTTCTTTAGGTGAAAAGTATTTTTTAAATGAGATAATCGCTGGTCTTTTAGGTGAATGGTATATAACTATGTAAATTAATAATACTACCGTTTGAGAAAAAGCCGTTGCTATCGCTGCACCGTTAATACCTAATCCTAATCCTAAAATTAATATCGGGTCTAAAACCATGTTAAGAATTAATCCGGATCCTGTAATAAAGAACGTATTTATGGTTTTTCCTAAGCCATCGTATACCCCGTTAAACATATTAACAAGGAAAAACGCCATCCCTGCTGTTGTAACGATCCGCATATATCGCATAGCACCCGCCACAACTTCAGGTTCATCAATTTTAAAAATACCGACAAAATGGTGATTAAAAAAGACCCCATAAATCGTAAAAATGAGTGCCATAATGGCCATCGCTATTAAACCGTTTGTCGCAATAGTATTAACCCGTTCTGCATCGTTTCTACCTGCGGCTTGACTAACCTTTACACTGACACCAACCTTAGCGATGAGTATAAGTCCAAATCCAAACCACATGTAGTAACCTGCAGTACCTACCGCTGATACCGCGACTGTAGGGTCTAGCCCAATGCGATTAACCCGTGCTACCCAAAACATATCTGTTAAATTGTAAAGCATTTGAACAAGACTTGTTAGTAGCATAGGTATAGCAACGATTAATAATTTTTTAAGTATATTTCCTTCGGTTAAATCAATCTTTACTTTCATCGGTTTTTTTCGATGATTTCGTCTAATCATATGCATCACCATGTCTTTAATATTTCACACCGACATATTATACCACTGCTCGCTAAAAATTGCGACACTTAATCCTAAAAAAAACACGCTTCAAAGCGTGTTAATCAAGATCTTCCATATCATCATCGTATTCGGTAGAATCAGAAGATAAGCGACGATCTCTAAACTTACTATATTGCTTTTTAAAGATCAGTTTAATTCCTTCAGTATTAACAGCACCCGAACGGTTTTTAGCGATAATAACTTGAACCTCGTCGGTGAATTTCTTCGGGTCATTCTCGTAATAATCCGGTCTAAACAAGAAGAAAATAACATCGGCATCTTGTTCGATAGATCCCGATTCTCGTAAATCTGCAAGGATTGGACGTTTATCAGTACGTTGTTCAACACTTCTGGATAATTGTGAAAGTGCGATAACAGGAATTTTCAACTCTCTAGCTAGTTCTTTAAGTGTTCTTGATATTTCTGAGACCTCTTGAACACGGTTCGTTTGGTTTCCTGAACCAGATAAGAGTTGAAGGTAGTCAATAACGACTAAATCTAGTTTACTTTCTTGTGCTAACTTTCGACACTTTTGCCTTAAATCAGTAACTTTCACAGTTCCTGAGTCATCAAATACAATGTTTAAATTCGATAAACGGTTGCTTGCAACTTGAATTTGTTGCCATTCAAGTGCTTCTAATGCCCCTGTGCGTAAACGACCTGATTTAACGTTAGCCTCACTCGATAACATCCGACTCACTAATTGGTCAACACCCATTTCTAGTGAGAAAAAAGCAACGTAAGGTCGTGATTTTGTTTTTGCTACATTTGTTGCAATATTTAAAGCAAACGCACTTTTACCCATAGATGGACGTGCAGCGATAATATACAGCTCACTCGGTTGAAGACCAAAAATATAATTATTAATTTCATTAAACCCTGTATCGAGGCCTAAGAGAACACCTTCTTTGTTTTTAGCCGCTTCTGTTTTAGCAATAACCTCATTTGTGGCTTGTTCAATTGAAATAAAATCTGTCGTACGACGGGTTTTAGAAACATTGAAAACACGTCGCTCGGCTTCGTCGATAAACGAAACCATATCTGCAGCTTTCATACCTTCATTCGCAATGTCTTTTGCCACTTCAATCATGTTGCGAACGATCGCTTTATCTTTAACAATATTAATATAATGTTCTAAGTTAACAATTGATGGTGTTGTATCTGATAGCCCTAAAATATAATCTGACCCACCAGCATCCACGATAAGTTCGGTTGTTTCGATACGATCGATTAAGGTTGTGTAATCAATTTCAATCTTCTCTTTATAAAGCTCTAATATTGCCCCATATATAATACGGTGACGACGGTTATAAAAATCGTTTACATCGAGTTTATCCGCAAGAATTTTTACAGTGTTCGGATCAATGAACACAGCCCCGAGTACGTTTTGCTCAGCCTCGAGGTTATGTGGTACCATACGTTCTTCCATATTAAGCTTCTACGATGAGTAGTTCGAACGTTGCGATAACGTCTTTATGGAGTTTAACGTGAACTTTATATGTTCCTAAAGCATCGATAGTTTGATCCAACTGTATCTTGCGTTTATCAATTTCAATATTATGTTGTTGTTTTAAGGCATCGGCAATTTGCTTAGTACTGACTTTTCCGTAGAACTTCCCTTTTTCTCCAATTTTTACTGGTAGTTTTACAGCACGATAATCAATGCGTTGTTTTAATTCATTCATTGCTTCTAACTCAGCTTTTTCTTGCGCTTTAAGTTGATTCTTTTCATCTTCAATAATCTGCATGTTTTCCGGTGTTGCCTCAATCGCTTGTTTGCTTGTTAGAAGATAATTGCCGTATCCTGGAGCGACTTCAATTACTTCGCCTTTCTTGCCTTTGTTTTTAACATCTTTTTTTAGAATCACCTTCATGGGTTTTTCCTCCTGTATCGCATTTTCTAAATAATCGACTAAATCCTTTTTAACACTATTAACATCGGTTGTTTCGATTTGGGCACCAGCATTGTTTAAATGTCCACCACCACCAAATTTTTCCATAACGACTTGAACATTAAATCCTTCTAAACTTCGTGCACTAATGCCAATTGATGAACTCGTGAGTTTCCCAATCGCAAAAGCCGCTACAATATTATCGATATCTAAAAGATCGTCCGCAACTTGCGCAAGTAACGTTCTTGAAATATCGATATGATCTGGTACGATCACGATAGAGAAACGCTTTTTTACGACTTCCGCTAACGTTAATAACTGTGATTTAACTTGGATATCTTTTAATGATTCGCGTAAGATTGTCTTAACTTTAAACGTATCAGCACCATATTTTCTTAGTATCGCTGCAGCTTCAAATGTTCTTGCACCTGTACGATACATGAAGTTGTTTGTATCAACAATAATCCCCGACAGCATTACTGTAGCCTCAAAAGGATTAACGGTTGTTTCATAACCGAATACATTTATCATCTCAACGATGAGCTCAGTAGAGCTTGAAGCATAAGGCTCAATATAACTCAATCTTGCATCGGGTATAAAGTCACTTAACTTACGATGATGATCGATAATCACGCGATGTGGCAGTTTATTAAATAGTCTCTCATCAAGCGCTTGTCCGAATGAATGATGATCGATTAAAACTAATAAATCCTCACGATGAGCTTCATTTAAAGCTTCATCAACACTAATAAAGTACTCAAGTAAACCAACATACTCATATTCCATAAGCTGTAATATTTTACGAACCGTTTTATCGAGTTCATTGAAGTTTAAAACAATATACGCTTTCTTCTTCATCGCTAATGCCATTTTTAAAACACCAATACATGCCCCTAAAGCGTCAGTATCCGGGAACGTGTGAGGAACGATATAAACATTTTCGGCTTCTTCAAACAACATTGCTAACTTTTGTGCGTTTAAACGGCTAGAGATCCGTGTGCGTTTCTCTTGCGTATTCGAGTTTCCACCAAAGTATTTAAGAGGTTCTCCTGTCACGTTGATAACGACTTGATCCCCACCGCGACTTAACGCTAAATCCAGTGCTGATTCCGCAAGTTCTCCGAGTTGATTAAGCGGGATATTCGCACACGCAAAGCCACCACTCATGGTAACCATCAACTCATATTCTTTTGATATTTCAGATATACGCTCAATAACTTGAAACTGTTTATCGATTACGGCTAGTAAGTCTTTACGATGCATAAATACAATACTTTTCGAAATACTAATCGGTGCTAAATAAAACCCGAACTCTTCCGCCCATTGATCTAACGCACCTAAAAATTGTCCTTGTGCTTCACTTTTTTCTTGTACATCGAGAACCGATACTGAGTCTTCAAGATTATCTAAATGAATGACCCCTACGACATCTGTGTACTCGTAGTTAAATCGTTTAACTTCTTCACGTTCAGAAACTTGATAAAAATATAGTGTATTAAGACGATCATCGAAAATGATATCATAATGATTTTCATAAATTTTCATTACTACTTGCTTCGGTCTCTCGTTTGAAGTAAGAAACTCTTTTAGTGGTTTATGAATTAATGAAAGATTTCTGGATAATAAATTGTTTTGAAAAATTTCTTTCGCTTTTTCATTAGCCCAAACGATATCAAAAAGTTCATTAATAATCACAATACCCGTCGGGATTTCTTTAATCAGTTTTTGTTCGATTTGCTCTTTACGTTCTAATAACTTTTCTTTCTCATCTAACGTACTACTATACTGTTTTAAGGTTTGATTCTTCGTTTTAAAGTACATAATATAAAATACTGCATTAAATGTATACAGCAACGCAAAAACGACGAGCACTAAGACCATGTTCGTGTTTTGCATAAAAACGATTAGTAAAACTATCCATAGCGTGAAGACAACTGCAGATACTATCATCAGTGTTCGATGCATCGTATTCACCCCTCGTAATGCACTTTGCTTATCATATTATACCATAATCATTGTGGCTTTAAAACTTGTTTCAATCGTTTTAAATAAAGTCTTGACAAACCTCGATAGTTTCGCTAAAATACGCAAGTATCCCGCAGTTCGTAACCATCCTGCGATATCAAAACTAGGAGGCTATTATGAGTAATGAGTTTATATGGTTCATTTTCGCAATCATCAATTTTATTATGATTGCGCTTTGTTACAAAGTATTTGGAAAAGTCGGTTTATTCGCTTGGATTGCAATGGGAACTGTGATTGCAAATATTCAGGTGGTTAAAATGGTTGAGATTTTTACCCTTACTGCAACGCTTGGTAATATTATGTTTGGTACGCTCTTTTTAGCCACGGATCTTTTGAATGAAAAATACGGGATAAAAGAAGCAAAAAAAGCGGTTTATATCGGTTTTTTCACTCTATTATCTACGGTTATTATTATGCAAGTCGCACTCCAGTTTGAAGCGATTTCTGATAATCAACCAGTTCAAGATGCTTTGGCATTAATCTTTGGATTAATTCCTAGGATTGCTTTAGGGAGTATTATTGCATACTTAATTAGTCAATTACTCGATGTGTATCTATTTCAAAAAATTAAACATCGTTTATCAAGTCCAAAATTGCTGTATGTAAGGAATGTTGGGTCAACCGCAATCAGTCAATTAGTAGATACTATTATCTTTGTTCCTATTGCGTTTTTAGGTTTGGTACCTAGTCATATTTTATGGGATATTATAATTACAACCTATGTCATTAAACTTTTAGTGGCTATGTTAGATACACCGTTTATCTACTTAATGGTAAAACTAAAACCGATTTATGAATAAATCCTGCAAATTGCAGGATTTTTTTTACCAATCAAGTAACCTTTTTTCACCTTTAAGATTACGCAAATGTGTAACATCTTGAGAAACTTCTAGAACTCCTTGATAATCGTTGTTATCATCTCGAACAGCGTAATATGTTATATACAAAAATTTATCCTTAAACTGAATATAAAACTCCGCTTCATCTTTTGTGCCTTCTTTGAAGGATTGAACAATTTTCTTAACAGTGTCGACACTTTTAGGGGGATGACAATGTTCAACCAAACGTCCGATAACTGAAGGATTTCTTGGGAAATGACGGTGTGCTGTTGTATTGAAGTATGCAACACGGTCATCCTTATCTACAAAGGTTATGTCTAAAGGTAAATGATTTAACATTAAATCGAGTTGTTTAAAATCGAGTTGTCCGTTAGGAACTCTAAAAACATTCTCACGAAGCTTATCTTTTATAGCGTTTTTTTCTAAAGGTGGCTGAATTTCAACAAACGTAAAGCCAAATTGAAAGGATTCTTTAAACATTTTGTCGAGTTTTGAGTCATCCAATATTTTACTTGCGACGGGGAATAAAATTAAGGATTCTTTCTGGATAATACCATAGATCAAGTAATAATATGTCCCAATTAAAGGTTTGATTGTTTTAATATCTAAAGGTTTTTTGGTAAATAACTTAATAAGGTGCTTAAGTTGTGTTCGCGCATCATCATGTAGACTCCACATCACATCTAATGGTTTATGAGAGGGCACGCTTGCTTCTATGTTTGGAAAAAGTATGTTTTCTTTTTTTAACCATTTTTTTTCAAACTCTAAGCATTTTTCTAACCCTTTAAGCAACGGTTCCTGATACGTTTCTATCGTGTCGCCTTTAAAGTATTTCTTGAGTCCTTCTAAATGTTTGATAATTGCCTCATTTTCTTTTAATAATCCATCAAAAAATGGATGAGGATGTTCTGTTAATGCGTATTTTGAAAGTGATTTATAAAACACATTAACAAATTTATTCGCTGTCTCTTTAATCACTTTAGGTGAACGTTGAGATTTTTCACGGTACATCTTTACGTAAAATAAATCTATTGGACGAACATTGTTAATGGTATCTTGGTAGGCTTCTACAATATCTTTTTTGTTATCTTCATCGGTTAAGCGATACATAAACTCACTTAGTTTATCGATGTGAGCCTTGTCTTTATGCAAGATTTCCATATGAACACCTCCAACTCTATTATATCAAAAAAAATACGCCTCTAAAGGCGTATTCTGTTTTAGTCTTTAACAAATGGTAGTAAAGCCATATGGCGTGCGCGTTTAATTGCAACACTAAGTTCTTTTTGATATCCAGCTTTCGTTCCTGTAACACGTTTTGGTAAGATTTTACCACGGTCTGAAACGAAGCGTCTTAACATATCTACGTTTTTATAGTCAATGTGTTTAATTTTATTTTCAGTGAAAAAGCACACTTTTTTACGGCGTTTACGAAATGTATTAGGTCTTGCCATGTATTATTCCTCCTTTTAAAATGGTAAATCGTCTTCGGAAACGATATCGTCTTTTGGTTTCGGTTTACTTGTCTCTGAACGGGTTGTTGTATCGTTCGATTGATTTTCACTCATCGCTTTAGTTTCTAAAAACTGCACAGAATCACAAACGATTTCTGTAATATACTTGCGGTTACCATCTTGATCATCGTAAGAACGCGTTTGAATACGTCCTTCGACGCCCACTAAACTTCCTTTAGAAAGGAACTTATCCACGGTTTCTGCTTGGCGACGCCATACAACGCATTGTATGAAATCAGCTTCTCTTTCACCGCTTTGGTTTGAATATGGACGGTTAACAGCAAGTGTAAATGTAGCGACGGGAATATCATTTGCAGTATGTCTTAGTTCAGGATCTTTGGTTAATCTTCCGACTAAAATCGCTCGGTTAATCATACTATCACCTTTCTATCGAACATCTTTAATAATTAAATAGCGTAGAACGTTTTCACGAATACGCGCAATGCGGTCGAATTCAGCGCGGGCTTCTTCGGTAGCAGTCACTTCAAGAACAACGTAGTATCCTTTAGTATGCTTTTCGATTTCGTACGCTAAGTCACGCATTCCCCATTCATCAACCTTACGCACTTCAGAATCGCGTGATGTAAAGATTGTATTGAGTTCTTCAATCAATGCTTTACGGGCTTCTTCTTCAAGCGTAGGACGAATAATGTACATGATTTCGTATTTTGTCATCTTAATCCTCCTTATGGTCTACTGGCTGTAAAAACAGCAAGGATGAGTTTTAAACTCACGGTAAAGTATTATATCACAGCATCTAGTGATTGTAAACAATAAGACGGGTTTTTTACTGTGAAAAAATTACGATAAAAGTTTTTTGATTTTTTGTGTTGTGGCTATTTTTCCAGCGAGTTTAATTTTTCCATCAACAATGAGTCCAGGTGTTTGTAAAACACCGAGATTAGCAATTTCATCGATGTCGGTCACTTTTTCGATGGTAGCTTCGATGCCGAGTTCTTGTAATGCTTTTTTTGTATTCTCTTCTAGTAATGCACATTTTTTACACCCTTTGCCTAGTATCTTTATAAGCATCTTATTTTCCTCCTTATCCTATGATGAAACCGGCGATTAAACCAACGCTTGCTGAAAGTAAAATAACTAAACTTATGTAAGCAAGGGTTCGTTTGACTCCGATTACTTTTCCTATAATAACCATATTCGGTATACTCACTGAAGGACCAGCCAGTAATAGTGCTAATGCAGGTCCTTTATGCATACCTAAATCAATTAAACTGTTAACGATAGGGACTTCACTCAATGTCGCGAAGTACATAGTTGCCCCAAAGAGACTTGCATATATGTTTGACGAAAATGCGTTTGTTCCTACTAAAGAAGCTAAAAATTCTTCAGTGAGTAGGCTGTGTAATATTCCGGCTAAGAAGACACCGACTAAAAATAGTGGTACGATTTTTTTAATAAGGTCAAATGTGGCATAACGCCATTCATATAAATCATCTTTTGTGAAATATAGAACCCATTGAATAAGCAAAAACACAAGAAAGAGAATCGTAAATATCGGGTTTCTTACACCGGAAATAAGGATGGCAACTAATGTAGCTAAGAATAAGCCGGTTTGCCATGGTTTTCGTTCGTTATCTTCAGGTATAACTTGAAATGTTTCACTCGTGTTTTGTGATTCCTGTTTATGAAATAGTACGTGCATTGTGATACCGATCACTAATGCTAGTACTATAGCGCCAATAATTCTAAAAATACCGATATCAATGCCGATAAGTTCTAATGTCATCGTGATTGCTAAAATGTTAATCGCGGGTCCTGAGAACAAAAATGCCATTGCCGGTCCAAGTCCAGCACCTTTTTTACGGATGCTTGCAAACATCGGGAGCACTGAACACGAGCAAACCGCGAGAATTGTTCCTGAAACTGAAGCGACTAGGTATGCGGTGGTTTTTTTCGTTTCTGCACCGAAGTATTTTAATATTGCGCCTTGAGACATGAATACTACAATCGCCCCTGAAACGCTAAACGCGATAAAAAGAGAGAGTATTCTTCGGATTGAGAAAACACCTTCTTCACCTGGATAAAATAAATAATTGACTAAAAAGATTAGTGCCTCATATAATACATCGATCATGGTGTTCTCTCCTTCTATAAACAGACAATTTTAAGTCCTGATTCTTTTTGAGACTGAATTGTTTCTCGTGCTTTTATATCCTTGATAATGATGGGATTTTCAGTTTCGTGTTTAAGCACTGTTTCAACGATGTTTGAAAGCATCGGAAAAGTATCATTCAATGTATAAAAAATATATTTATCTTCTCGCCGTGATTGTACAATGCTTTCAGATTTTAACATGGCAAGATGTTTAGAAATCTTCGGTTGTGGTATGTTTAACATTCCTACAAGTTCACATACACAGTATTCATTCATCGCTAGTGCAAGCACTAATCTAAGACGTGTTTCATCGGATAATAGTTTAAATATCTGGCTACTTTTAATCATTTTTACACCTCATATACTCATATTCGCATACGAGTATATTATAGCATCAATTATTTAGAATGCAATAGAAAAGGAGTTGATTTTTCAACTCCTAAAACTCTCTTTTAATAGGTCTTGCAAATCCTCAAACATGGCTTGATTAACCTTATGATCTGTGTCGTAGAGTTTGAACATAATCGGAAGGTCAGGGTGGTCTTCATAAAACCGTTGACTTTGGTTTGTAGGAATCACGTTATCATGCTTTCCATTCAACATAATCAAGCGATGAAAGTGCATGTGTTCTGTTCGTGTACTTGGATCGATATTTTTAAGCTCTTTTATAACGTTTTGACTTTGTTCTTGATGGACTTGTTGCCGTTTTAGTGGAAATACATAGTTAGCAGTTTCTAAAAATTGAGGACTGCTAATTAACGCTACTAACTGATCGATATGTTTTGTAATTGTAGAAAGGTAATATGCAATCATACCACCCATGGAGATACCGATAAAATCAAATGTTTTATACCTATCTTTAAAATGATTTTCGTAGATTGCTTTAATATCATACGCAGTGTGTTTAACGACATCCATTGTTTCTAATGTGCATTGATCATCCTCTTTCGATATAAAGGGTTCTTCAATCCGTTCTCCATGTTTATAAGCATCCAATGCGATGATGTTATAGCCTAGTTTTGCAAGCGTGATTCCGTATAAGTTCATCACATTTTCTTTTTTTGAATGGATACCGTGTTGTAAAAAAAGTAGTTTTTCTGCCCTTGGGTGTTTATATTGTAAGCATTTTATACCATTTAAAGTTTCTTTATGAATCGATATCTTCATGACTAATCGTTTTAATAAGAAGATATAATCCAAAGGCAGTCGCTTTTTTACGAATCATTTCACGGTCACCGACAAAAACTTTATGATACGTTCTTGTTTTATCTTCATAATGGACACCGAAATACACTGTACCTACCGGTTTATTGTGAGTACCACCAGAAGGACCTGCAATCCCTGAAACGCTGAGGGTGATGGTTGTACCGGTTCTTTGAGCGAGTTGATAGGCTAGTTCGTAAACACATTGAGCACTAACAGCGCCAAAACGTTCAAGAATACTTTGATGAAGGCCTAGGTGTTTCATTTTAGAGGTATCAGAGTATAGTATGAATGATTCATTTATAACTTTTGAGGCGTTAGGAACATTGATCAGTCTTGATGCAATCATGCCACCAGTACATGATTCTGCGAAACTGATGGTTTGATTTTGAGCAATGAGTCTCTCTACGAGAATCTCTTCAAGGGTTTGATTGTATGGTCCAACAATGTTTTTAGAAAACTGCTTTTTAAAGTCTTCTAAAGCTTTTTCAAGTTTTGATGCGTCTTTCGATGTCATTAAGTAACTAATTTCACCTAACCCGGCATACGGTGCAATTCGTACTTCTGAATGTTTGGCATAAAAGTCTTTAAGCTTTTCTTCCATTACCGATTCACTAGTTCCAGCAACTAGATACCCCGCTTCATGGAAGCGGTAATCGATACGTTCTTCTAAAAATGCCATCACGTATTTAAACATCGGTTTCATTTCTTGAGGTGGTCCTGGCAAAAGTACGATGGTGCTTTCTTTAAGTTGGATAATCGCACCAGGTGCTGTGCCGTAATCGTTGTTTAAAATAATCGCTTCTTTAGGGAAATACGCTTGTTTCTCATTTACCTTAGGCATTTCGTTGTTTGATCTAGCAAAGTGGTTTTTAATTCTTGTAAGACTTTCTTGATGAAGTTGTAATTTTAATTTATAAAACTTTGCCACACTTTCTTTTGTCAAGTCATCGCTCGTTGAACCGAGGCCACCAGTAAAGATAATAATCTTGTCTTCGGTCTCTTTAAGGGTTTTAAAAATCCATTCTTCTTCATCGCTAATCGTGATGGTTCGGGTAACCATAATCCCTAAACTACGGAGACTTTTAGCTATATAACTCGCGTTTGTGTTAATCGTTTTTCCGTTTAATAATTCGTTTCCTACTGAAATTAATGTTGCGTTCATTGTTATCACCCGATATTTATTATAGCATGATTTTCATAAAAAAAGCATGCTTGGCATGCTTAGTTTATGAGTTCGATAATTCCTTGGATTAACCAAAAACCAATAAACACTACCGCAATTATAAATGCGCTTGTTATGATGCGGTGAGTATGGGTTCTTAAAAAGTTTTGTCGGTCTTCTATTTTGCGTATTTTAGCGTAAACGACCATAAAGAAATAAAAAATAAATACGAGTATGAAAACTAAAAAGATAAAGGACACGGATGTAAATGTTATAAGGTTAATAATTCGGAAAAAGATATTATCATCAAAAGGACTTAAGCCTGTTAATAATTGTGTTGTAACAATTATGATTAGCACGATTGAAACAATGATATAGTGTTCAAATAAACCGCCCTTTTTAAAGGTAAACATTTTTCTTGGTGTGATTTCTCGGTGTTTTAAAAAGCGGTAAAATACATCAAAGAAAAATGTGATGAAAAAGAGTAAGAACGTAAGTGCTACATAATCAAAAAACATAGTGGTTCCTCCTAAACGTTAAAGCGGAAAAGCAAGATGTCACCGTCGATGACTTTATAGGTTTTTCCTTCTGAACGTACTTTTCCTGCTTCTTTTGCTTTAATCATTGATTGATGTGACATTAGATCATGGTAATGTATTGTTTCAGCTCGAATGAAGCCGCGTTGGAAATCACTGTGAATAATGCCTGCGCATTCTGGTGCTGTTAGGCCTTTTTTAAAAGTCCATGCACGCACTTCTTTTTCGCCTGCGGTGAAGAATGTTTCTAGGTTGAGTCGTTTATAGGATTGGGTTATTAGTTCATCAAGTCCTGATTGATCGATTCCGAGTTCGTTAAAGTAATCTTGCTTATCTACATCATCTAAATCAGCTAGTTCAGCTTCGATTTTTGCGCTTATAGGAATGACTTGTGCGTTTTCCTTTTGGGCGTATTCCATCACCGATTTTTGATAATGATTGATGGTTTTATGAATAAAATCTTGTTCGGGGATGTTACATACATAAAGCATAGGCTTTAACGTTAAAAACCCGTATCCTTTAATAAGTTTAATATCATTTTCGTTAAAGTTGAGTGAGCGGATTGGTTGATTATCGAGCAATTGTGTATGAATGAGTTTTAATATTTGAAACTCTCTTTCGATATCCTTATCCACTTTTAATTGTGCTTTTTTCTCAATTTTAGGTAAACGTTTTTCGATGATTTCTAAGTCTGCAAAAATTAACTCGATATCGATTGTTTCTATGTCTCGAACTGGATTAATGGTGCCATCAACATGTGTGACAGAAGAATCATCAAAACAGCGTACTACGTGAACTATAGCGTCCACTTCTCGGATATGGGATAGAAACTGATTTCCTAACCCTTCTCCTTTGCTTGCACCTTTAACAAGACCTGCGATATCGGTAAATTCAAATGTTGTTGGTACTATCTTTTTTGGATTAACAATCCGTGATATATCATAAAGTCTTTCGTCTGGAACTTGAACTATACCTACATTGGGCTCAATGGTTGCAAATGGATAGTTTGCCGCAAGCACACCGGCTTGCGTAATTGCGTTAAACAATGTAGATTTGCCTACGTTAGGTAATCCGACGATGCCTGCAGTTAATGCCATAATGTTTCCTCCTTTTTGCGCCTATAACATTGTATAGTAAATGGCATTAAAATACAAGTGAATAAAATTGATTTTTATTGATCGTCTGGATGGACGTCAAGTTCGGTTGGAGATGATTCAAATGTAGTACCATTGCGTGTGTATTGAATAATCACACGATCGCCAACTTGAAGGTTTAGAATTGCTTCTCTTAAGTCGTGAAAATTAAGTATTTCAATAAACTCAGATGAATCTTCTAGTTTAAGTCCGATAATCACATCGCCATTTTGTAATCCGGCATTGGCTGCAGCACCACCTGCTATAACATTCACGCAAACTCCAAATTCTACGTTACAGGTGTTGAAGTAGACATCCGCTGAAATTCCTAAGAATGGCCGACTAATTGAACCGTGTTCTTCTAATATATTAACAATTCTTTGGACGGTGTTTGAAGGAATCGCAAATCCGATATTACTCGCCACTGAATCGACGATTTTCGCAAAGTTAATCCCGATGACTTCACCGTTTAAGTTAACTAATGCTCCCCCACTGTTTCCTGGACTCATCGGTGCATCATGCTGGATAACTACAGCGTTAAATGCATCGTTTAATGGGTTATAATAGCGTGTTGTTCCTGATATGACACCTTGCGTTACGGTACCGTAATATTGGAATCCTAATGGATTTCCAACCGCGTACACGAATTGTCCTGGTTTAATTGTGGATGAATCACCAAAGTTAAGGGTTGGGAAGGTTTGATTTAACGATGTAAATCTAAAGACAGCGATGTCGGTTGTTGCATCACCACCGATAATTCGTGTATCACTCGTTTCGATGACATTTAATAACCCATTGCGTTCGTAATAGACACTAACATTTTGTTGACTTTCTGAAGATTTCTCAAGTTCTTCACGCAAGACATGGTGGTTTGTGACAACGTAATAAGTGTTATCATTGCGTTTGTAAATAACCCCTGATCCACTTCCGGATGTTGTTTGTACGTAAACTACACTTTTACCGACATCTTCAAGCATACTTGTAACAACATTTTCGAAATCTTCTAAATCATAGACTGTGTTATAACGATCTTCTGGGAGTAACCCTTCAATGATGTCAATTAGTTCACCGCGTGTTAAATCATTGGGTAGATATGACTCGACTAAATGTATAATCTCTTGTTCGGTTAGGGTTGTAGAAATGAGTAATGTTTCAATGAAATCATTTAGTTCTTCTTCAGTAAGATTTAAGAGATTTTCAGAATCTCTTTGATCAAGCGCTTCATCGATGAAGCCACGGATTTCAGATTCTGAATACATTTTAGGTGTTTCGTTTGCATCGAATAAATATTCACATGCTGAGAGTGTTAAAACTGCAAAAAACATAAGTAGTACGAGTATTTTTTTCATTATTCATTCTCCTTAAGATTAAATAGTTTAACCGCGTTTTCAGTCGTTTTTAAGGCGACGGTTTCAATAGGGATACCTTTTATATCCGCAATCGCTTGGGCGATCAGTGGTAAGTAACTGGAGTCATTTTGTTTTCCGCGATAAGGATGGGGCGCTAAATAAGGTGCATCTGTTTCAATAAGCAAATTATCTAAAGACACAACTTCTGCGACTTCTTTTGGTGTCTTTGCGTTTAGAAAGGTAACGGGTCCTCCAAGAGAAATATGGAGTCCGAGATCAATAAACTTAATGGCCATTTCTTTTGAGCCACTATAACAATGCATAATTCCTTTATCCGGTGTATTATCTTTCAAAGTTAGATATGTTTTTTCTGTGGCGTCTCTCATATGTATCACAATCGGAAGTTGGTATTGCTTAGAGAGTTCAATCTGTTTATTGAATACACTAATTTGCTCATTGACGTGGTCTTTATCCCAGTAAAAATCCAGTCCACATTCACCAATAGCAACAACTTTAGGATGTTTTAGTAATTTTTCTAGTAATGTGAAGTCTTTTTCAAGAATGTCTTTTGCGATGGTTGGATGGTAACCGATAGACGCGTATATAAAAGGATATTTTTCTGCGATTTCAATTGCTTTTTGATTGGTTTCATGGTCGTATCCAATCACAATCATGACATTCACGTTTTCGGCCTTTGCTTTTGCGATATAGTGATCGAGTTCTTTATATAGTTTTGGGTTATTTAAATGAACGTGGGTATCAATAAACATAGTGCTCACTCCTTGTGGTGTTATTATACCTTTTTTTCGTTTTTTTTTCAGAATATATACTGTGTTCAAGTCATTATATCATAGCTTATACAATAAAAAAACGGTGTGCGTGGCACACCGTTATATTTAGTCTTTTTTGTACTCTTCAATAATTTTGTCGATCAAATTTCCTGGCACTTCTTCATACCGGGCAAACTCACGTACGAAAGCCCCACTACCTTGCGTCATCGCTTTTAAATCGATGGTGTATTTCACGATTTCAGCTTCGGGAATTTCTGCGGACACTTTTTGAATACCGTCCGAAATTGGATCCATACCGAGAACACGTCCACGGCGTTTGTTTATATCGCCCATAACGTCTCCTACATAATCGTCTTTCACCGTAATTTCAACACGCATAATGGGTTCTAAAACAGTTGGTTGCGCTTCCTTTATAGCATTTCTAAAAGCGAGTGATGCGGCGAGCTTGAACGAAATTTCGTTTGAGTCAACCGCGTGATAAGAACCATCATAAAGTGTCGCTTTAAGACCGATTACTGGGAATCCAGCTAATGGTCCGTGTTCTAATGTTTCGATAAGTCCTTTTTCAACAGCGGGGAAGTAGTTTTTAGGTACAGCTCCACCGAAGACTTCTTCTGCAAACTCAAATTTATGTTCGTTTGGATTAAGTGGTTCAAAACGAATCCAAACGTCACCGAATTGTCCGGATCCACCTGATTGTTTTTTATGTCTACCTTGAGCTTGAGTCATTTTCTTAATGGTTTCACGGTAAACGATTTTTTGATCTGATGTATCGACATCAACTTTAAACATGTTTTTCATTTTGTCTAAAATAAATCCGATATGTGTCATTCCTTGTCCACCAATGAGTAATTGTCCTGTTTCTTTATTGCGTTTTACCTCAAAGGTTGGATCTTCGATGTTTAGACGTTGTAACGCTGTAGAGATTTTGTCTTCATCTTGTTTATGCTTTGGTTGAATCGCTACGTATATAGTAGCTGATGGAACTTCTGCGGGGGTATATAGAATTGGTTTTTTAGGATCGGACAACGTTGCGCCAGTGAAAATACTGTCAAGTTTTGCAACGGCACCGATGTCTCCTGCAGAAAGCTCATCAACAGGGATTTGTGTTTTTCCCATCAACGTGAAGAGTTGGTTAACTTTTTCGGTTTTCTTAGTGTTTGTAACTAAAACTTCTCTTCCGGATTTAAGTGTCCCTGATACGACTTTAAATAGGTTTACAGCACCGATAAATGGATCGACTGTTGTTTTGAAAACATACGCACTAAACGGTTCATCATTACTCGTTTTCCGCTCTACTTCTTCTTTAGTCTCTACATCAGTACCTTTCATTGCTTTAAGTTCATTCGGTGCTGGTAAGAAAGTTCCTAACATATCGAGCATTGTACGAATACCTAATGTTTTTGTAGCGCATCCTACTAGGATTGGTTTAAGGTCTCCACTTAGTACACCGAGTCTTAATCCTGTGCGGATTTCACCTTCTGTAAGTTCTTCACCTTCAAAGTATTTTTCCATCAATGCTTCAGATGTTTCTGCAACAGATTCGATTATGAGTTCACGCATTTCTGCAGCGATATCACTCATGTTGTCTGGCATATCTGTGGGTACACATTGCGTTCCATCGGAAACTTTTGCAACGTCGTTCACTAAATCGACATATCCGTTAAAGGATTCACCTTCACCGATAGGCCATGCGAAAGGGACAGTTTGTTTGCCAAAACGGTTGCGGATATCTTGGATGAGTTCATCGAACTTGATGTTTTCTTTATCAAGTTTGTTAATGAAGATGATCGTAGGAATATGGCGTTTGTTTAGCTCAATCCAAAGGCGTTCTGTTCCTACCTCAATTCCTTTTGCTCCATCAATAACAAGGATTGCGGCTTTAACTACCGTCAATGCTTGATTGATTTCACCAACAAATTCTTCACTACCTGGCGTATCGATAAAGTTTAATTTGTAATCTCCCCATTCAATAGGGATAAGACTGCTTGATAATGATGTTAAACGGTTGTGTTCTTCAGGCAAATAGTCTGAAACTGTTGACTTTTTTTCGACTTCACCTTTTTTTTCGATAGCACCTGAAACATAAAGCAAGGATTCTGTGAGAGATGTCTTTCCTGATCCGAGGTGCCCGATAATTGCAATGTTACGAATGTTTTCGGTTGGATATTGTTTCATATCTACGATTCCTCCATGTCATAGTTTAGTTTGTGCACTTTGAGGTCCTGTTTTAAAAAAAGGCCGTAAAGATAGAAGATCATATGATCCTAACTTTATGGCCTTTGACATTTTAATTTGATTGCTTACTTAGTAACTTCAGCAACAACGCCTGCACCTACGGTGCGTCCACCTTCGCGGATAGAGAACTTGGTTCCTTGTTCAAGAGCGATTGGGTGAATAAGTTCTACAATCATTTCTACATTGTCGCCAGGCATAACCATCTCAACACCTTGTGGTAATTCGATGACACCTGTAACATCTGTAGTACGGAAGTAGAATTGTGGTCTGTAATTTGAGAAGAATGGGGTATGACGTCCACCCTCTTCTTTGCTTAATACGTAAACTTCACCACGGAACTTAGTATGTGGTGTAACGCTTCCTGGTTTAGCAAGCACTTGTCCACGTTGTACATCGTCGCGTGTGATTCCACGTAATAATGCTCCAATATTGTCTCCGGCTTCTGCACGGTCTAATAATTTACGGAACATTTCAACACCAGTAACAACGGTTTTACGTGTTGGTCTAATACCAACGATTTCAACTTCTTCTTGAACTTTAACTGTACCGCGGTCTACACGTCCAGTTGCAACAGTTCCACGTCCAGTAATACTGAATACATCCTCAACTGGCATTAAGAATGGTTTCTCAGTTTCACGAACTGGGTTATCGAAGTATGTATCGACTGCTTCCATAAGCTCGATGATGCTGTCTTCATAGCTCTCATCACCTTCGAGTGCTTTTAAAGCAGATCCACGAATAACTGGAATATCATCTCCAGGGAAGTCGTACTCAGTTAATAAATCGCGAATTTCCATTTCTACGAGTTCAAGTAATTCTTCGTCGTCTACCATATCAACTTTGTTCATGTACACAACAAGTTTAGGTACACCAACTTGACGGCTTAATAAGATATGCTCACGTGTTTGTGGCATCGGTCCGTCAGAAGCACTAACAACTAAGATTGCTCCGTCCATTTGTGCCGCACCAGTAATCATGTTTTTAACATAGTCGGCATGTCCTGGGCAGTCTACGTGTGCATAGTGACGCGCTTCAGTAGAATACTCAATGTGTGCTGTATTGATTGTAATTCCTCTTTCTTTTTCTTCAGGTGCATTATCGATAGAAGCGTAATCTTGCGCTTGTGTATCACCAATGCCTCTTCTAGATAGAACAGTTGCGATTGCAGCTGTTAAAGTGGTTTTCCCATGGTCTACGTGTCCAATTGTTCCAATATTAACATGGGGCTTTGTACGTTCAAATTTTTGTTTACCCATTATAGGTTTCCTCCTTGATTTGGTCTTATAATTTGGTCTTATAACATGGTTATTTTACCTTAAAATAACTGATATTGCAAGTTATTAAATCAATTAGCCGTTACGTTTTTTGATAATCTCTTCAGCAATTGATTTAGGTGCTGGGTCATAGTGTGAGAACTGCATTGAGTAGTTTCCACGACCTTGAGTGTTCGAGCGTAAGCTGGTTGCGTAACCAAACATTTCTGCAAGTGGTACTTTCGCTTCGATTTGATGCGCGTTACCACGTGGGGTTTGCGCTTCGATTTTACCACGTCTTGAAGTAATATCACCAATCACGTTTCCTAAGTAATCGTCTGGGACGATAACATCAACATCCATGACAGGTTCTAATAGAATTGCTTTACAATGGTCTTTTGCTTGTTTTAATGCGATTGATGCGGCAATTTTAAATGCCATTTCAGATGAATCGACTTCGTGGTATGAACCATCATATAAAGTCGCTTTAAGGTCGATGATTGGATACCCTGCTAGGATACCGTTTTCGAGTGATTCTTCTAATCCTTTTTGAACTACAGGAATATACTCTCTTGGTACCACTCCACCAACGACTTTATCTTGGAACTCAAACCCTTTATTTTGGTTAGGTTCGAATCTAATCCAAACGTGTCCGTATTGCCCACGTCCACCAGATTGGCGAACGAACTTCCCTTCGATTTCAGCCATTGTAGTAATCGTTTCACGGTAACTAATTTGAGGTGCACCTACGTTTGCTTCAACTTTGAATTCACGTTTCATTCGATCAACGATAATATCTAAGTGAAGTTCTCCCATACCTGCAATAATAGTTTGTCCTGTTTCACCGTCGGTGTATGTTCTAAAGGTTGGATCTTCTTCGGCAAGCTTTTGAAGTGCTATACCCATTTTATCTTGGTCACCTTTCGATTTTGGTTCGATTGCAACGCTGATAACGGGTTCAGGGAATTTCATTTGTTCAAGTATAATATCGTATTTTTCTTGTGCTAAAGTATCCCCTGTCGTTGTGTTCTTAAGACCGACCGCTGCTGCTATATCACCTGCGTAAACTGTGTCGATTTCTTCACGATGGTTAGCATGCATCTGTAAGATACGCCCAACTCTTTCTTTTGTGTTTTTCGTGGTGTTAGAAATGTATGAACCTTTTTTTAATACCCCTGCATAAACTCGGAAGAAGGTCAGCTTACCGACGAAGGGATCTGTCATAACTTTAAATGCTAATGCAGCGAATTTTTCGTCATCGCTAGAAGGTACGCGAATTTCGCTACCATCTTTAAGTTTTCCTTTGACTTCAACGACATCCGTTGGTGCCGGAAGGAAATCGATAACTGCGTCTAACATCATTTTTACCCCTTTGTTTTTGAAGGCACTTCCACAGAGTACAGGGAAAAATTTAACATTTAAAGTGGCTTGACGAATCGTTTCTTTAATAAGTTCTACCGGAACATCTTCACCTTCTAAGTAGAGTAACATAATTTCTTCACTAAAATCCGCAAGGATTTCAATAAGTTCGTTACGTTTTTCTTCTACGATGTCAGCTAAATGTTCAGGAATTTCTATCTCTTTAGCAACCTCATCAGCAGCACCATCAAAATGATAGGCGCGTTTTTCGATTAGATCGATGATTCCTGAAAACTGATTTTCAGCGCCAATGGGCCAATGAATCGCTGCGGTTGTAACACCAAGACGCGATTTTATAGTTGAAATACTGTATTCGAAATCCGCGCCAATTTTATCCATTTTATTAATGAATACAATTCTTGGGACGCGATATTCTGTGGCTTGACGCCATACAGTTTCCGTTTGTGGCTCGACGCCTGCTTGCGCATCAAGTACGGTAACAGCGCCATCGAGTACACGTAATGATCGCGAAACTTCTACAGTAAAATCGACATGACCTGGTGTATCGATAATGTTGACACGGTGTTCTCTCCAAAACGCCGTGGTTGCCGCGGAAGTAATCGTTATCCCACGTTCTTGTTCTTGTTCCATCCAATCCATTTGGGAAGCACCATCATGTGTTTCACCCATCTTATGAATCTTGCCGGTATGAAATAAGACACGTTCAGTTGTCGTGGTTTTACCCGCATCGATATGTGCCATGATGCCGATATTGCGTGTTTTTTCTAAACTAAATGCACGTGCCATAATGAGTGCTCCTTTCTACCATCTATAGTGCGCAAATGCTTTGTTTGCGTCTGCCATTCTGTGCATGTCTTCACGTTTTTTAACTGATGCACCAATTCCGTTTGCTGCATCAACGATTTCTTTGGCTAGACGTTCTTCCATCGTTTTTTCGTTGCGTAAACGAGCGTATAATGTTAACCAACGAAGACCTAACGTGAAACGTCTTTCCTCTCTAACTTCGTTTGGAACTTGATAGTTTTGTCCACCGATGCGTCGAGCTCGTACTTCAAATGTTGGCATAACATTATTTAATGCTTCCTCAAATACTTCTATTGGGGGTTTATTAGTCATTTCTTCAACGCGTTTAAAAGCGTTATATAAAATCGTTTGTGCCGTTCCTTTTTTACCATCAATCATGATGTTGTTGATCAGTTTAGTCACAAGTTTTGAATGATAAATCGGATCGGGTAATACATCTTTTTTCGCTATATGTCCTTTACGAGGCATAGTCGGCTCCTCCTTTCATATCGTTAATATGATTAAATTTATGTTATTGTTCTTTTTTAGTTCCGTATTTCGAGCGTCCTTGTTTACGATTTTCAACACCTGTCGTGTCTCTCGTACCACGAACGATATGATAACGAACACCCGGTAAGTCTTTTACACGACCACCACGAATTAAGACAACACTATGTTCTTGAAGTTTATGACCGATTCCTGGAATATAAGCAGTCACTTCGATACCGTTAGTCAAACGCACACGAGCGTATTTACGTAGTGCCGAGTTCGGTTTTTTTGGTGTCATGGTTGCAACACGTGTACAAACGCCACGTTTTTGCGGACTTGGGGTGTCGGTATATTCTTTTTTCAGTGAGTTAAAGCCGATCCCTAAGTGTGGTGATTTGGTTTTTTTAATTTTGGAATGTCTTCCTTTTCTTACCAATTGATTTATCGTTGGCATGGGGTATTCCTCCTCTCTTCATACTGCAACACATCCATGTGTGTCGGTTTTACTAATAAAAACAGTGGTTGTTATATAAACTCTATGTTTTTATGTTTTTCGCAAGTGTTATTATATAACACTGAACCTGGTGTGTCAATAGATATTATCTGATTCCTTAAAGAAAGGTGGATGTTTTTCAACACCCACCTTAAATTAATTAATAAACTCCGTCATCATCATCGAAACTTTCCATTAAATCTTCATAAACAATATCTTCTGTATCTTCATCAAAATCAAATGGACGTTCTGCGGTGTATTCATCTTCTTCTAAAATATCGACTTCTTCAGGCTCAGGTTTTTCATACTCAAATGAGGTGTGTTTTAAGATTCCTGTCCCTGCAGGAATTAACCCGCCGATAATAACATTTTCTTTAAGTCCCACTAAATCATCGACTTTACCACGTATAGCCGCATCGGTCAAGACTCTTGTGGTTTCTTGAAAACTCGCTGCACTTAAGAATGATTCGCTTCTTAATGATGCACGTGTGATTCCTAATAGCACAGGACGACCTACTGCTGGTAATGAACGCGCTGTGATAGCACGACGATTCGCTTCTTTAAATTCTTTGATAGAAACTTGTGCTCCAGGTAATAGCTCTGTATCACCTTCGATAATGATATTAATTTTTCGCATCATTTGGTGGACGATAATTTCGATATGTTTATCCGAAATCTCAACACCTTGTGCACGATATACTTTTTGTACTTCTTTTAAAATATACTGTTGAACAGTTTCTGCATCGGTCGCTTTTAGTAGTTGTTTCGGGTTGATTGATCCTTCTGTAATTTGCTGACCAGCCACAACATCTTCGCCTTCTTTTACGAGCAGTGTTACACCACTGTTAGTTTCGTAAACATGACGATCGATACCTTCGACAGTCACTTTATAGCGTTCATTTATTTGCTCGATGTCAGTTACAGTCCCATCGATTTCACTAATAACGGCTTTCCCTTTTGGTTCACGTGCTTCAAAAAGCTCTTGAATACGTGGTAACCCTTGGGTAATATCCGCACCAGCAACCCCACCTGTATGGAAGGTACGCATTGTAAGCTGTGTTCCTGGTTCACCAATGGATTGTGCTGCGATGATCCCAACACTTTCACCAACTTCAACTTTTTCACCGGTTGCAAGGTTTTGTCCATAACATCTTTTACATAAACCGTTTTTAGCGTTACAGGTTAAGACAGTGCGTATTTTGACTTCTTTAATCCCTGCATTGACAACTTCTTTTGCCATTGTTTCGGTTATATAGGTGTCGCGTTGGATAAGAATTTCACCTGTTTTGGGATGAACGACAGTTTGTTGACTGTAACGTCCTGTTAGACGATCAACAACCGGTTCAATAATTTTACCATCGTTGTCAATGATGTCTCTTACGACAATCCCGCGATCTGTTTGACAATCTTCTTCGGTAATAACTAAATCCTGACTAACGTCTACAAGACGTCGTGTTAAGTACCCTGAATCGGCGGTTTTAAGTGCGGTATCGGTTGAACCTTTACGTGCACCATGGGTAGAGATAAAGAACTCTGACATCGTTAAGCCTTCTCTAAAGGCGGCTTTGATCGGTAACTCAATCGTTTTACCAGACGGGTTAGACATTAACCCACGCATACCAGCTAACTGAGTAAAGTTTGATGCGTTACCACGCGCTCCAGAATCACTCATCATATAAATATGATTATCTTTAGAAAGTTCTTCGAGTAAGCCTTTTTGAATGACATCTTTGGTTTCAGACCAAATTTTAATCGTATGTTCATAACGCTCATTTTCACTTAATAGTCCGGTCTCGAAGTACTCTTGAATTTGTTCGACACGTTTATCTGCACGTGATAAAACTTCGCCTTTTCGACTATACGGTGTAACGTCAAATGCGCTAACTGTAATTCCTGCAAACGTTGAGTATTTAAACCCAAGATTTTTCATTTTATCGAGCATCTTACTCGTTTCATTGATTTTAAACTCAACGAATACACGCGAGATTATCATCGATAAGAAACGTTTACGGAAAGGATCGACGAGCGGCATATTTTTTATTTCTTCTGGGATATTTTTACCACGTTCGATAAAGTATGTATTCGGTGTATTTTCTTCTAAGTTTTCTCTTGTTGGTTCGTTAAGATATGGAAAGCTTTTAGGAAGAATTTCATTGAAAGTTAGTTTTCCAAACGTCGTCACTAAGTAACCACTTTTTTGCTTTTTAGTTAGTGGTGCATTTCCAAGTGCATCCCCGCGTAATGCGATGCGTGCATGCAGTGAAATATCACCGTTTTCAAAAGCGATTACAGCTTCATTAAAGTCTCCGAATACTTTCCCTTCGCCTTTTGCACCAGCGCGCTCAAGAGTAAGGTAGTAGTTTCCTAAGACCATATCCTGTGATGGTGTAACTACGGGTTTACCATCTTTAGGGTTAAGGATGTTATTAGATGCTAGCATTAAAACGCGTGCTTCCGCTTGTGCTTCTTCACTTAATGGTACGTGAACTGCCATTTGGTCACCGTCAAAGTCCGCGTTAAAAGCGGTAGTGACGAGCGGGTGTAAACGGATCGCTTTTCCTTCAACAAGTTTAGGCTCAAATGCTTGAATTCCCAATCTATGAAGGGTTGGTGCACGGTTTAAGAGCACTGGATATTCACGGATAACGTCTTCGAGAACTGACCAAACTTTAGGGTCAAGGCGCTCGATTAACGATTTCGCGTTTTTAATATTTGATGAAATTTCACGGTTAATTAACTCGCGAATTACAAACGGTTT
>SKIW01000116.1 GCA_007116245.1 Candidatus Izemoplasma sp. | reverse complement strand
TTCATCATCCGAAAACAAGCGACTACCGAAAAATCGCCACAAAGTTACATAAAGCGTATCAGAGCATACCAAAAGAAACCCTGTTTAATGAATGTGAAAACTTACTTAAAACCAACAAAACACCACACACAATTATCGCTTATGACCTTGTCTTTAAAAGACGCTCAACGTTTGAATCAAACGATTTTAATCAGTTTGAACACTGGGTGAAGACATATCTAAAAGATTGGTCGGACGTCGATGACTTTGGCACGCACGCGTTGGGGTATCATTTAATGGTATACCCAGAAAACTTTACTAAAATAAATCAATGGACGACCCATCAAAATTTCCCTGTACGACGCATGGCCGCAGTCGTACTCATCTACGCTATACGTAAAAACACCCTATCAACCTTAAAACCGTTTGACATTGCAAAAAATTTACTCGAAGATGAACACTACCTCGTACAAAAAGGTTACGGTTGGATGCTTAAAGAACTTAGTGTTCACCATCCCAACGACGTTATCAATTTTTTACACACCCACATTAATCACATGCCGCGTACAGCTTTCCGCTACGCGCTTGAAAAACTGCCTAAAGAAACCAAACAAAAAATGATGAAACGCTAATTTAAATTCACAAGACAATATTGTCTAATACGATAATTTTGTTTATAATAAAACTATCACGAATAAAGGTAGGACACTATGAAAATCACACGCTCATTTTTAAAACTCTTATCAGTCTTAAGCGTGATACTGCTTTGGACACCGTATATTGCGATGGTGGTGACAAGCATAATTGACTCCATCCAAGCACAAAGAATCATTATTCATTACTTTCTTCCCGCCGAGTTATTCTACATGATTGCCATAGGACTTTTCGGATTAAACATTATCGCGCTGAACTTGTTTTACCGTATTAAAGAAGTCGCTATAACCACGATTGTGACACTGGTACTAATGCTTAATATCGTTATCGTACCGCAAGTTGTAAACATTGCAAACATGAATCTATCACCTTCAGACTTAGCATTTATAGGCATCTTTGTTGTTCTTGTTTTATACATTGCATTCACATTATTTGCCGGTATCATAAGTATCTATATGGCGAAACACCTTTGGTACGTTAAAAAACAAAAATTAAATGGCCTCAAATGAGGCCATTTATTTTATGGTAAATAAAGCGCTGTAAGCAAACCATCATCGGCACGCGTTAAAATAATATCGACTTCAATCATACTGCCAACATCATCACTAAACGGATCATTACCTTCAGGATCAATTAACAACATATACTCGCCATTATGTCCTAAATAATAACTCCCTTCATCGCTTTCAAGCATACCCGTTATACGATAAACATATTGATAAGGTTCGTTCGTATTAAAATCAAGCGCAAAATAATCTTCTAAGGTTATCTCTATAGGCTCAGGCTTATAGGCATGATAATCCCCTTCCAAATTAGTCGTAATCAAAGTACTATCTTCAATCGTTAATCCAATAGCCCCATTTTCTTCAATTATATCAGCGTATAAAATAAAGTGATTACCCTCACGGTTTTTCGCCCAAGCTTCAAAGACACCAAAGACCGGGATAACACCAGAGTCATCCATGAAATAAAAGACACCATCATAATAGTAATACGCATACGCATCTACACGATAACGTGTACCTACCTCAGCATCATACATTGAGTCAATATTACCAGTTTCATGAATTTCAATTTGACGTGCATAAGCAATCGTTAACTCACCCGCTAAGTTCATCATTAAGTACCCTTCTATTCTAACTTCTTCGCCATGGAAGGATTGCAGCTCATCAGGGTTACGGTTAAAGTCTACCCCGATTCTAATCGCATACTCAACATCATTAGAGATTAACTGGTAATATGTGCCACTATGACCTAGTTGTCCTGTAACGACAATATATTCAGGTTCTTCAAGCGGTAAGCTAAAATCCATAAGCTCTTCTAAGGTATATTCTGTAGGGATAGGATAACTCGGTATCATTTCTGCTTTTTCAACATGTATTTCAGGGTTCGCTAGCCAAGTCACATGATCAGACTCTTCAAGATAACCAGAGAAAATAAAGGTCTCACCAATCGCTAATAAATGAGGAACTAGATTCGCATTAATCACCACCATACCACTACCATCCGTTACGATATAATAAAAATCCGCTGTAACCGCAGTCACAGTAACCTCAAGCATTACCTCAGTACCTTCAGGTAGCGCTTTAGCATACGCAATACTCGAAGTATCATAATCTTCTACAACAAACTCCGTTTCAATAATGCGATCCTCACTCGGATGTGAAATGATAATCGTGACACCATAATCATCTTCTTGATAAAAGCCAATTTTCGCAGAATCACTACCGACTTCAATAAACGCATAATCGGTCTCATCTAACTGATACTCTATAGTAATATCATAAGGCTCAAACTCAATCGGGAACGCATACATCACTTGCGGTCTTAATGGTGCTTCATAACTAAAGATCATCGCTTCAACAAAATCAAGCATCTCATCCACAGATAACGCTTCAGCATTCAACTGAGTCTCATCACCGTTAAAGTACCCAACATAATATTGCTCATCACTAAAATACGTGTAATCATAAAGGTATAACGTAATATCAACATGCTCATACAAAGCATCCTCTAACATACTATAAATATCCGCATCACGCACAGATATATAGATTTGGGTATCGCCGATTAATAAAGCGAAAGGATACATACCATACTCAACCTCAACTAAAATTCCTTCGACGCTAACAGCACTTCCAGCATGATATGTCTCAACCATATTATCTAAATCTGCCTCATCGATAGCTAAAACAGAATAATCTATATTATCCACACCACGTTCTTTAATCATCCGTGTTACATAGCCAACAACAAGCGGACCACGTGGCGCAATATCAACTTCAATCAAATAGCGTTCACCTACTGTATACATCGATGTATCAAAGGCTTCAAGACCTAATAACCCAGTCTCATCAGCGAC
>SKIW01000033.1 GCA_007116245.1 Candidatus Izemoplasma sp. | reverse complement strand
CATTTTATGACTGGCAAGAGTACTTCAGTCGAAATCCTAAAGAGCAGGCAGCGTGGTTATTAAGATCAAAAGAAGAACAAATTCCCTTCATTATTGAAGATCTAATTGAGTTATCTAAAAACCACAAACACGTCATCGTTGATACCTACGCATCTGAAACATTATATAAAGAAATATCTGTGCCAGAACGTGTTGTATTTTTAGGTGCGCCGATTGAAACAATATACGATGAGTTTTTCGATCGCGAAGATAAACAAGATTTACTTAATGTGATTAAACGTGAAATAGACCCTGTAGAAAAAGGCATTGAACAAGTAAAACGGGTGGCAATTCATATAGCAATTAAAGAATTTGAAATGGCATATTTCAGTCAAACGACTAAACATGTTCGTCTACCAGATACCCTTTTTGAAGAAAGAATTATGTGGGTTGAAAACCATTTTAAACTATAATCTTCTCATCTAGAAGATTATTTTTTTATCTAAAATACCTGTCATACAGACAGGATATTTGTCATACAGAAATCTGTAATACATATGTAAACGGTTTTATTGTTAAAATGCACCTTTAAACCTTTACATAAGTACAACAATGAGATATAATTGCATTGGTGTTTTATTTTTTAATATAGGAGGAAATTATGAGAAAAGAAATTTTAGATATAAGTCAACTAGACAAGTCCCTTTTACACGAACTTGACGCTTATATCGATTCATTAAAAGGTGATAAACAAGAACAACTCATTCATGTTTTACACCGTGCGCAAGAGTTGTTTGGGCATTTGCCTTATAACGTACAATTGTATGTTGCACATGCTTTAAAACTATCAGGTGCCAAAGTGAATGGTGTGGTAACATTTTACTCATTCTTTAACGAAGAACCTACCGGCAAATATACTATTAGTGTATGTATGGGTACGGCGTGTTTTGTTAAAGGTGCAGATAAAGTACTTGAACGTATTTTAAAACTCACAAAAACGAAAAAAAACGAAATGTCTGAAGATGGGCTTTTTACGATTAAAGACGTCCGTTGTATTGGCGCTTGTGGACTGGCACCGATTGTAACGGTCAACGATAAAGTTTATGGTAAGGTCAAAGTAAATGAAGTCGATGGCATTTTAGAAAAGTACCGAGGTGATCACCATGAAAACTAATAGCTTAGACTCATTAAAAACGTGGGCAAAAAGCGTTCGTAGTGATTCGGAATTTAGAATTACCATTCTCGCTTGTGCAGGAACATCATGTCTATCATCGGAAAGCGATTTAATTATCGAAATGCTACAAGCGAAAATTGATGAGCATAATTTAAACGGTGAAGTCAATCTTAAAAAAGTCGGTTGTTTACGGTTTTGTGGTGAAGGACCCATTATGTTTATTGAACCGGATAACATCACATATGTTCGAGTTGCGATAAAAGATGTTGATGATATTTTTACTAAACATATATTAGAAGGCACAACCATTACAAGACTACTATACACTAGCAAAAAGAATGAATTAATTGAGTCTTACGAAAACATGAACTTCTTTAAAAAACAATTCCGTATTGCATTACGTAATGTGGGTGATATTGATCCACGTAATATTGATGAGTACGTAGCACAAGATGGTTATAAAGCATTAGGGATGTCATTACTCGAAAAGACTCCTGATGAGGTTATAAAGATTGTAAAAGAAAGCGGCTTACGCGGTCGTGGTGGTGGTGGCTTTCCTACCGGATTAAAGTGGGCTTACACGGCTGCGGTTAAAAGCGATGAAAAATACGTGATATGTAATGCGGATGAAGGGGATCCTGGTGCATTTATGGATCGCAGTATTATCGAAGGTGACCCCCATTCACTCATCGAAGCAATGACAATCGCGGGCTACGCAATTGGCGCTAATCAAGGCTATATTTATATCCGTGCAGAATATGCGATATCATTAGAACCACTTAACATAGCGTTAAATCAAGCGAAAGAACACGGGCTATTAGGCGAGAATATCTTCGGTACGGATTTTTCATTTGATATTGGGATTAAACTCGGTGCCGGTGCTTTCGTATGTGGCGAAGAAACAGCATTGATTCGCTCAATGGAAGGACACCGTGGTGAACCGGATAAAAAGCCGCCTTATCCAAGTGAAAGTGGTTTTCGTGGTAAACCCACTTCGGTAAATAACGTTGAAACATTTGTTAATGTTCCTGCGATTATTTTGAATGGTGCAGAATGGTTTGCGTCATTTGGAACGGAACGTTCTAAAGGAACTAAAGTATTCGCTTTAGCGGGTAACGTTAAAAACATTGGGCTTGTAGAAGTCCCTATGGGAACGACATTACGCGAAATCATTTTTGATATCGGAGGCGGTCACCCAGAAAATAAAACCATTAAAGCGGTTCAAATTGGTGGTCCGAGTGGTGGCGTCATTACCGAAGAGTACTTTGACACACCGATTGACTATGATTCTTTAACTGCCATTGGGGCTATGATGGGTTCTGGGGGATTAATCGTTATGGATGAAGACAGCGATATGGTAGAAATCGCAAAATTCTATTTAGATTTCACACAGGATGAGTCGTGTGGGAAATGCACACCTTGCCGAATTGGGACAAAAAGGATGTTTGAAATATTAGAACGCTTAACCAACATGGAAGGTGAACCCGCAGATTTAGAACGCTTAGAAACACTTGGGTATAATATTAAAAACACCTCACTTTGCGGATTAGGACAAACAGCGCCAAATCCAGTACTCAGCACGATGAAGTTTTTTAAAGAAGAATATGAGGCGTACGCATATCGTACAAAACGCACGAGTTATGCCATTGAAGGTAAAAAATGTATTGGTTGTACTAAATGTGCAAGAGTATGTCCAGTAAACTGCATAACCGGAAAAGTACGTGAAATTCATACGATTGACGAGTCAGCTTGTATTGCCTGTGGTGCATGTTATGATGCCTGCCCAACACAAGCTATACTCAAACCGTAGGAGGCTATTATGAAACTAATTGAAAAAATGATTACATGCAATATAAATGGGTTAAAAGTCGATGTTGAAAAAGGGACAACCATCCTTCAAGCTGCCGAAAAAGTAGGTATTCATATTCCTACTTTATGTCATCTAGATTTACACGATATCGGTATTGCGAATCAAAGTGCAAACTGTCGAGTGTGTATGGTAGAAGATGAAGCGCGTGGCGCGCTTGTACCATCCTGTGCAGAGTTAGTATCGGAAGGTATGAAAATACAAACAGACTCAATGAAAGCGGTTATGGGACGTAGAACGAGTCTTGAGCTATTGCTATCAAATCATCCTCAAGATTGCTTAACCTGTGTTAAAAACCTTGATTGTGAACTCCAAAGTTTGGCACACGAGATGAACATCAAAGAGATCCGTTATCACGGTGAAAAGATGTCGCATCCTAAAGATTTAACCTCAAAAGGAATTATGAAGGATTCCAATAAATGTATTATGTGTCGCCGTTGTGTAACGATGTGTGATGAAGTCCAAACCGTAGGGATACTCAGTCCTTTAAAACGAGGGTTTGATGTTGTTGTCGCAACCGCATTTCATTTAGATTTAGGTGAAACAAGTTGTACATACTGTGGACAATGTGTATCCGTTTGCCCAACTGCAGCCCTTGCTGAAATGAATGATACACCAAAAATATGGCGTGCGTTAAATAACAAAGAAAAGCACGTTATTGTACAAGTAGCCCCCGCAGTACGTGTAGCGATTGGAGAAGAGTTCGGTTATAAAGCCGGTGAAATTAAAACCGGACAAGTTGTTTCTGCACTAAAACGACTCGGATTCGATAGTGTATTCGACACAAACTTCGGTGCTGATTTAACGATCATCGAAGAAGCCACTGAGTTAGTACACCGTATTGAACAAGGAGGCACACTGCCGATGCTAACATCGTGTTGCCCCGCATGGGTTCAATTTATTGAACATCAGTTTCCTGAGTTGCTAGATATTCCATCATCGTGTAAATCACCCCAACAGATGGTCGGCGCATTAAGTAAATCATATTATGCAGAGAAACATGGTATAGATCCTAAAGACATCGTAATGGTATCGGTTATGCCATGTGTTGCTAAAAAAGCGGAAGCGGCGAGAGAAGAGTTAAATAAAGATGGATTAGCCGACGTTGATTATGTCATGACAACGCGCGAGTTTTCTAGAATGATTAAAGAGGCGGCAATCGATTTTAAAAAACTACCTGAGTCGCCTTTCGATATACTCCTAGGTGAGGCTACGGGTGCCGCGGCTATTTTCGGTACAACCGGAGGTGTCATAGAAGCGGCAACCCGTACCGCCTATGAAATGATTACAGGAAAAGAGTTAAAAGAAGTAGATTTTAAACAGATGCGAGGCTTTGAAGGTGTTCGTGAAGCAACCGTAAAAATCGGCGATATGTCGTTAAAAATCGGAATCGCACATGAGTTAGGTAATGCACGGAAACTCCTTGAAGCGATTAGAGATGGAAGAAACCATTTTGATGTAATCGAAATTATGGCTTGCCCTGGAGGCTGTATAGGTGGAGGAGGACAACCATACCACCATGGTGATATTAATGTTCTTAAAAAACGTCAAAAAGCATTATATGATTTAGACAAATCATTACCTAAACGCAAATCACATGAGAATGAAATGGTCTTAAAACTATACGATGATTTCTTAACGAAACCAGGGAGTTCAAAAGCCCATGAATTATTACATACAACCTATAGTGCAAAACAAAGAATTTAATATAATAAGGGATGTCGAGGCATCCCTTTTAATATAAAAAAAAAGAAGAAGAAATTAATCTTCTTCAGAGGTGTTTGATTCACCTGTTAAAATATCTAATGCCTCTTTTACACGCGCCGCTAATCCGTAAATCTTTTCTTTTTGAATACTGCAAATTGCAACGCGAAGACCACCATAAACATTCACGAAAAAGATATTTAAAGTTTTAAGTTTTAAGTGAAGTTCGTTTTTAACAATTTGATCATCGATACGGATCGTTACAAAGAACCCTTCTTTATAGGGGTATAATGGTAATCCGACTTCTTCAGCTTCTTTAACAAAAATCGCTGCACGATCTTTTAATAACGTGACATACTCAGACTTCTCAATAACATATCGCTCTTTAATTTCGGGGTTTAATGCAATATCCGCAAACATTTTCATTCCACCATTATTGACCGTAGACCATACACCACGTGCGGTATTCCCACAAGCATGAACAACTTTCATCATTTGCTCTTCATTAGATGAGATAAGGATTTGGGCACCGACACGCATCCCATACGCGGTCATTGTTTTAGATGCAGAAAAAGCGATAACGGTTAAAACATTTTCAGGAAGATCTACAAAACGTTGAAAAATCTTTTTATAACGATCCCCTTCTAAATTAAAATCAATATAAGCGATATCATGAAGTAAAATAAATGCGCCTTCTTTAGAAATCTCTTTTATAAAATCAATCATTTGATCCCATTCATCTTCAGTCATGGTATACCCCGTAGGGTTCTGACAAGGATCGTTCACGAAAACCAATACTTTTCCTTGTTTACGCATCACATCAGTACAAACAGATTTAAACGATTCAATATTAAAATGATCACCATCAAAAAGCTGATATGTTTCTATAGGTGTCCGTTGTTCCTTAGCGATAGTCGTATATGGACCCCATCCAATATCCGGAAAAATCACCGTTTGACCTGGAGAAAGAATATTTTTAACCGTGCTACTTAATGCACCTGTACCTCCAGGAGTCGCGATTATATGACAAGGAATATCAAGACCAACACTCGTAAACAACCAGTCTTTAACGCCAGCTTGGAACTCTGGAGACCCCATTATACTCGATGCGTACTTTCCTTTTTGAATGTCATCCACTTTATCGAAAGTGCGATAAACAGTTTCAAAGGTTAACAGCTTTCCGGTCTCATCAAAATACGTACCAAACGCACCGTTAACAACATTTTCTACGCCATATTTTTTACTTGCTTCAATCGCACCTTGGCTCGCTTCAAAGACTGTATCAACAATCTCTTTATCGTGCATTACTTCACTTACAAACAACTTCATTGTCTTCACCTTCTAGTTATTTTTTTAAACGGGTATCAATACTATCAAAAGCTTCTTGTGGTAATTTATCATAATCATTTAAAGAGGATAAAAATTTAATACGATTAACCATGCGTTGAACAAATAAATTAACGTAATTCGTATCCATAAAATCAGGTTTAAATCCATCAATTAAAGCGTACTCAGTATCTTTCAAAAGTGGGAACGATTGGTAACTGATTGTACCATTAATAATCGCTTCAATCGCACCAAGCGTGACGCTTGGTGGAATCTTTTTATCTAAAAAGTGACCCGTATTAATAACATAACAGTCAACCTCATGTTTATCAAAAAGATCTTTAAACTTAAGATAATCTTGACTGAGTGGATAAAGTCTAAATGGATTTGCATAAGGAATAATAGCAAGCTTTGTAGGATCCGCGCCATGCTCCGCACTTGAACGCTTTGTCGCAAGCGTAGCGCCTAACGTAGAAGCTAAATCACTAGCGTTAATTTTCATTAACGGAGGTAAGGTATCGTCTTTCATAATCCAGTAAATTGCATTAACTTTTTCATCAAATTTATATAAGCGATTTTCTGTCCAAAACTGTGATTTAATCGCCCGTCCATTACCACAGCGAATATCCTCAGTTACCGGAACAACAAGACCTTGATCATCCAGTGTTGCCCCAACATTTTGAATGGTTAAAAGAAACTGATTATCCGGGCTAGATGTTGGATAATCTTGAACTTTATCAAAATAAGAAGGTTCCAACGAAACACTAGACGTATCTTTATCAGAAATCACAAATGCATCATCATGTAAAACCGTTATATCATACTTATTGTTATGTTTAGAATGTGTAATGGTACTTTTACCGCTACCAGAAAGACCAAAGACACCCATAATATAAGGACGATCTTTTAAGTTAAAGCGCTTTTGTCCCCCATGACAAGCAGTGAACCCGTTACGTCCAGCAATAGACCAAGCCATAGTTAATGTCCCTTTTTTATGTTCACCAAAATAGCGTAATCCAAAGAGTGCAGCACAATTCGTTTCCTTCTCAAATAAACTTAACCCATCATCAAATCCATCTACGATAAAATCAGGATCAGAATACATATAAATATCGCCTTCATCAAAGCGACGTGATTCCAAATACATTTCTTTCATTTTAGGCGTTAAAGTTTGAAAATTTAGCATCCAAGAATAAAGCGTATTTTCATACCCTTCAGGAATTAAAAGATGTGCTTTTACACTAAAGTCATGATCAAGTCCAATGATCACAGTTGCGTGATACATCGTTCTATAACGCGACTCAAAAATCGCATCTCTTAAAATCTTAGCGTAATGATCAATCGTATCCTTTTCAACTAAACGACGTGCTTGAGCTTGTCTACCCGTAATAATACCATCATTAAAAATTAGCACTTTAGCATCTTCAGGTAAGTCTAGTTCTTCACTGCGGTAGACAGGAAGGTCGGTCACGATCGTTCCTGGAGAGTATTTCGCAAGGTTATAAGCTTCTTCAATCGTTTCAATGCGAATCACGTTGTTTCTATAAAATGCGGTTTCAATCGTCGTACGAATTCGACTATACATATGTGAATTTGCCGAGCCGATTTCGGTACGTTTTAAATTACTTCTTGTGGCCATAATAATCTCCTCTCAGCGCGAAAAAAGCAGATATCTGCTTTTTTACTCAATATTCCATTGGAATTTTTTACGGGCTTGTACATAATCTTTATGAACGTTTAACATTTTTTCTATACGTCGCTCAGCTAGAATATTAGCCGCTTTATACGTCGGTATTTTTTCTTCAACACTAATTTCGAAAATTTCCATTAAACGGTCATAAATTTGCTCAGTCGTTTGGATAGCACTTGGTTCATGGTACCCAATCATTTCATGATACACATTAATGACACCACCCGCGTTAATAACATAATCTGGCGCGTATAAAATACCTTTTTCTTCAAGCATATCGCCGTGGCGATTCTCTTTTAATACATTGTTTGCAGCACCGGCAACAATTGAACAACGTAATTGCGAAATCGTATCATCATTAATGACAGCTCCGATAGCGTTAGGTGAGAAGATATCACATTTTTTACCATAAATTTCATCAGGCTCTACATAAACAGCTAGAGGATACATTTTCTTAAATGTCTCAATTTTATCCTTATCAATGTCAGTAAAATAAATGCGACGGAGATTGTTTTCTTGTAAATACTGTACCATTTCTTGAACCACGGCACCGACACCTTGAAACGCGATCGTCATATCATCTAAATTATCTTTTCCAAACTTATGTTTTACAGCAGCAAGCATACCAACATATGTCCCTCGAGCGGTTAAAATGGTCGTCGAGCCAGCACCTTTACGTAAGACACCTGAAACATAATCGGTTTCCATGTCCATGTACTCACAATCTTTTAACGTTATATTCATATCTTGGCCAGTATAAATACGACCATTTAAACTTTGAATATAACGACCATAAGAGCGGAAGAACTGCTCACTCTTTAACTTCTTTGGATCCCCGATAATAACCGTCTTACAACCACCGATATTTAATCCCGCAGCCGCATTTTTATACGTCATCCCCTTAGCGAGACGCGTAACATCATAAAGCGCTTCTTCTTCACTAGCGTAATTGTAAAAACGCGTTCCACCACACGATGGACCTAAACGTGTATCGTGAATACAAGTAATGCCTTTTAATCCCGTTTCCTTGTTGTGGAAATAAATAACTTGTTCAAAACCTTCATTCGTGTAAGAAAATACTTCGTTTGTTAAACTTTCTTTCTTTTTCATGTTTTTCTCCTTCTAAAGTGTTATTGTAAATCCGCAATAATTGCAGATAGTGCGATTGAATAATATTTACTTTCCATAGAGTCAGCTCGGCTCGTTAAAACAATCGGTTTTTTTGCTCCGGCAATGACACTTGCGCCTTTAGCATTTGCTAAAAACATCATACTTTTATAAAAAACATTTCCTGATTCAATTTGTGGCATCAATAAGATATCGACATCGCCAGCCATAGGGTCATTTACCCCTTTGTGTTCCGCAGCCTCTTTATTAATGGCGTTATCAAAACCGAATGGACCACCGATAACACACCCTTTAATTAAATCCTTTTGATTGCGTTTAACCAACGCTTCAGCATCGACAGTGGCGGTCATTTTAGGATTGACTTTTTCAACCGCTGCAACACAAGCAACATTCGGTTTCTCAAGTCCAATCGCATGAGCAACACGCACGGCATTTTCAATGATTTCTTGTTTAATATTCACATCAGGGTCAATATTCATAGCCCCATCAGACATCATCAATAACTTATGATAACTCGGAATTTCTAAAACACTAACATGTGAAATACGATTCTTCGTTCGTAATCCGTACTCTTTATCAAGTGCAGCACGTAAAATAACTGACGTATCAACATATCCTTTCATAAGGAAATACCCTGTATTTTGACTAACAAGCTTTACTGCTTCCTCACACGCTTGAACAGTATCAACAACATGTAAAATCTCAAAATCGTCACGATTCAGCCCTAAATCTTCAATCGTCTCAGTAATTAAATTATTGTCACCTACAAGAATCGCCTTAACAAAACCCTCTTGCACAGCTTTATCAACAGCTTCTAAAACATGATGATCATTCGCTACCGCGACCACTAACGTTTTTTTACTTAACTGTTTCGCCTTCTCAACTAAATCTTGCATCGTTTTCATCATATTATTTATACTCCTTCGCAGATTCTTCATCACGCAAGACGCGTAATGCACCATACGCTAACGCTTCCATTTCATCTTCACCAGGATAGACTAAAACATCAGAAATAAAACTGACACGATCTTTAATAAGACTCACAGCCAATTTATCATAGGCTAAACCACCTGTTAAAACAATCGCATCAACATGCCCTTTTAAGACAGTTGCGCCACTCCCAATCTCCTTCGCGATTTGATAGCACATAACACTAAAAATAAACCTTGCTTCCTCATCGCCTTCCTTAATACGTTTTTCGATTTCATAGCCATCGTTTGTGCCTAAGTAAGCAACTAACCCACCTTGACCATAATTCTTACGCTGAATATCCTTTAACGTATAATCACCACTAAAACACAGTTTATAAAGTGGCCCTAACGGGACTGAGCCACTTCGTTCAGGAGACATTGGACCATCACCATCTAGAGCGTTATTAACATCAATCACGCGTCCTTTTTGATGAACGCCAACACTAATGCCACCTCCAAGATGCGCGACAATCAAGTTTAGTTCCTTATAAGATTTTCCTAAATCACGTGACGCCTTTAAAGCAACCGCTTTTTGATTTAAAGCATGAAATAAACTATCACGTCTAATTTCAGGCATCCCTGTATATCTAGCGATATCATCCATCTCATCAACAGCCACAGGATCGACGATAAAACTCGGAATCCCAATCCCATCAGCAATCTCTTTTGCAATAACACAGCCTAAATTAGAAGCATGCTCACCACGAGGTGCTTCTTTAATATAACTAATCATCGCTTCATTTACGGCATACGTGCCACCTTCAATCGGTTTAAGCATACCACCACGACCGACAACGGCATCTAACTCTTCTATATTTATTTCGCTTTTTTTCAAAGCGTCCATAATGGCATCTTTACGAAAATCATACTGATCAATAATATGTTCAAAAGAACCGATCACTTCAGTATCATGACGAACAGAAAACTTAAAAATACATGTTTCATCCTCATATACTGCAAGTTTTGTACTGGTTGAACCAGGGTTAATCGCTAGTACTTTAAAAGCCATAAGTGCCTCCTTATCAAATTCGCTTTTCGCACACCGTACATTATAACATGTGAGCGTTTTCACGACAACAATATTTCAGTGTTTTTTATAAAAAAATTTGTAATACACATGAAAAAAACGCAATGGCGTTTTTTTTCTATTTTATATACTTTAATCGCGCTGTAAAATGACGTAAAACAGGTGGTTCGTATTCAAACGTTAATCCCCTTAAAGTATGCTTGCGATTAAAGACCGCGATTACCGCATCAGCAACAACATCTAAGTGATTTGAAGTATACGTTCTACGAGGAATCGTGAGTCTCATCCATTCTTTAGGACTCTGTAAATTCTCTTGTGTATCAGGATCGCGCCCTAATAAAAAACTTCCAATTTCAACTGCCCGAACCCCCGCTTCAATATACAACTCATT
>SKIW01000068.1 GCA_007116245.1 Candidatus Izemoplasma sp. | reverse complement strand
TTTTTGTTTGCCCTTCAAACTGCAGTAAATGTTCAGGTATCCGAATAGAAATAATCGCCGTAAGACCTTCACGAATATCGGCGCCTTCTAACTTCTTCGTTTTATCTTTAAGTATGCCGCTCCGCAACGCATACTCATTAAATATTTTCGTTAACGCAGCTTTAAATCCTGTTTCATGCGTTCCACCATCGCGTGTTCGCACGTTATTCACAAACGAAAACAGTTGATCCGTGTACGATTTCGTAAACTGAAACGCAACTTCAACTTCAATATCCTCACTAATACCCTCAAAAAACACAGTTTTATGTACAGCGGTACGTGATTGATTTAAATAATCGATATACGATAATATACCATCGTGGTATAAATACGTTTCTTCTTGTTTCGAACGCTCATCGATAAGGACCACTTTTAAGCCTTTAATTAAAAACGCACTTTCTCTTAAACGCTCCGCTAATGTTTGAAAATTAAAAACAGTCGTTGAAAAAACATTTGAGTCAGGTTTAAACCAAACTTTAGTGCCGTTTTTCTTACTGGTCCCGATTTCTTTTAATTCTGATATACGTCGTCCACCATCACGAAAGACCATTAGATAGCTTTTCTGGTTTCGCGATACGGTAACTTCTAAAAATTCACTTAAGGCGTTGACCACACTCGCACCGACACCATGGAGACCTCCGGAGACTTTATAGCCACCCGCTTGGCCGAACTTCCCACCAGCATGAAGCTTAGTATAAATAATTTCAATCGCCGTCTTACCACTCTTATGGTTTTCAATGGGAACACCCCGACCATAATCTTGAACAACAACACTATTATCTTCTTTAATGGTTACCGTAATTTCATTACCGTAACCCGCTAAAGCCTCATCAATTGCATTATCAACAATTTCCCATACCAAATGATGCAGTCCGCGGGCATCTGTAGAACCGATATACATACCGGGCCGTTTGCGTACTGCATCTAGTTCTTCTAAAATGTGGATCGAATCAGCATTATACTGGTCATAAGATTTCATCGTCATGTTTACACGTCCTTCTGTCTAACTCATTAGTATATTATATCAAAATTGAGTTTTTATTTGTAGTGTAATTTTAAATTTAATTGTGCTATAATTGAAAAAAGAAAGCGTTTGAAAGGATTGTGTTACTATGCAGTATCTCCTACTTTTCGTGTCTTACCTCATCGGTTCCATCCCATTCTCCGTCGTCATTGGTAAAACATTCAAAGGCCTCGATGTTCGAGATTTTGGATCTGGAAACCCAGGAACCACAAACGCATTCCGCGTTTTAGGGAAGAAATATGGGATGTTTGTCTTTATTATGGACACATTAAAAGGTGGGTTTGTCATACTTCTCATACGCGTAGGGTTGTTTGATAACTTCAGTTTATTCCATCCGTTATTTTACGGGCTCATGGCTTCTATCGGTCATATTTTTCCAGTCTTCTTACGGTTTAAAGGGGGAAAAGCCGTAGCCACAAGCGTGGGAATCTTCTTAGTTTACGCACCAATATTAGGATTAATAGGCTTACTAGGATACTTTATCGCACTAAAAGTCACACGGTATGTTAGCATCTCATCATGTACAGGCGCATTTAGCTTACTCGTATCGAGTATTATCGTCTACTTTATCGGACCGACAGGGGGCGCCTTAGAACATCTCTTCGGCTTACGCGGGCAATGGCAAATGCCACTGATTACAGTTTTAGGCACAACCTTAATCTTTTACCGTCACCGTGGAAACTTTATTAAGATCTATAAAGGCATTGAACCTAAGAGTAATTTTTTACAAAAGAAAGTAAAAACTCAATAAACAGCGTATTCGCTGTTTTTTCTTTATCTATAGCTATTCTAACACGTTTTTATCATATCAGCATCACGCTTAATTTAAAATAGCTAACAAAAACCCTTTATTTTTTAATTAATAACACAAAAAAACCCTGAGTATCAGGGCTTAATGCGTAATTTTTTGTAAAAACTGTTTAGTACGCTCCATCTTTGGCTGCGTAAAAATATCTGTATTCTTGCGATCTTCAACAATCTCACCTTGGTCCATAAAGATAACACGATCCGCAATCGCCTTAGCAAGCTCTATTTCATGCGTTACTAACACCATCGTTAAACCTTCACTCGCAACATGTTTAATCGTTTCAACCACTTCTTGAACCATCTCAATATCTAAAGCGCTTGTCGGCTCATCAAAAAGAATGACCTTCGGTGCCATCGTCAACGCTCTAGCGATGGCTACACGCTGTTTCTGTCCACCGCTTAAAGTATTAACTAAACGATCTTTGTATGCGTCCATACCAACTTTTTTTAACTGTTCTAGCGCGTAAGCTTCCGCAACATGCCTAGCTTGCTTTAAAACTTTAATCGGACCGAGCGTGCAGTTTTTAAGCACCGTCAAATGATTGAATAAATGGAATGCTTGAAAAACCATCGTCGCTTGTGTTCTTAATGTTTCTAATGAAGATGCTTGATTTTGAACCCTCTCTTTTTCAAAATATACATCACCTTGCGTCGGTTTTTCAAGCCAATTTATCGTCCTTAATAACGTACTCTTCCCACTACCACTCGGACCGATAATAACCGTAACTTCGCCTTTTTTAAACGTTACATTAATGTTTTTTAAAACAACGGTATCATCAAAGACTTTCTCAATATTTTTAAGTTCGATCATGGCATAACACGCTCACGTTTCCTAGGGTTACCATTACCTAATCGGTGTAACATTGTCATCGCAATACTAACAATCACTAAATACATCACCGAAACAATAATGAAGGCTTCCGTAAATAAATACGACGCACTCCCAACACGACGCCCCATATAAAAGAGTTCACTCACACCGATCACACTTAATACCGCAGTATCCTTAATATTAACGACTAACTCATTCCCAATCGCTGGGATCATATTTTTAAGCGCTTGCGGATATAGAATTAATATATACACTTGTCGCATCGATAACCCGAGGGATAATCCCGCTTCTTTTTGGCCTTTATCGAGCGAGTTTAACCCAGAACGAATCACTTCAGTTAAATACGCTGCAGTATTTAAAGACACGACAATCAAACCCGCGGTTAACACCCGAATATCAAAACCCATTCTTTGCATACCATAATAAAACAACATCGCTTGAACAATCATCGGAGTCCCTCTAAAGAACCCAACATACCCATAAGCGAATCCTTGTAAAATCCGCTGTAAAAACGCTTTAAAACGCTGACTTGTGGTAATCTCTTGAACTTTAACATACGCGAGCACCAAAGCAATTAAAAGCCCAACACCGGTTCCAACAAAAGCCAAAATCAACGTCATGCGCAACCCGTAAAAGAACAAATCATAGTTGTTTTGAAACATCGTAACGATATTGCTAAAAAAAGACGCTAAAAACATATTATGAACCTTGACGTTCTTGTGCTTCTTGCATTAACGCATTACGACGTTCATCACTAATACCAGCTAAAACCGCATTAATCTGATCACGTAAATCCGTATCACTTAAACGTAAAGCAACACTTACAGACACATCAGATTCTTCCACAGTAAAGCCATTTTCACCTAATACTACCATCGTAAGATTAGCGTTAGACGCCACAATACTTTGCGCAACCGGATACTCAGCGACAAGCGCATCACTTGCTCCACTAACCACTTCATTTACTAAACTTGCATAGTTCTCAAGCGGTGTCCGATGTACTACATTTGAAATTTGTGTAATCAAGTCATCTTGCAATGTCCCTAATTGCGCTACCACACGTGCACCATCGAAATCATCTAACGATGAAGCACTCGCGTAGACTGAATCATTACGCACTACCAATACCTGCTCACTAACAAAGTAAGGATTCGTAAAATTAACCGTTTGCGCACGTTCCGGTGTCGGACTCATCCCCGCGATAATAACATCGATCTGTCCACTCGTTAAAGCAGGAATTAACCCTTCCCAGCTCACTTGACGAATCACCAGCTCAAGACCGAGTTCCTCCGCAATGATTCTCGCGATTTCAACATCGTATCCATCGCAGTAAAATGGGGTTCCCGAAATCGCTTCTGCAGTTGCATCATTTGTGGTCCAATTGAAGGGTGCGTAATCGCATTCTAGCCCGACCACTAGGCTACCTTCATCGGTTTCTTGACACGCCGCAAGGACTAAACCTACAAACGCCAAGATTCCTAACATTAAAAATTTTCTCATGATATCCTCCGTAACTTTTTTTTCACAAAAAAAAGCGTCACGTGGACACTAAATCGTTTTTAAAAAACATTTAGCGCCTCTACCGAAGTAGGAGTATTATAGGTATTCCCTATAAGCCCATATACTGTATACGTCTATACATTATATTCGGCGATGGTTGCCTTTCCTATGATTCATAGCCTACCGGCTCCTCATAGTACTCATCTGCATCGCGACCTCTATTTTTTATGATGGTATAACTTTACCAAATCACATAAACGATGTCAATCTAAAGAAAAATGTAAGTGTTTTCCTAATAAAAAAACTTCATTTTCAGAAGTTTTATTTATGTTGATTCATCGACGCCATCACTTGACGCACTTGTTTTTCGGAAGGTTTACGACCCATCTGAGTCATCATGGCACGCACCATCTTCTCATTAATGGGAGGGTTTTTTTCTAAATAGCGTTTAAAATAGCGTTGCGAAATGAAAAAACCTAAGATTGCACCAATCAATAGCGCTAAAACAATAAATAAATATCCATACCATGGCATAGTATCAACTCCTTTTGTCTTTCTTTATTGTACACAAGACCCTCATAAAATACAAGAGTAATGAGTTAAAAATTCAAGATTTAACAAAGCTTACAGTGGTAATACAAGTTTATACTTAAGAATAATGAAAAGATTATAAACAAGCGGTTTTCTCCGAAAAAAGGTTTACAAAAAAACACAAATAATATACAATGTAACTATCATTGATAAGGAGGAATAACAATGCCAAGAAGAATAACTGAAGATTGTATCGCTTGCGCTGCTTGCGTTGCAGAATGTCCAGTGGATTGTATTTCTGAAGGAGATATCTACGTAATAGACGAAGATGTTTGTATCGATTGTGGAGCTTGCGAAGTCGTCTGCCCTGTAGAAGCGATTATAGAAGTATAAAAATTCGGGTGATTACACCCGATTTTTTTATACGTAATTAAAAGGATCTAAATTAATCTCACTCTCATATATCGTAAACGTTGCACCATATTCTACAAGCTCATTCATTAAAGCTTTAGCAAAATGTTTTTCAGCATAATGCCCGATATCTAACGCCGTTAATCCCATTTGAAGCATATCGTGAGCTTGATGATAACTCACATCCCCAGTGATATACACATCAGCGCCTTTTTTCTTCGCTTCAAACATATGTGAAGCGCCGCTACCACCACTGATTGCGACCGTTAAGACATCTTTATTAGGGTTACTTGTAATTAATCTCCCGTGTGGCATCTCTAAACACTGTTTAATATACTCTACCGCCTCTTTAAGAGGCATTTTTTTATGCAGTTTTCCAATGCGACCAATCCCATGTGTTTCTGTAACCATCTCTAACACATCATCGTCTTTAAGATTAAGTCTACTCGCTAACACCGCATTCATCCCCGCATGACCTAAATCATAATTGGTATGTGAGACATATAAAGCAATATCATGCTTAATCAACTTCTCAATCACTTGCCCTTTATAGGTATCACTAAGCACACTTTTAAGCGGTGTAAAAATCAATGGGTGATGGGCAATAATTAAATTGCAGCCTTTATCTAGCGCTTCATCAACCACGTCCTTAGTCACATCTAACGTTAATAACGCACCGGTAATTTCCTTATTAAGCGTGCCAATTTGAAGACCAACATTATCCCAATCATACGCTAAATCTAATGGGTAATGAGCATCAAAAAAGCGTTTAACAATCATTCCGTTCATAAAGAACCTCCTCAATCGCAGCTAACGCTGCTTGGTGTGGCTTCTTAGCATCTTCGTAAGGAATCGCATTAATTAAATCTATCAAATAAACTCTTTGAGCCATTAACATTTTAAGAAACGCAGTCTCTCGTTTTCGCATCAATATTGGTCCTAATTGAAGGTCTTTCTCAGTTAACTGCATTTCACCTTGTTCCAAAACGATAATCGGGTAAAAATAATCGAGTTCATCAACGACAGTTTCATCCACGATTTTCCACGGATCCTCTTCGGTAAGTTTTCTTACAAAATGCGCACCCGTATTCGGTTGAAGAACTAACCGCTTAAGATTTTTATACGGTTTATGATGCAAAGCATGATACATCACATCGCCACCCATTCCCGCCATCACAAGCACATCCGCATCCTCTGGTAAATAAGTAATCCCAGAAGAAAGCTGAACAGTAATTTTATCATCAAGCGACGCTGTTTTAATATTGTTAAGCGCCTGCTTTAAAGGCCCCTTTTTATTATCAATCGCGTACGCCTTATTAAGAACACCACTACGAACAGCCTCAATCGGTAAATAAGCGTGATCAGTACCAACATCAATCAGCGTTGTAAACCCTTCTAAATACGTAAGTATCGTACTTAAACGCTTCGTTAGCACTAACGTCCTCCCATAAAGTCTTTCAACTTTTTACTTCTTGAAGGGTGACGTAACTTCCGTAACGCTTTCGCTTCAATTTGACGAATACGCTCACGCGTAACCCCAAACTCACGCCCAACTTCTTCTAAGGTACGCGTACGCCCATCGAGCAACCCAAAACGCATTCTTAAGACTTTCTCTTCTCGATCAGTTAAGGTTTCTAATACCGCATCAAGCTCACGTTTTAACATCTCTTTAGAGGTAAACTCAAGCGGTGTTAAGGTATCTTGATCCGCAATAAAATCCCCTAAACTAGAATCTTCTTCCTCACCAACGGGTGATTCTAAAGAAATCGGCTCTTGCGCTACTTTTTGAATAATCTGTACCTTCTCAACACTAATTCCCATGCGCTCCGCAACCTCTTCAGGTTGAGGCTCACGTTTTAGTTCTTGAATTAATTGACGTTGAGTTCGTACGAGTTTATTAATCGTTTCAACCATATGTACCGGAATTCGAATCGTCCGCGCTTGATCCGCAATCGCCCGCGTAATCGCTTGACGAATCCACCATGTGGCATACGTTGAAAACTTAAAGCCTTTCGTATGATCAAACTTACCAACCGCTTTAATTAAACCCATGTTCCCTTCTTGAATTAAATCTAAAAACTGCATTCCTCGTCCGACATACCGTTTTGCGATAGAAACAACAAGGCGTAAGTTCGCTTCAACAAGTTTATTTTTAGCGAGTTCACCTCTAAATAGCAACTCCTCAACTTCTCTTTTATACGCAGGATCAATGTCATCACCAGATTCCTGTAATTGCTCGTATTGCTCCTTAGCAATTTCAGCATAATAAATATCTTTTGCAAGAACGAGTTCATGATCAGGATCCAATAACTCCACACGCCCGATTTCTTTTAAATACATTCTGACAGGATCATCAACTTTAATACTAACCGCCGATTCAAACGATTTATCATGCAATAACTCTTCTTCAATTTCCTTGGCAAAGTCCAAATCGAGCATCGAGGCATCTTCTTCAACAACAATAATATCATCATCGTCATCATCGTCATCGTCTAAACTTAACTTCGGCACTTTATAAGCCACCATATCTTCTTCGCTCACCACATCGACATTCATTCGTTCGAGTTCAGCGATAACCTCATCGAACTCATCAGAATTTTCATCGATATACTTCTTAATCTCCCGCACGGGAATATACCCTTTCGCTTTACTAATGTCAATGAGCTCTTGAATAATTTTTTCTCTTTCCATGTTTAGCCTCCTTATTTAATTGATCGATTTGTTTTTTTAAATGAATCTTTTCTGAGGTATCGCTGGATTCCTGAAGTCGTTTACGAAGAGCATTAATCCGGTTTTGGATAAGTTGCTGCTGCATAACACTAATAAAATCTTCAAACTCATTTTCATCATAAGGAAGATTTTCATCGAGCACATACTTATCAAAATACGCTTGTTGCGCCTCATTTAAATGCCCTTTAAAAAGCTCAGGAACGATACAACTCTGTTTATTAAAATCATAATACTCAAAAATCTCTAACTCGATATCCCTCGCGTGTTTATCGTTGAACAGTGCATCCTCAAAATGATAGCGAAAACGACGAACAAAACTCTCATCTTTAACAAAATAGCGGATAAATCCACGTTCGGCTTTCACAAATCGATTGGTGATCGCAACTTTAGGAATCTTCTTAAACTCAGGTAGAGATTTTTTACGCACTGATTTAAAGTCTTGCCATAAAACATCTAAACTCGCGTTTAAATCTTCACTCATCTTCTTCAAATAATGTTCTTGTTCAACACTTGTGAGTGACGCAATCCGTTTAAAAATCGCATTCTTAAACGTCTCAATATCGGTAATCTTATCTTTGTTTATACTTTTAAGCGCTTGCGCATAATGAAACGCTAAACTCGGTGTCGCATCATCTATTAACTTAATAAACGCCTTATCACCGTACTTTTGAATATAATCATCAGGATCTTGCTTATCAGACAACTCAGCGACACTCACTTCAAACTTCGCATCTTCAAGCACACGCATAAACTTCTTCGTTGCTTCTTGACCTGCAGAATCACCGTCAAAACATAAAATAACACGACGTGTTAAACGTTTTAACATAGCGATATGCTGCTCTGTTAAAGAAGTACCCATAATCGCAAGCCCTTCAGTGATACCTGCTTGATACGCTCGCATAACATCCATAAAGCCCTCAAATAAAACCACGCGATCATGCTTTTTAATGACTTGTTTTGCACGGTTTAAATTATAAAGAACGGTACTTTTTTCAAAAACCGGTGTCGTAGTACTATTAATATACTTCGCGGTATGCTTATCAATTTTATCATACACTCTTCCAGAAAAACCCACAACGTGATGGTCTGCATTATGAATCGGAAACATAATCCGCTGATAAAAAACATCATACACGGTTTCACTTTCTTGTGCGAGGCCTAAATCAACCATGTCGCTTAACAAATAATCTTTTTGTAAGAGTGTTTGGTATAACGCATCGCGTTTTTTAGGCGCTAACCCAAGATTAAAATACTTTAATGTCTCAGTTTTAAACCCGCGTTGATTTAAATATTGTAATGCCGTTACACCCTCTTTAGTATGATGTAAAACATCATGATAAAAATCAGCGGCGGTTTGATTAATGGTATAATACTTCTCATTCGGATCATCTTTAATAGGACTATCCAAGGTAATATTCGCACGGTCAGCAAGATATCGAATCGCTTCAGAACTCGTCATTTGTTTTGTTTCTTTCACAAAAGTTAACGCATTCCCACTCGCTTTACAGGAAAAACAATGGTATAACTTCTTCTCCTCATTCACCGAAAAAGAAGGGGTTTTTTCATGATGAAAAGGACATAAACCAAAATGGTTTTTGCCTTTTTTTTGAAGTGGTGTCACTTCGTTTATAAGCTCGACAAGATCGACATTGTCAAGAATAGTTTGAACGATCGATTCTCTTGTATCAGACACAGTATCACCTAAAATCGTAAGGCTTTTTCTAAATACACAATTAGTTCATCTAAGGTAAAACGTTGTTGTTCCATGGAATCACGATGACGTAAAGTATACGTTTGATCTTCTAAAGATTGATCATCAACCGTTACCGCAAAAGGCGTTCCTATCGCGTCTTGACGACGGTAACGTTTCCCGATTTTACCCGTTTCATCATACGTCACCATAAACCTTTTTGCAAGCATACTCTGTATTTCAAAAGCGTGCTCTTGATGACGTTTTTTAATTAACGGTAACACCGCAACCTTATAAGGCGCAAGCGCGGGATGTAATTTTAAGTTAATCCGTGTTTCATTATTCTCAAGCGTTTCTTCAACATACGCTTCATTAAGCACCGCTAAAAATAAACGCTCAACCCCGAGTGCAGGTTCAATCACATACGGTAAAAATTTCTTCCCAGTTTCCGCATCTAAATACGCTAAATTCTCACTGGAATGTTCCTGATGTTGCCGTAAATCAAAATCCGTACGACTCGCAATCCCCCAAATCTCATCAAAGCCCCAAGGATAGCGGTACTCAATATCCGTAGTCGCGTTTGAGTAATGTGATAACTCATCTTCATCATGATCCCTTAAAATAATGTTTTCATCATGAATATTCAAATCAATAAGAAACTGCATACACATTTTCTTATACTCATCAAACCACGTCATTTCAGTCCCTGGTTCACAGAAAAACTCAAGTTCTAATTGTTCAAACTCACGGGTTCTAAAAATAAAGTTTCCTGGTGTAATCTCATTACGAAAACTCTTTCCCACTTGCCCTATGCCAAACGGCAACTTCTTCCGCATCGCCCGTTGAACATTCTTAAAGTTTAAAAAGATTCCCTGTGCTGTTTCAGGACGTAAATAAATCGCTAGGGATTGATCATCTAAAACCCCTTGAGAGGTTTTAAACATTAAATTAAATTGTCGAATCGGTGTAAAATTATGTTTTTTACAATTCGGACAAGGAATTTCATGTGTTTTAATATACGCTTCAAGCGCTTCAGGCGTCATGCCATCGGCTTGTACAGAACGGTCGAATCCTTCGATTAAATGATCGGCACGATGCCGAGTATTACACGATTTACAATCGATTAAAGGATCATTAAACCCTTCAATATGGCCACTCGCTTGCCAAACTTTAGGATTCAATAAAATACTTGAATCTAAGCCAACATTATAAGGATTCTCCTGAATAAACCGTTGCCACCAAAGCTTTTTAAGGTTGTTTTTAAGTTCAACACCGAGCGGACCATAGTCCCAAGTGTTCGCTAGCCCACCATAAATTTCACTGCCTTGAAAGACAAAACCGTAGTTCTTAGCATAATTTACAAGTTCTTCCATTGTTATTTTCATGTTTTCACCTTCTAAAGTAATGTCGTTAACAGTTTTTTTGCTTTCGAAGAAAACTGTAGATTTGTCGTATATAGCTCATCGATGATTCGATAGAGCTGTTTTAGTGTTTCATTTTCTAAAGACAATGATGTAAAAGATAGTATATCACAATGTAAATAATATTTTAAAGGTGCGTATGTGTCATAAGAAATATAATCCCGCTGTGGATCTTGATGCTTTGAACAAGCGATTAAGCCACTCCCGATTTCCATTCTTAACACTTCAGTTTCTTGACATTGATAACAATGTTTAAAGTTCACTAAATACCCTAAAAACGCTAAAAGTTTCATTTCAAACACCATTAAAAGTTCTAACGGATGCTCAGTGATACTTAGCTGATGGATAAATTTCTTTAAAAACCCAAAGAGCTTAGCATTATCATCGGTATCCGTAACATTGTAATAAATTAAATCATTGTCTT
>SKIW01000111.1 GCA_007116245.1 Candidatus Izemoplasma sp. | reverse complement strand
GGTTCGAACTCAAAATCAGGAATCGTTCCTATTTTTCTTAGTTCAACATTATCCTTTTCATCTTTACCTATAGGAATATTTTCGTGAGGTAAGTTTGGTGTCATTAATAAAATGTCGTTAATATGTTCCTCAATGACACGCAGCTCTTCTTCTAAAGATTGCATTGTTTGTTTATCGAGTTCAAGGTTGTCTAAAATAGTCGAAACATCTTTGCCTTCACGTTTTAGTTTACCGATCTCTTTACTTGTTTCATTCCGCTTAGCTTTTAACGTTTCAAGCTTATGAATAATTTCTCGACGCTTCTCATCTTTTTTAATAATCTCATCGAGTTCATCGAATGTTCCACCTCGTAATGCTAGGCGTTTTTTAATACGCTTTAAGTCTTGTCTAATGCTTTTTATATCTAACATTGTTACACCTCCATTTAATAAAAAAACTCGTCCCTCAGAAAGGGACGAGTTTATAACCCGTGTTGCCACCCTAGTTAGTGCAAAGCACTCACTTAGTCATAGATAACGGTCATGACCCGGAATGTTTTCATTCACTCTAAGGTAGATTTCATATCGTCTTGCGTTAGTTTACACCAGCCACTAACTCTCTTTCGTCAACACTGATATTACTTAGCCTTTTCATCGTTTTATAGTTGCAGTTTATCAAACTAACCTTTAAAAGTCAATTACTCTTCATCTTCAAATAGGCTTATTTGAGGTTTTGATGGTTTAGGTTTTTCTTCTTGCTCAGATGGTTCTTGATTGTTATTTTCTTCTACATCTGTTGGAATCTCAACTGGATTTTCTTCATTACTCTTTTGCAAATCCATTGAATTTTCAATGGTTTTTTCAGTATTATCGATAGAAATATCATGCCCTTGTTCCTCTAAGTTCTCTTCTATTTCTTCGACTTCTTGCTTAGGCACAATTGCGACTGTCGCAACTGAGTGTCCTTCGTTTAAACGCATTAACCGTACACCTTGTGTCGCTCGGCTACTTAAGGCTATTTGCTCGATTGGGACACGAATCATCATACCTTTGTTTGTAATAATGATTAAGTCTTCATCGCCACAAACACTCTTAAGTTTAACTAGTTGTCCGTTTTTAACGGTAACGTTTAATGTTTTAACACCTTTTCCACCACGGTTTTGTGTTCTATATTCATCGATATTTGTGCGTTTACCGTAACCGTGTTCTGTGACGATTAACACTTCGTTTTTATCGTCACCCACCAAAGATAATCCTACAACGAAATCTTTTTCATTTAAATTGATTCCTTTAACACCGCTCGCTACACGCCCCATAGAACGAACTGCAGTTTCATTAAAGCGTATCGCTTTTCCGTTTGATGCGCCTAATACGACATCTTGATCGCCTGTTGTTAAACGTACATCGAGAAGTTCATCGTCCTCTTTTAAGTTAATCGCACGAATTCCTGAGGTACGAATATTTTTAAATTCCCTTGCATGTGTTCGTTTAACAATTCCTTTTTTCGTTACAAAGAAGAGGAACTGATCACATTCAAAATCTTTAATATTCGCTATAGCTTGTAACGTTTCACCGTTTTCAAGCTGTAAAATATTCACTAAAGGTAATCCTCGAGATTGTCTACTATACTGAGGAATTTTATACCCTTTCATTTTATAGATTCTACCGTAATTTGTGAAGAATAAAAGGAAATCATGCGTGGAGGTGTGGATGATATGTTCAACAGCATCATCCTCGTGTGTCTTCATACCAGATAGTCCTTTACCACCACGGTTTTGTGTTTTATACACTTCTGTATTCATCCGTTTACAGTAACCACTTTGTGTAATTGTAATCATGACATCTTCTTGAGGAATTAAATCTTCGTCTTCAATATCTAAATCCAAGGCTAAAGAAACTTCTGTACGGCGTTGATCACCGTAAGTATCTCTTAATACAGTTAAATCGTTTATAATAACTTCCAGTTTCTTTTGTTCGGATTCTAATAACTCTTTTAACCCTGTAATTGTTGAAAGTAAATCCTCAAGTTCTTGCGCGATTTTTTCTTGTTCGAGTCCACTTAATCTCCGTAAACGCATTTCTAAAATCGCTTTAGCTTGTTCTTCAGATAATGCGAATTTCTCCATCAGTTGTTGTTCGGCATCATCATAGGCATTACGAATAACTTCAATAACCGCATCAATGTTTTTAAGCGCAATAAGTAACCCATCCAAAATATGCGCTCTCGCTTCAGCTTTTTGTAAATCAAAGTTTGCACGACGTGTTAACACTTCGATTTGATGATTAATATAATGAACAATCGCTTCTTTTAAACTCAATACTTTTGGTTGATTATTTACGAGTGCTAACATATTAATACCAAACGATGTTTGTAACGGTGTGAACTTATATAAATTATTTAACGTGACTTCAGCATTAACATCTTTACGTAACTCAATAACAATCTTAATCCCGTTACGACTTGATTCATCACGAAGATCGGTAATCCCTTCAATGCGTTTTTCTTTTGCTAACTCGGCAATTTTTTCGATTAATCGCGATTTATTCACTTGATACGGAATTTCCGTAACCGTAATCATCTTCTTACCGTTTTTTTGTTCTTCTATATGTGCTTTAGCACGTACTTTTATCGCACCATTCCCTGTTTCATACGCTTGGCGTAGATTGGTAATCCCCATAATCGTTCCACCGGTTGGAAAATCTGGTCCTTGAATGATTTCCATTAACTCATCCGTGGTAATCTCAGGATGTTCAATCGTCGCTAACACACCGTTAATAACTTCTGTAAGGTTATGAGGTGGAATATTCGTTGCCATCCCAACCGCAATTCCCGTAGAGCCATTAACAAGTAAATTCGGAAACTTACTTGGTAGAACTGAAGGTTCTTTTTCAGTTCCATCGTAGTTATCGATAAAATCAATGGTATCTTTTTTAATGTCTTGAAGCATTTCTGATGTAATTTTATGCATTTTTGCTTCAGTATAACGCATCGCGGCAGCACCATCGCCATCAATAGATCCAAAGTTTCCATGTCCATTTACGAGTGGGTATCGATAACTAAACGTCTGCGCCATGCGTACCATAGCATCATAAATCGCAGAATCGCCATGAGGGTGATACTTCCC
>SKIW01000058.1 GCA_007116245.1 Candidatus Izemoplasma sp. | reverse complement strand
GCGAGTCGAGGTGAGCGAGATGCGTAAAGCAGGAATCGGGAGTTATATTGTAGCGTTTTTATTCTTACTTATCTTTTTAGTTCCAGTATTTTTTATCGTATTTTCATCGTTTAAACCATCGACAGAATTAACATCTTCAGTCCAAACATTCTTTCCAAGAAGTTGGACATTAGATAACTTTAGAAGAGCATTTTCTCGAGGAAACTTTGTACTATATATATGGAATACCTTCTTTGTTGCCGTCGTGAGTACATTTTTAGCGGTATTAATTAATACAATGTCTGGTTACGCTTTAGCGAAGTTTCGTTTTAAAGGCGATAAAATCATTTTGATTCTTATTTTATCGACGATTATGTTACCCCTTGAAGTTATTATGGTTCCGATTTTCTCGGTGTTACGCTTTTTTGGTCTTTATAACTCGCTTTGGGCATTAATCATACCACCAGCAGCAACCCCGACGGGGATATTCTTAATGAGGCAATTTTTACTTAAGATTCCTGATGAGGTACTAGAATCGGCACGTATTGATGGTGCGAGTGAATGGCGGATTTTCTATAATATCGTTATACCTAACGCAAAGCCAGCGATAGCAACGATTGCAATATTCTCCTTTATGTGGCGTTGGAACGATTACGTTTGGCCACTTATTGCGATAGCGAGTCCAAGAAGATATACATTACAACTCGCAATCGCAAACTTTGCAGGAGAATACAATGTAGACTGGAACTCAACATTAGCCATGTCTGTAATATCAATGATCCCGATGTTAATCGTGTTCTTGATATTCCAAAGACAGTTTGTACAAGGCACCATGGAAACAGGTATGAAATAAAATGGATATTAATTTAAATATTAATATAGATATTAAAAAAAATAGGAGGTTACTATGAAGAAGTTTTTAGCTTTAACATTAGTATTATCTTTAGTTGTAATTCTCTCAGCATGCGGACGCAAAGAAATGCAGATGCTATGGTGGGACGATGGAACTGAAGGACAAGTAATGCAAGATTTACTTGATCGTTATGAAGAGGAGACTGGTGTCAAAATTGAACTAGTTACGTTACCTTATAACGATTACGAAACACGTCTTAGAACCATGATCACTGGTGGAGAAGCACCTGCATTAGCACGTGTTACTGAAGGTCATTTAAACAACTTCAAGGAGTTCACTTTAAGTCTTGAAGATGTTTATGATCAATCAAATTTCACCAACCATTTCTACAACGAGGATGGAGAATCAATCTCATTACCACTTGATATTACTGCAAATGGTTTATTCTTAAACCTTGACTTACTTAATGAGCATGATATTGATTATCCAACTTTAGGGGATGTATGGACATGGGATGAGTTTATTGAAGAATTCAGTAAACTAATCGGTGTAGATGGCGTTGCAGCACCAGGTGTATTTGATCATCAAGCACATCGCTTTATGCCACTTATGTACCAACATGGTATTACACTTTGGGATAATGCGTATACAACTTCAAACTTAACAAGTGATGAAGCTGTTGCAGCATTAACATTACTTCATGATATGTACCAAGATGGATTCATTGAAGAATTCCCACTTGCACAATCTAACAACGCAGCAACGTTATTCCGTACTGGAGCATATGGATTCCATATGTCTGGAAACTGGAATGTTACAGGTCATGCAGGCGAAGTTGACTTCGAATGGACTGTAGTACCTATGCCTTATGTTGAAAACCGCGCTACTATCTTAGGTGGTAAATCCATGGCAGCGTTTAAAGATTCAGGGATGGAACAAGAAGCCCTTGATTTCATTTCTTGGCTTGCTGAACCAGCTCAACACGATTACTTTACTCAAGAAGCATTCTACCTTACTCCACGCTTCGGCGCTGAAGTAGATTATGGTGAGTTTGCGGATCAATACGCTGTATTCCTAGATGAAATTGCAGCGACTGATGAGCGTTTCGTTCAAGACTGGTTAACGCAAGTTATGATTCCTGGTATGTATCCAATTATCAACGATCTTGTTGAGGATGCAGCACAGGCAGACGCAGATATTCCAGCATTACTTGCAGCACTTGAAACAGACCTTAAAGAAAAAATGGAAGACTAACAAACACACTGAATCGCAGTAATTGGGTATTACCTTCGGGTAATACCTAATTATTGCACATTAAAAATTTTTGTCTTGAAAGTGAGGAGAGACAATATGAAAAATTTTGAAGTTATTTATATACCGATTGGTGTACCAACATTTCACCTTGAATCGGCACAAGTTGCGTTCGAAGCATCGATAGAGTTGATAAGAGAATATGAGCCTAACGCAATTGTACCGGATCAAATGTTATTATCGATTGATGATTTAAAACGTTTTATGGTAGGGAAAAACCCGGATTTAATCATCTTGCAAAATATTACGTTCGCAAATTCTGCGTATGCTACCGAAGTGTTAAAAACACTTCATGCTCCAGTTTTATTATGGACCTTAGAAGAACCTGTAATCGATGGAGGAAGACTTAGGTTAAACTCTTTAACCGGTGCTTTTTCAGCGGGGTTTGCATACAAAGCGATGCGTAACGATACTTTACAATACATGTATGGATCTACAAAAGACGTTTCAGTTCAATCGACTTTAAGCGCTGCAATTATGGCAGCACGCGTTAAACACCAGTTAAGAAATACAAAACTCGCAATGATTGGCCACACACCTGAAGGATTCGGGTTTGGGCGAGCTCTAGATTTAGATATGGCCAATGCTTTCGGTGTCACATTACTTGCAATTGAATCCCGTGAACTCACCAAACAAGCAAAAGAGTTTACGAATGAAGATATTGAAGAAGAATTTAAGTTAACGCATGACCGTATGGTCGATCTCGATAAAACAAAAGAACAAAACCGAATCGACTTTATCAAATTATTTAAAGCGTATAAAGACTATGTTGAAAACAATCATATAGATGCGATCGCTTCTCGTTGTTGGCCAGATTTCTTCACGGATTATGGCACACCCGTATGCGGTGTTTTAGGGATGCTAAACGATTTAAACGTAGCCTCAGCATGTGAAGCAGATGCGTATGGTGCTTTAAGTATGTTTATCGGACAACAAATGAGTAAAGAACCAACGTACTTAGGTGATCCCGTTTCAATGGATAAAGACGAAAACACGGTTACTTTCTGGCATTGTGGTACGAGTGCATGCAGTTTAGCACGAAAAGACACAGGGGCTTTAACAGGGGTTCATCCGAATCGAAAGATAGGACCGACAATGGAGTTTGGATTACGTCCTTCACAAAAAGCAACCATCTTTAGAATAGGCCGTAAACCGAATGGACAGTTCCGATTCTTTTTATGTCCAGGAGAGATTCTTGATAAACCAAAACAGTTTTTAGGAACCTCAATGGTTGTCAAAGTTGAAAAACCGGTTGAAAAAATGATTGGTGACCTTGTTAAAGAAGGATGGGAACCGCATTTCGTAGTACTCTATGATGATGTAATAAAACCACTTGAAATGCTTGCTGAGATGTTAAACATAGATGTTGTAAAATATTAGGAGGAAACTATGGAAAAACGTACATTACTAGAACAAAAAGCAAAAGAAATTCGAATTAACACGCTTGAATGTATTGCGCATTTAGGTGTCGGACATATTGGTGGGAGCCTTTCTATCGCTGATGTATTAGCAGTACTCTATTATGATCAGATGAATGTCGACCCTAAAAACCCCCAAAAAGCGGATCGTGATCGTTTTGTTTTATCCAAAGGACACGGCGGACCCGCAGTATATGCAACCCTGGCATTAAAAGGGTATTTCCCAATGGAAATGTTGAAAACACTCAACCAATCGAACACGAATTTACCTAGTCATACAGATAAAAATAAAACCGTGGGTGTTGACATGACAACCGGCTCTTTAGGCCAAGGATTTAGTGCCGCTGTAGGTATGGCCACCGCAGCACAAATCGATAAAGCACCATTTCACGTATTTGCGATTATCGGCGATGGCGAAAGTCAAGAAGGTCAAATTTGGGAAGCTGCAATGTTTGCAGGAAACCGTAAACTTGATCATATCATCGCATTTACAGATTATAATAAAGCGCAAATTGATGGAACAACAATGGATATTAATGATGTTGACCCACTCGATAAAAAATGGGAAGCATTTAAATGGCATGTTCAAAGTATTGATGGTCACGATGTGATCGCGATAAGCGAGGCGATTGAAAACGCTAAAAACGCAAAAGGAAAACCGTCGATGATTATTTTAAATACGATCAAAGGTAAAGGTGCTTACTTCTGCGAAGGTGACCCTGGATCACATAATATGCCCGTCACCATGGAAATGGCACAAAAAGCGATTGAGAGGTTAAAATAATATGGATTTAAGAAATCGTCAATTAAGAGATATATATTCAGATTTATTAGTACAAGAAGCAGAAAAAAATCCCAATATCGTGATTGTAGAAGCGGATTTAACAAAAGCGATTAAAAATAACGCATTTTTTGAAAAACACCCTGAAAGAGCGATTAACGTAGGCGTTGCGGAAGCAAACATGATTGGGGTTGCCGCGGGACTTGCCAATATGGGTAAACTCCCGTTTACACATACATTTACCCCTTTTGCAACACGCCGAGTATATGACCAAGTTACATTAAGTGTAGCGTATAGTCAACTCAACGTTAAAATGGTTGGTTCAGACCCTGGTGTAATGGCACAATTAAACGGCGGAACACATATGTCATTAGAAGATGTAGGCCTGATGAGAAACTTACCTACTATGACGGTCGTTGAACCTGTTGATGGTGTCCAATTAGCGGGACTTTTACCGCAAATCATCGCACATGATGGACCTGTTTATATTCGTTTACTTCGTCAAGAGTTTGATTGCATTTTCGATGATAACGAAACCTTTGAACTCGGTAAAGCAAAAACAATAAAAGAAGGCAAAGATATTACCATTTTTGCAACAGGTATCATGGTCAAAGAAGCACTTGATGCGCATGCTATTTTAAAAGAAAAAGGCATTGATGCAAGTGTCGTTAATATTCACACTGTTAAACCGATTGATGTCGATGCAATCGTTAAAGAAGCGAAACGCACTAAAGCGGTTGTAACAGCAGAAAACCATAATGTTATAAACGGTTTAGGCAGTGCTGTCGCTGAAGTATTAGGTGAACACTATCCAGTTCCAATGGAACGCGTTGGGGTTATGGATCATTTTGGAGAAGTGGGTAAAAAAGACTTCTTAATGGAAAAATTTGGATTAAAAGCAGTTAATATCGTGAAGGCTGTGGAAAACGTGTTGAAAAGAAAGGATGTTTAATGTGGAAAAACGTATATTTATAGCTTCAGATAAATCAGGATTCGAACTAAAAGAAGCGGTTAAAAACCATTTAATAGAACAGGGTTATGAGATTGATGATGTCGGAACACAAGATGTGGAAAACCCGTTACCATTTTTTGAAGCAGGTCAAAACGGCGCTGCACAAATTCAAAGTGGAAAACATACGAGAGGTATCTTAATTTGCGGTACTGGTATGGGAATGTCTATTGTTGGAAATAAACACCGTGGTGTCCATGCAGCCGCATGTGAATCTGTGTATGCGGCTAAAAAAGCGCGTGCGATTAATGATGCAAATGTCTTGTGTATGGGTGGATGGATCATCGCACCGATGTTAGGTATCGAAATGGCAGAAGCATTTTTGAATACCGGTTTTACAGAAGGATTGGAAGATTGGCGTGCTGAAAATTTAAAAAAAGCACGTAAAATAGTTCATGATTTAGAACCAAAACACTTTAAATAATGACTTAGTTAGGAGTTAGCGCAATGTTATTAGAACTCATCTCATTGCTGGCGATTGTTGTGGCGATTGCCATCGGCTTTTGGAAGAACATAAATGTTGGGCTAATCGCCTTAGTCTTTGCCTTTTTGATTGGTTATTTTTTAGGAAATATCCCTGTAAATACTATCATTGGGTTCTGGCCAATGCGGCTTTTCTTCACGACGTTTGGAGTAACACTTTTATTTAGTGTTGCTAAATTGAATGGCACGCTTGAAAAATTAGCCCATTTCATCATTTATCAAAGTCGTGGTCGAAAAGCTTTAATTCCGATTATATTTTACATATTAGCATTAATCATTGCTTCTATCGGACCCGGTAATATCTCAACAAGTGCGTTATTATTACCAATCGGTCTTGTGATTGCCGCTCAAACCGGGATTTCGATTTTACTAATGTCAGGTTTAATTATCCTCGGTTCAATTGCTGGAGGACTTAGTCCTTTAGCCCCTAATGGAATAGTTGCTTTAGAACTCGCCACTGTGAATGGTGTTGGTGAGCTTGGTGCAAGTATATACTTGACAAATATCGTGGCTATTACACTATTTTGTACGTTAATGTACTTTACCCTTGGGGGATTAAAACTCAATGGCGAACGCTTTGCGATAAGCAAACCTGAGAAATTTAATAAAATACAACTTATTACCCTTGCTACGATACTAATATTAGTCCTATGGGTTATTATCGGTGGCGTTAATGTTGGATTTGCAGCGCTTACTTTAGCTGTTGTATTATTCTTGTTTAGAGCCGCTGATCAAAATCAAGCGATTGCTGGTGTACCATGGAGTACGTTAATCCTTATTTGTGGTACCGCTGTACTGATTGGGGTTAGTGATGAAATGGGTGGAATAGATCTTCTTACAAACTTTTTAGCGAGTTTAATGAATGTCAATACAGCGATTCCTATTTTAGCGTTCCTAAGTGGGATTATGTCGATTTTTTCAAGTGCTGTTGGTGTTGTTATGCCGACACTTATTCCCACAACAGTATCGTTATCAAGCGAACTAGGAAATGTCTTTTCACCGGCGTTACTAACAACGACAATTGCAGTAGGATCACATATCACAACAACAAGCCCATTTTCAACGATGGGGGCACTCGCACTTGCTTCAGCACCAGAACATTTTAATCGTAAAAAATTATTTAGAGATTTATTTTTACTATCCTTTGTTGCACTGGCCTTTATCGCTGTTTACGGATGGTTAGGTGGCTTTGGGTTGTTTCTTTGAAAGGAGTGAATAAATATGGAAAATAACGAACAAGTTCTTAAAACAATCATTGAGAAAGCACGTATTGCACAAGCAAAAATCTCACATTACACACAAGCTCAAATCGATGAGGTTTGCCTTGCGATTGGGTGGGAAGTGTATAACGATGAAAACATTAAACAACTTGCAGAACTCGCAGTGAGTGAAACACAGATGGGGAACGTCCAAGATAAAATCGCAAAACATAAAAATAAAGTTCTTGGCGTATTAAAAGATGTAAAAAACGTGAAGTCAGTAGGGTTAATTGAACGTGACGAAGTTAAAAAAATATCAAAATACGCTAAACCTGTTGGTGTTGTCGGAGCATTAACCCCTGTAACTAACCCTACAGCAACACCCGCATCCAATGCGGTGACTGTTCTAAAAGGGCGCAACGCCGTAATTTTCGCCCCACATCCACGCAGTAAAAAAGCATCAAAACTTGCGGTAGATTTTATGCGTGAAGGATTAAAAAAAGTCAACGCACCAGAAGACTTAATTCAAATTATCGAAGAACCATCAGTAGAACTTACAAACCGTTTAATGCAAGAAGTTGATGTTGTTCTTGCGACCGGTGGTGGCGCGATGGTTAAAGCCGCCTATTCTTCAGGAACGCCATCTTATGGCGTAGGTCCTGGAAATTCTGTACAAATTGTCGCAGAAGATGCCAATATAGAAGATACGGCTGATAAGGTGTATATGTCTAAACGCTTTGATTATGCAACATCATGTTCTAGTGAAAACGCATTAGTCATTCAAGAAGCGATTTACGATGATCTTATCGACGCTTTTAAAAAACGTAAAAGTTACTTCGTACAAGGCGAAGAACGTCAAAAACTCGAAGCCTACATGTGGATTGAAAACAAGCATGGTAAACGTTCGATTAATCCAGCGATTATCGCTCAAAAAGCATCTAAAATTGCTAATGATGCGGGATTGAATGTTGATGAAGAGATTGAAATCTTGCTTGTAGAAGGCGCAACCGATTTAGAAAATGACTTCTTCAGTCAGGAAAAACTTTCACCTGTTCTTACGATATTCAAGTACAAAACCTTTGATGAGGGTTACCGTTTATTAGAGCGCTTAACCGATAATTATGGTACGGGACACTCTTGTGGAATCCACACATTTAACCAAGAATACATCCATCGTTTAGGCGAAGGTATTCGTACAAGTCGTATTATGGTTAACCAACCTCAAGCAGCGGGTAATGGTGGTGCGTTTTTTAACGGCATGCCATCAACGGTTTCATTAGGGTGTGGCACATGGGGCGGTAATATAACCACAGAAAATATTAATTATAAACACTTCCTTAATATTACGTGGGTATCAGAATATTTTGAACCATACAGACCAACCGATGAAGAAATCTTTGGTGATTACCTTACGAAAGTAGGTAAATAATATGAAACTTTATGAATTTCAAGCAAAAGAAGTATTTAACGAAGCAGGGATTCCCATACCGAAAAGCCGTTTAATTCAAAGCATAGATGAACTTTCTATTGCTTTAGAAACTGTGGGATTACCTTGTGTTTTAAAAAGCCAAGTTCTCAGTGGTGGCCGTGGTAAACGCGGGTTAATTCAAGTCGTGAAAACAAAAGAAGAAGCTCATCAAGAAGCTAAAAAGTTATTTACGCATGAAGCGAACATTAAATCGTTACTTGTCGAAGAAGCGATTGATATTGATCAAGAAGTTTATATTTCAATCACCGTTGAACCAGAAGCTGCAAAAGCGTTGCTTATCGCCTCAAGTGAGGGTGGAATCGATATCGAAACGCTCGCGGTAGAGCAACCTGAAAAAATTGTAAAATACCCGATTGATATTCGTGATGGTTTACAAAACTTTCAAGCTACCGAAGTTGCCTATGGCTTTAACTTTAAACCTGATATTACGAAACAGATGATTAAAATCCTTTTAAAACTGTATACGGTCTTTAAGCAATACGATGCAGAACTTGTCGAAATTAATCCGTTATTCATTACAAAACAAGGATTGGTTGTTGCGGGAGATGGAAAAATCATGATTGATGATAATAGCGCATTTCGTCAAACGCGTTATGCACAAGATTTATCTGATTACCGCACAGAGGCAGAATACGAAGCAAACCGTGCTGGTATCCCGTTTATTCAGTTTGACGGTGATATCGGACTCATGTGTGCAGGTGCAGGATTAACAACCACTGTCTACGACTTAATCAATTATGAAGGTGGCACAGTAGCGAACTATTTAGAGTTTGGTGGACCGAACTATAAAAAAGCGTTAGAAGCCATGGAAATTTGCTTAAAAGTCCCATCGAAAGTTATTTTAATCGTCACCTTTGGGACGATTGCCCGTGCCGATGTCATGGCAGAAGGTATTGTCGATGCGATTAAACGTCTAAAACCCGATCGCCCCATCGTAACATGTATACGTGGAACTAACGAAGCCCGTGCAGTCGAAATCTTAAAATCTGCAGGACTTGAGCCTTTATTCGATACTGAAGAAGCGGTACGTAAAGCTGTAGCGCTATCTAAGGAGGCTAAATAATGAGTATATTTATCGATAAATCCACAAAAGTACTCGTCCAAGGCATCACGGGTAAAGAAGGTGCATTTTGGACAAAACATATGATTGATCTAGGAACCGATGTTGTCTGTGGTGTTACACCAGGAAAAGCAGGACAACACGTTGAAGACCGTCCTGTTTACAATACGGTAAAAGAAGCCATCATCCATCATGAAGTTGATGCATCGATGCTTTTTGTGCCTCCAAGACTAACAAAGGATGCCGTATTTGAAGCGCTTGCCTCAGGGATTAAAAAAATAGTCACTATCGCGGATGGTATTCCATTACATGATATGATACGTATTCGCCAAGCTGCGAAAGATTATAAAGCGCTTGTTGTTGGTGGAAATACGTCAGGTGTTATAAGCCCTGAAGAAGCGATGATGGGAAGTTTCCCCCATTGGATTGAACGCGTATACAAAAAAGGCAATATCGGCGTTATGACACGTAGTGGGTCACTAACGAATGAAGTTACCGCAATGATCGTAGAAAAAGGATATGGCGTTTCCACATTGATTGGTGTCGGTGGCGATCCTGTCCCAGGTACCCGTTTTGCGGAGATGTTGCCGTATTATGAAGCCGATGAAGAAACCAAAGCGGTTGTTATTATCGGAGAATTAGGTGGCACAATGGAAGAAGAAGTCGCTGAAGCGATTAATAAAGGGGTATTCACAAAACCCTTAGTGGCATTTCTTGGAGGACGCACAGCCCCTAAAGGCCAAAAAATGGGTCATGCAGGTGCAATTATAACCGGTGGAAAAGGATCGGTTGAAGATAAAATTACGGCGTTAACAAAGGCCGGAGCTTTAGTGGCTAAACGTCCACGCGCTGTGGGAGAATTATTAGAAGAACTAAACGTTCCAAAATAAGAATTCAAAAGGTTTATTTCAGCATGGAATAAACCTTTTTTATTAGGTATAATAAAATAAAAAAGCAGAGGGTAGACAGATGATTGATAAAGAACGTAGTTTAAAAGCAAAACTTGGTTATGGTATTGCCGATATTTATGGTGGTGGCGCCTTTTTAATTATTAGTATTATGTACCTTTATTTCTTAACGGATATTGTCTTCTTACAACCATGGATGGCAGGGATTATCCCGTTTATAGGAAGATTTTGGGATGCAATCACCGATCCACTCATGGGACGGATTGTCGATCGCACTCGTTCTAAATTCGGTGCTAAACGATTTTATCTGTTAATCGGTAGTTTTGTCGCTTCATTGACGTTTATGCTAGTTTGGGTAAATCTAACCGGACCAGATTGGTTCCAATTTGTTTTTTATACCCTAACGTTTGTGTTATTCTCTACCGGGTTCACGATTGTAATGGTCCCTTATAATGCGTTACTACCGGATATGGTTACCGATTATCATTTACGTGGACAATATACCGCGGTGCGTATGATATTTTCAGCGGTATCCGCTATTTTAGGAGGACTTCTACCGAATATCATCATTACTAACCTTGGCGGGGGAACACTCGGATACTTAATGATGGGTATTGTCTTTGGTCTGATTTTCTTTATATGTCTATTTTTAACATTCTTAAATACCTGGGAGCTACCTCTTGCTAATGAGCCTATTAAAGAAAAGAAAGCGCTAAAACATAGTTTAACCGTATTTAAAAATAGAGCCTTTAAAATGTACTTAGGCATCTTTTTATTCGGACAAGGCTCTGTTGATTTTATTATGGCATTAGTGCTTTATTTCCTAACCTACGTTCTCTTCCAAGAAGGACAATATATTTTAGTCATGTCTGGGGTATTAAGTTCACAGTTAATCGCGATGGTTTTATACCAGTTCTTACTAAAAGCGCATTCTAAAAAAGTTCCAGCATGGATTGGATTCCCTATTCAGATTGTAGCGACACTCTCAATGTTTTTCTTTGCCTATGAAAACGCCTCAATTTGGCCGATAGTAGGACTATCATTCCTATTAGGTTTCGGTACCGCAGCAGGCACAGTTACCTCCTTTGCAATTTTAGCCGATATGGCAGATGTAGATGAGTTGATAACCTC
>SKIW01000050.1 GCA_007116245.1 Candidatus Izemoplasma sp. | reverse complement strand
CTTGAAGCGAGTGCTGCACTAAAACCAAGTCCACCATAAGGCACGAAATTCGTTTTAACTCTTAATCTTAATGAGGGAAGATTTAGTGAATCTTTTAATGATTTTAGCAGTTCTTTAAAAGGGATTAACGTGTTTGGTGCATCGTTCATTAATCCTGTATACATCATGCTTTCAAAACGATCTTCTAATGCTTCTTCTATGTAACATTGTACAGTTGCGCTTAGCAGGGGGAGTGCAATTGCTGGGTGATTATAGACGACTGAGTGTTCGCCTATTAAAATGATTTTTCCGTGTGCTTGTCCAAATCCTTGTGACATTAAAATACCCCGATTAAGAAGTTAATAAGCGTTGGCGCTGCATATAATGACATGAACTGAACCCCGTAATTAACACCCATTTTATTAAATGTCCCACTGACAATTCCCACGAGAAGTACACCGAAGATATTAATGAAGCCAGCATCCATAAAAGCAAGAAGTATAATAAACGCTACAAACACACCGAGTACTGCTTCATGAGGGATTCTTTTTAAAATAAATAAGGTGATTGGTCTGGCATATCGACTTATTAAAATATAGCTAATAACCACCGCAATGGTGGCACCAAGTACGACAGCGACCGTGAATTCAAAACGTGTTAGTAGGTGGTGAATATTGTTATCTGGAGTGAAGACAGGAGGCGCATTAAAAAGCGCTGCTCCGGGTCCTATAGCTACAGGCGATAGTGGTATTCCAAGCGCAAACAAAGGAATAACTATCCCTGACATATATGTAGCTTGAATAATCGCCGACATACTTGTCATTGTGGTTGTTGAACGTTTGAAAGAATCTTTTTGTCTTCTCCCAATACTTTCACCGATCAATATCGTTAACCCAACTGGACTTAAAACAAACAGGAAATTAACAATTACAGCTGGAATACTAGCGTTTTTTCGTTCTTCTTTCGTAAGAAGTTTAAAAGGATTTAAGGTTTTTTCTTTAGTAGCATCGCTCGGGATTGTAATGGTCTTCTTATCGTTTACTTCTAGTGTTTTTAGTATCTGTTTGTTGAGAAGTTGAAACAGTGAGACTAGTAAAGGTCCAATGGTTATTCCTAAGAAAAAGGAGATAGTCACGTTCACTTCTTGCGGAACAACCCCTAATCCCCAGTATAAATGCCGTAAGCTTTGAAATACGATGGCTAAAGGTAAAATAGCGAATAATGATAATATTTTATGTTTGCTGGTAAGCGCGAGAAAAATCGCTCCAAAAACAAATAGATAGGGTGCATATACACGTATATTTTCAGCAAACGGTATGAGTAAGCTGGCAAGCAATAATGATATAGGAACAGATATAATAACACCTAAAGCACTTGACGCAGCCATTTTTTGGATAATATTAGCTGAATACCCACGGTTTTTTACATCAATGGCATACTCGATCATCGGACTACTCATAACACCACCAGGGAGGCCTACTAAGGCTGTCGGCATGGTGTTCGTTAAGTTCAGTGTTACAATCGATGCGATAAAAAACGTAAGTATAATCATGGGATGTAACCCTGTTAAAACAAGAGCTAAAGAAATGGGTAGTAAAACACTCGTTTCATCTGTGCCGGGTATAAACCCGATAAACGTGTAAATGGTCACAGCCCCTAGTGCTGCTATAATCATACCTAATAATAATGTAATTTCAATCACGATCATGATCCTCCTCTTTTAGAATATTGCGTTTAGGTGGCGTGAGAAAGACTATGATTAAAAACCCGATAACCGCACCTGCTAATCCAAAAAAAAGACCGAGTGTACGGTTATCTTGAGGCGCCAATAAATGCGCACCCATGGTTGTAAATGTTATAACAGCGATAGAGATTACGAGGGATTTCGCTTCAACGACATCGCCCCAAATTTCAATCCAAGTATGTTTTTTCATATTGTTCCTCATTTCTATGTATTTTGTTTTATTATAGAACATTTGACTTTGTTTGAGGATTAATATACTCATTTTAAAGGCTATCATTGACTAATGACCTTAAATAAGACTGTCTAAGCTACATTAATCATGCTATTTTAACGTAGTTTTTGTTAAATTAAAGAAGTATTGATAGGCTTGTCTTATTTTGAATAATGCCTTCGCATGTTATAATGATGGTGTACGGTTCAGCACCAAAAAAATAGGAGGTAGAGATTTTGATTAAGATTATTCAAGATATCAATCACGCCATTTTTACAGAAAAAGAGGGTCCATTAGTGTCAATTTATCAAAAGACACATAAAACGCCACGAGAAGTCCAACACGATATGCTTGCGTTTAAAAACCACTTAAAAACTGTCCGTTCATTACTGGAAAAAATGTCTGATGAGAAAATGATTAATCAATTATTGGAACCTCTGCAGAAGCTTCAAGAAGACAAAACGTTTTGGAATAACAATACTGAAGGCATCGCGATATTCACATCATTAAACGATTGTGTAACGATTCGTCTAAACAAGGAAGTTAAAGATAAAGTCGTTGTTGCAGATAGCTTTCATACGAAACCCTTACTTCGTCATTTTCAAACGCGTGGTACGTTTGATGTATTAACATTGAATCGTGAACGGTTTGCGCTTTATACTTGTACACAGGATACATGTCATAAAGTAGCGTTTGAAGAAGGCACGCCACTTACTAAGGAGGATGTGCTCGGTAGTTTAGATGAAGAGAAATATTTGTCTCACGCGTCCTATAACGGTACTAGCAATCAAGCGATGTATCATGGACATGATGATAGTAAAAGTGTTATTGAAAAAGACACAGAACGGTTTTTTAGGTATGTTGACCAGTTTATAAAAAGCACGTATTCTAAGCCTACAAAACGACCATTAATTTTATGGTCACTTCCTGAACATCATAGTGTTTTTCGTAAATTATCAAAAAATGCTTATTTGTATGAAGATGGCATAAAACAGTCTGATAAAGATTTAACAGAGGATAAGGTTCTTGAAAAAGCTTGGGAAGTTATCGAACCACGCTTTAAAAAAGAGCTTAAAAACGTTGTGGATAGATACAACCAAGCGCGGGCTAATAACTTGGCTTCTAATAATATTCATGAAATCGCAGAAAAAGTTATTCAAGCGAATATTGAGGTTTTAATGATTGCGTCAAATCAATCAATTCCTGGTAAGCTTGATAAAGTAACCGGGGCGATTATTGAAGCTAAAAGTAGCGATTTAATGATTGATGATGTACTAGATGATTTAGCGGAGTATACGTTAACACAAGGTGGACAAGTTATTGTTTTAGATGATGGTGATATGCCGACTGAAAAAAGTGTGGCAGCTATTTTTAGATATTAACGTGTGGTGTGAAACGAAAAAACCGACCATCAAGGTCGGTTTTTCGTTGTCTAAATTATTATACGTCTATATTTTTAAGGCTATTTCAGTTAAATTTGGAGCGGGTGAAGGGAATCGAACCCTCACGGTCAGCTTGGAAGGCTGAAGTTCTACCATTAAACTACACCCGCGAAAACACTAGCCTATGTATGATAGCATAAGAAAGCTCAAATTGTCAATACTTAACCGTTAAATTTCTAGTGCTTATTTAATTTTCTCTATAACCCGCATTTTAGCGCTATGCGCTCTATTATTTAAGGTGATTTCTTCTTCCGAAGGTGTTATAATTTTTTTATTTATTAAAGCATAATCCGGTTCAACTTCGGGCATCGTGAAAAGTTCTTTAGGATGATCTACCGTTGTATAATCTCTAAACGTGTGTTTAGCAATGCGATCTTCTAAAGAATGAAAACTTATGACAACAACACGACCGTGGATGTTTAACATTTCTATGGCTTGTTTTAAAGATGTCTCGAATGCATGTAATTCATCATTCACGGCAATCCGTAAAGCTTGAAATGTTTTCTTTGCTGGGTGCCCTTTTTGGCGAAGCACTTTGTTGGGGAGTGCTGATTTGATAATATCTACGAGTTCAAATGTCGTTCTAATCGGCGATTCTTTTCGCGCTTCAGCAATTTTTCTTGCGATTTGTGGTGCAAATCTTTCATCCGCATAACGGTATAATATCTTCTTGATTTCGTGTTCTTCAAATGTATTAATCAGCTCTTTAGCTGTAAAGGGTTGATTTTGATTCATGCGCATATCAAGCTCAGCATCATGTTGATAGCTAAATCCTCTCTCGGGATCATCAAAGTGAAAAGATGAGACGCCTAGATCAAACAAAACCCCATCGACTGAGTCGATCCCCTGCTGATTGAGTTCTTGTTTTAGATTAGCGAAGTTGCTTTGTATGAATGTGACTTTTTTCTCGTACTTAAAAAGACGTTCTTTTGCTTTATTAAGTGCAAATTCATCTTGATCAAACGCAAAGAGATGTCCTTCTTCTAAAGACAATAAAATTGCTTCTGCGTGTCCTCCACCACCTAATGTACAATCGACATAAACCCCATTTGGTTTGATGTTTAGGTGTTTTATTGCTTCGCTTAATAACACTGTTTTGTGTTCCATAGCCATTCTCCTTAGATAAAAGAAAAACGCTGTATTCAGCGCTTCTTTCTAGTACTATTCTGCTTCGATTTCCTCTTGTTCTTCAACAACTGCACGTCCGTTATAATGACCACATTCTTTACACACACGGTGTGAAAGTTTCATTTCGCCACAGTTTGGACATACGACCATACCTGGCACACTAATCTTGAAATGGGTGCGACGTTTACGTTTACGTGTTTTTGAAGTTCTTCTTTGGGGAACTGCCATATTATGCCTCCTAACGCTTAAATTTGTCTAAGTCTTTAAAACTAGGGTTTACACGTGATTTTTTTTCTTGATTGGGGTTATTATATTTTGCGTTTTTTGCGACCACGCGTAAAGGTTTTTCCAAATATATATTAGACCATATTATCGGTAATAAGTCAATAGTTATTCCTTCAACTTGATGATATTCGTCTTTTATATCTGTACTGAATGTTTCAACCACATTAAAATCGAGTGGCACACTCACGGGTTCGAGTGTTATTGCACATGCAATGGTTAACTCGGCTTTAATGTGCATATGAAAATGATAGTAGAAATCATCTTCAATGGTATAATGTCCTTCTACTTGCACCGGTGATATGCCTAAAAAGTCTGTGTCTTCTTCTAAGAATATGGATAAATCGAGTGTGTCTTCAAAGTGTGTGTCCTGATGTTGGTTTTTTTTAAGTTGGGCAATTGTATAGCGCATTTCATGCACCTCCTTTGTGGGTAAATTATATGTTTTTATCATGATATTGTCAAATATAAGGTATAATGTGTGTGAAGAGGTGACACTATGAAAATCGTCGGTATTATTGTTGAGTACAATCCACTTCACTACGGCCATATTCATCATATTGAGGAAACTAAAAAAGCGTCTAAGGCTGATGTTTTAATCGCTGTGATGAGTACCCATCTTATGCAACGTGGTGAGTTTAGTGTTGTCGATAAGTTTACGAAAACGACTTGGGCTTTGAAATCAGGAATTGATCTGGTCATTGAACTGCCTGGTGTTTTTTCGATTCAAAGTGCTGAGTATTTCGCTAGAACAAGTGTGAGTATGCTTCATGCCTTAGGGGTTGAAGACATTTATTTCGGTAGTGAAACCGGTGATGTTAAACCGCTTTATGATGTTGCCGAAACACTGGACTCTAAAGAATATAATGCGTGGGTAAAGTTTTTTTTAGATGAAGGAAGAAGTTATCCTTCAAGCAGTAGTGAAGCATTGAAAAAGCTCGGGTTTACTGATGTGCATACTACACCAAACAATATTCTTGGTATTCAATATATACGCGCAGGAAAACAATTGTCTCCGCCTGTTAAACTTCATGCAATCCAGCGTATCAAAACGAATTACTATGATGAAATCGACCAAAATACGCATGTTCAAAGTGCTACAGCAATAAGAAATTTACATCAAAATAACGATGATTATAGTCAATATGTCCCCAGTTATGTTTTCGAGAGTTTAAACGCTATAAAGATACCAACTTGGGATGAATTTTTTCCTTATTTTATGTATAAGTTAAAAAGCACTTCGATACCTGATTTAAAAAAGCTTCATGGATTCGAAGAAGGTTTAGAGTATCGATTTAAGCAAGTTCTCTCAGCGAGTAATACAGATGATTTTATTGATCAAGTTATCAGTAGTCGCTACACGCACGCTAAAATAAAACGAACTATGATGGCGTTGTTAGTTAATTTAAAATCAGGTGACTTAAAATCATATGATATCCCATATATACGCGTTTTGGGGATGAATCAAAACGGTCAACGTTATTTGAATATAATCAAAAAGGATTTCCCTATCCCGTTAGTCACAAAACTGAAAAAAACGCGCCATAATTACTTAAATATCGAGCTTAAAATCACGGAAATATATGATTTAATATATCGACAAAACCTTTTAGAAAAAGAGTTTAAACACGTTATAATACTTTAGTGTATTAGTTGCTTTATATAGTACATTTTTCTATAATGATACGCGGGTGATAACATGAATAAAGAAAAAATACAAAACGCATTAGAAGAGCTTGTTGATCCATCAAATGAGAAAACTCTTAAAGAAACCGGTGGAATTAAGTTTATTTCTGTCGAAGATGATAAAAATTCTGTTAATCTAGTTATAGCACTTGAAAAAATAGATGATAATTTTAAACACCAAATGACGCGGAGTATCGCTAAGGTAATTAAACTAGACTTGAAATTTACCGGTGTTAAAATCGATTATGAGTTATTAAAGCGTAGCGATAGTATTTTAGCAAAAGATAATAAAATTAAGTATATTGGTATTGCAAGTGGTAAAGGCGGTGTTGGTAAATCAACAGTGGCAGCTAATTTAGCGCTTGCGTTTAAGCGTTTAGGTAAAAAAGTGGGGATTATTGATGCTGATATTTATGGGGCGAGTATCCCAACGATTTTTGATATGGAGATCAGTTTACCTAAAGCTGATGAAAATGAAAAGATTATTCCTTTTAATGCCCAAGGAATTGAGATTATATCAACTGAATTTTTTATGAAGAAGGATACCCCACTAATGTGGAGAGGACCTATGCTAGGTAAAATGCTTAATCACTTCTTTTACGATGTTGGTTGGGATAAAGACTTAGATTATGTGATTGTCGATCTACCTCCAGGAACAGGTGATGTTGCAATAGATATTCAGAAGTTGATTCCTGAATGTGAAATTCTTATTGTCACAACACCTCATACGAGTGCTTCACATGTTGCTGTAAAGGCAGGGTTTGCTGCTAAGGAATTAAATCATAAAATTATCGGTGTTGTAGAAAACATGAGTTTTTATAAACACGGTGATACGATTGTTCCAATTTTCGGAGAAGGTGGCGGAAGAATTGTTGCGGATAAACTCGAAACCGATTTAATTACACAAATACCAATAGGACAACCGATAAGTGGACACCATAGTTTGTTTGATATGAAAGAAGATATTGGTGTTACGTACTTAGGATTAGCAAACAAATTAATTAGATAGAAAAATCCCTAGCTGTTCATTTACTGAGCTAGGGATTTTTTTCGCTTTATATAGGCATTAAATTCTTCAAGGGGTATTTTGCGTTTTAAGTCTCTCATTTCGTATTTATAAATAAAGTAAGACAACGTTCCTGCTAAGACATCTGCGACAAGGAATGTTAACCAAATGCCTGGTAATCCGATAAAATATGTAAATAGATAAATCAATGGGATAAAGAGAAAAAATTGTCTAGACATAGCGATTAAAAAGGCACGAACGGGATATCCCATCGCTTGGTAAACACTAGATAAGACTACTTGGAATCCAATCATAGTAAACCCTACTGAAATCACTCTAAAGGCGCGAGCACCTTCTTTAATAAACAATTGATTGGCATCAGGACTGAATGCTCTAAAAAGCAATTCTGCAGAGAGCATAGTAATTACAAAAATAGCGATGAAGTATATAAAAACTAACCTCATGCCATACGCGATGACTTCATAGAGTCGCATATGGAATTTCGCTCCAAAATTAAAGCCTACAATGGGGACTAATCCTTGGACTAACCCAAACCCCGGTAAAAGTAAGAACATGATCATTCGGTTAATCACTCCGTAAATTGAGATGTAAATCCCAGGACCTATATCGACCGGTGCGTAACGGTTAATCAGTTGGTTTATAATGATGACAAGAATCGCTCCTAAGGCATTTCTAACAAAGGTTGGCATGCCGATTGCCATAATTTCTAAGGTCATTTTTAAATCAAAACGATGAATGGTTTTTAAACGAATATCAAGTGCGGATTTTTTCGATAAGGATGCACTAAATACATAGATAAACGATAATGTTTTAGCGATTAATGTCGCAAGCGCTGCACCTTGTACACCCATTCTAGGAATAAATCCTACGCCAAATATTAAAATTGGATCTAATAATATATTTACAGCTGCACCGATTATTAAGGCGATCATCGCAACATTAGGACGCCCTTCTGCACGCGCTAAATTATTTAATACAACCGCACTTGAAAAGGGGACTAAACTAATCAATATAAAAACTAAGTAATCTTTTGCGTAATCAAAGTTTTCACTTGTAGCACCAAAAAAAACGAGTAATGTATCAATAAAAACGTACGCAATTACGGCAATTGTTATTGATATAACAACATTTAATAATAACGCGGTGTTCACAGACCGGGTCATAGCATCTTTATCGTTTCTTCCGTAAGCGCGAGAAAAAATCGATGCACTTCCGATACCAATCATAAGACCTAAGGCCATTACAATCATTTGAATCGGGAAAACAATAGCCAATGCGCCAATCGCAATGACATCGGTTCCCCAAGCAACGAAGAACGTATCAACGAGATTGTACAGCGCATTCGCCATCATTGCGATTGTCGCAGGTATAGAAAGTTTTATCAAAAGTTTTCTGACATTCATATTGCCGAGCATTTGACGTCGTTCTGTAGGAGATGCATTCATACTATCACTCTTTCTCAGCAATATTATATCATGTTTATATTGGTTTTCTTAGATTAGATAACTCTACGGATTTTTTTAATAATTTTCTTACTCTTTTTATCGATCATCATGGCTTCCTTATATCGAGATTTTTTATTTGCATAATCTACTAAAATAGTAGTGAAGTAGTTAATGTAATAAATATCTTGATTATTTCTGGCATAGGGTAATGCTATTTCTTTAACATATGTAGCAATTTCATCTTCATCTGTTATGTTTTCAACTTTGAAGTGCATTGCTCCTAAACAATGATCAGGGATTTCCTTAATATTAAGCTTAGGTTGGTTACACGCTATTTGATGTTTTTTACAATACTGATCGTATGTAATAAGAGCTTGATAATACTCTGTATTCGTGTGATTATCATCAAGTTTATTTATCATCTCTTGATTGATGTCGGCATCAGATTTTTTGGTATGTGCTTTAACAAATGTGCAAATAAACAGGTTATGATATTTTCTTTCGTATTGATTAAGATGCATTTTTTCAATAATATTCCTACCTACTTCGTCTTGATTCAAAGTTGTATAATACGCATGGACAAGTGGTAGAAGCATCATATACTTAGTTTGAGGATGCTCAAAAAGCAGTTGGGTAGCACGAATATAATGATGTGCACTTACACTATGACAGCCTATTTTTTCACTACAAATATACTTGTAGATTTCTTCAAGTGTCTTCATTTCAGTGATTTCTGTTGGAAGTTCAGATAAGGTTTTTAGAACGTTAAATGCTTCACAGTATTCATGCGCGTTAAAATGATGCATTACCGCAACTAATCCAACAAGCTTAGTGTAATCGCTCGGTGTACTTTTAATGAGTTTTTGTAAGTTAACGAGATCTTCATCTAAAGAGTCGTTCTTACCTTCTAAGATTTGCTTAATCGCGCTATGTAATGTTAGAAGCGGATTTTCACCGACGGTACTAATATGTTCATAAATTTCATTTAACAACGCAGAATCCTCATAATAGAGCGCTTTTGCAAATTTAGACAAGATTAAGCTACTGTCATTAAGGTATACGAGGTTTTTAACATCAGTGTTAAATACTTTTGAGACTTCACGTAAGATGTAGATATTCGAAGACACTTGGTTATTTTCGATTTTAGATACATGGCTTACGCTACAAATACCTTTCGCTAATGCTTCCTGAGTATAGTCATTTTTTAACCTCATCATTTTAATGACTTCTCCAGCAAAGCCTACTTTGCGTTTCTTTTCTGACTCAATCACCTTTTTCATTTTTTGTGTTATCGGAACGATTTCCATAAATAACACCTCCTTATAAAATTTTCCCCCCTCCTATGATATTGTACACTATTTTAAGTGAAATTGGGGGGTATTATATTGATTAAAAGTGCAATAAAAAACACCCGATTTTAACGGATGTTAATATTAGGATATCGACAAGGTTCTTTTAAAGGACATTTTTCGCATTTCGGATTCCTTGCTGTGCAGTGATATCGACCAAAAAATATCATTTGATGATGGGTTTTAGACCAACGATCTTTAGGTATTTTTCGCATTAATTTTTCCTCAACTTTTACAGTGTTATCTTTTAAGTAGGCTAGTTTTAAACGTTTAGATACTCTTTCAACATGGGTATCTACAGCAATTCTAGGTACATCAAACCAAACACTTAGTACCACATTGGCTGTTTTTCTTCCTACGCCAGGTAAGCTTTCGAGTTCAATTTGTGAAGAAGGTACTTTCCCATTATGTTTGTCCTTGATAAACTGAACCGTTTTCTTAATATTTTTGGCTTTGTTTTTATAAAGTCCTAACTGTTTTAAATCTTCCTGTAATGTTTCAAGCGGTGTCTTAATATAGTCTTCAATACTACGGTATTTTTTAAACAGTTTATCCGTCAAACGGTTTACTGATGCATCCGTGGTTTGTGCACTTAACATTACAGCAATCAGTAATTCTAAAGCGTTTGTGTGGTTGAGTTCGCAGTACGCATCAGGAAACATTTGATCAAATACAGAAAGAATGTCTTCTACTCTTCCCATAGTTTATGAAACTCCTTTAAAACATCTTTTTTCTTCGGGGTTACAGGAACCTTTTTAGCTTCTTTAATGAGGATTTGATCGATTTTACGAATCGATGGATAATTCGATTTAAGTGCGCTTATGGTTGCTTCTTTAATCATTTCGAATGGATAGCTTTCTTTTTTAACCCAATCTGTAATTATTTCTACATCGAGCGGTGAAACAGATGTTTGAAGTGTATCTTCTAAAAAGGTGACTATTTCAGAAAGTTGGTTTTGATAAATCTCGCGTTTTGATTCGTTTAAGAAATCAATAACCTTAGTTAAAAAGAAATCAATATCAAAAACTTCTTTCTCCTTACCACTACTCATCTCGATAAGCTTTATTTGAAGATATCCTTTGTTCATCAATGATTCTAGAAGTTGTTCAGTTTCTTTAACCGATAAAGAGAGCCATTTTGAAAACTTATCAGGTTTAATAATTTCTTGTTTTGTCTCAAGTAGACTATTTAAGCGAACTAAAGCAATAGCCTCTTGTTCTGTTAAGTCAAAGTGATGGTAAAAATCGAGCACGAGTGCTCGATAATCTATGATGCGTTTTTCGATTAATAACTTCAGTATTTCTTTCAAGGTATCATCCCCTAAAATTTAATGCTTTTTTTCGCGAGTTTTTTTAATGCT
>SKIW01000100.1 GCA_007116245.1 Candidatus Izemoplasma sp. | reverse complement strand
TAGATCGTCTTGAAGATCATTATAAAGAAATGCAAGATGTTGAGTTTACTATTGAAGATAACGTACTATATATTCTTCAAACACGTACAGGTAAACGTACGGCGCATGCCGCTGTTAAAATAGCAGTGGAGATGGTTGAAGAAGGATTAATTTCTGAAAAAGAAGCACTCTTACGTGTTGATACAGACCAAATCGATCAATTACTTCACCCGGTATTTGAAGAAAAATCATTAGGAAATACCAAAAGCGTTGCTAAAGGGTTAGCTGCATCACCAGGGGCCGCAACTGGACGTATTGTTTTCTCAAGTGAAAAAGCAGTTCAGCGTAAAGAAGAGTACGGAAAAGTATTACTCTTTAGAAAAGAAACCAGCCCTGAAGATATTGAAGGGATGATCGTAGCAGAAGGATTCGTTACTCAACTTGGTGGTATGACAAGCCATGCGGCTGTTGTTGCACGTGGAATGGGTAAATGCTGTGTCAGTGGTGTTAGTGCCCTTTCTATTAACGAAGCAAAAGGGACAATGACGATTAATGGTCAAACATATAACGAAGGCGATTACTTTTCAATCGATGGAACAACCGGTGTAATTTACCCAGGTAAAATCGAAACAAAACTTCCCGAGTTTAGTGGCGCATTCGAACAAATCCTTACGTGGGCAAAAGCGGTTAAACGTTTAGGCGTTAAAGCGAACGCAGATAATGAACGCGATGCCTTACAAGCGATTAAATTCGGTGCTGAAGGGATCGGGTTAACTCGTACTGAACATATGTTCTTCGATGACGAAAGAATCACAAACGTACGTGAGATGATTATTTCAGAGACGAAAGAAGAACGTGAAAAAGCCCTTGCTAAATTATTACCACATCAGCTTAAAGACTTTAAAGAAATCTTTAAAGTTATGGATGGTAAAAGTGTTACAATCCGTCTTTTAGACCCACCACTTCATGAGTTCTTACCACAAAAAGACGAAGTACCTGAAGTCGCTAAAAAACTCAATGTTTCAGAAGAACGCTTACTCCGTGCTCTTGAAACACTTCATGAGTTCAACCCCATGCTTGGACATCGTGGATGCCGTTTAGCGGTAACCTACCCTGAAATCACGGTTATGCAAGTTCAAGCTATTATCCTCGCAGCAATTGACATGGCGAAACAAGGCATTAAAGTTAAACCAGAGATTATGATTCCATTAATCTCAACGGTTGAAGAGTTTACATTCCTTAAAAAATATGTCGTAGAAGCCGCCGATGCGTTAGTTAAAGAATCAGGTGTTGATGTGAAGTACTTAGTCGGTACAATGATCGAAACACCGCGTGCAACACTTGTTGCAAGTGAAGTCGCAAAAAATGCTGATTTCTTCAGTTTTGGTACAAACGACTTAACACAAATGACCTTTGGATTCAGCCGTGATGACGCTGGAAAATTCTTACATGAATATCAAGAACTTAAGTTCTTTGATGCAGATCCATTCGTATCGATCGATCAACGTGGTGTCGGTGAACTTGTACAATTAGCCGCAGAACGTGGTAGAGCAGCGAATGATAAACTTATTTTAGGTATTTGTGGAGAGCATGGTGGAGACCCTGCAAGCGTGCATTTCTTCCATAAAGCAGGCCTTGATTATGTATCGTGTTCACCATTTAGAATTCCTCTTGCAATTATTGCTGCTGCACAAGCAAAACTTTTAGAAGACTAATTCCATAAAGACGCTCATTGAGCGTCTTTTTTTGGTATAATAAAAACGGTGATAGTATGAAAACATGGCAAGATTATTTAGCGATTGAAAAGCAAAAGCCCTATTTTAAAAAATTAATTGAGTTTCTCAATGAAAGACTTAAAAATACGGTGGTTTATCCACCAAAGGATGCCTGGTTTAACGCAATAAAAAAAACACCATACGAAAATGTCAAGGGAGTCATTTTAGGACAAGATCCCTACCATCAACCTAATCAAGCGATGGGGCTTTCTTTCAGTGTGCCTGCAGGTATTAAAATACCACCCTCATTACGAAATATCTACCTAGAATTGCATAACGATATTGGCTTTAACATACCTAATCACGGAGACTTAAGTCAATGGGCTGAAGAAGGTGTCCTATTACTGAATACAACATTGACTGTTGAGGATTCTAAGCCAATGGCGCATGCTGACAGTGGTTGGGAACACTTCACTAACGCGATTATTACAGCGTTAAATGATAAAACAACACCGGTTGTTTTTATGCTTTGGGGTAAACATGCTCAAAGCAAAGAAAAACTAATTAGCAATCCTTTACACCTTATATTAAAAGCGCCTCATCCAAGTCCTTTATCAGCCCATCGTGGGTTTTTAGGCTGTAACCATTTTTCCAAAGCGAATGCCTACTTAAAAAAACAACAAATCAAACCGATAAATTATGCATTACCACTTGAAAAATCATAAAAACTTGTTACAATGGAGTTATTATCAGAGTAGCTATTTCGCGTTAAGTGTTATACCATGGGAAGTTGGGTATAAACGAACACATTCGTGGCGGTGGAATAGCGCGTCCGCTGACTTTACTTGTACGCTAAAGTAAACTTTGTGGACCTCTTAAAATTTAGGAGGTTTTTTTAAATGGAAAAACAGAACATGGTACAACGCATTACTTTATTAGCTATGCTATCAGCGATTTCAAGTGTTATTAAAATTATCTTTCAAGCAACCACAGGACCTGCAGCACGTGTGACGTTTTACGAGTTGCCACTGATTCTTGCAGGGTCCATTTTCGGACCGATATATGGGATGATCGCTGGACTCGTGAGTGATATCGGATACATGACTACCTATGGTTATGGATTTAGTATGATGACCATTAGTGCGATGATGTGGGGCGCGATTAGTGGGGTTATACTCTATAAACGTAAAATTACCATAAGTAAAGTTATTTTGGTAATATTAGTTGCATCTACGGTAGAATTCTTTATTAACGGCTTACAACTCTTTATATGGAACAGTGCCGCAAACCCAGATTTAACATGGACTATGTTTATGGTTAGTTCGTATATACGCAGTGTTATTTTAGTCTTAAAATGGCCAGTGCAAATCTACTTAATACACTTAATTTACACACGCGTGATGGATGCTTCTCCATTCGTATTTATACAACAAAAAAGTGTTAATCCTGCCACGGATTAACACTTTTTTTAAACTTAACGATCTCTTTTTCATAGGTTATTAAAATATCATCAATCTCATCAGTGTTATTCAATAATAATGTATGTACTTGTTTTGAATCAAAGAGCGACGCTAAAATATCTCGTGTTAACGTAGCGCCAGCAAACATCGAATGTTCTTTCGCTGCACAAGTGCTAATGAGCGTAAGTTGTGAAATGTTAAACAACGGTTTTTGATGTGTAAACTTCGCTTCAAAAAGCATTTGAAAACGATTGAACAATTTTAGTAGTTGATCTGTTAATGCCCCAAAATATATCGGCGATACAATAATTAAATGATCACAAGGTTTAAAGTGTTTCAAAACCTGATCGATATCATCATGATACTTACATCCTAATGTATGATGGCAGAGTTTACAATCATCACACGCTGCAATCGTCAAATCATAAGCATGTAACGTTATCGTGTTTGGAAAAATCGCGTTTGCCACAGTCATTGAGAAACCGTCTTTGTTAGGCGAGCCATTTAGAATTAATTGTTTAGAACTCAACGATTTTTACCTCACCAGCTCCAAGATGTAAATCGAGTTTATCAAAGTCTAAAAACTGTGTGAAATCACGCGGTTCTTCATGGGTTGAAAAACGGAGTTTACCGATGGTTTCATGATTTTGTGAGGCCTCTCTTACATCGAAAACAGAAGGCTTAAGCCACATCTCATGATAAGGGTTCAAGTTAGCAAGAACCATTAAAACATTATTTTTTTTGACGTTTGTATTTTTATAAAAAGCATAGCCAACAAACTGCGCGTGTTCATCATGGATGGGAATAAAGTACTTAGTGTTGGTAATCTGTGGTAAATATTTCTGTCTTAAAGGCTTGATAAATTCCAATACATTTGGAATAACCCAGCGTTTAGAATGGGTATAATGAAACTGATAACGGTCAAATAACGCGAGTTTTCCTTGATAAGGATCCTCATCAGATAAATTATATTTGTCTTTATCGCTACAATCAAGACCGGTGTTCATCATTTGTTTTTCAAAGACTTCTTGAGCGGAGTTAATAAACGGGACACCATTTGGCATAAACATATTTAAAATCGTCGTGGTTAAAGCGAGGGTTTCGCCTCCATCACGCGCTGCAATACGGGGTGTGTCATGGGTTTCTGAACCTGCGAAAACAGGCGCTTTTAAGTGTCGCATCTGATAATAGAATTCCTTGGCTTTGGCCTCCCAAATGCGCGGAATCATAATAAAACCATTGCCGATAATAATATTATATCCAACCTTACGAGAACTCTCAGCATAATCTGGATTGAGTTCTTCAGCAATAAAACCGAAATCAGGATCGATACTACGTGCTTCTTTAAAAATCATTTGAATGAGTTTTGCAGGTAAAGCGTGCCCCATATCAATGCGTGCACCGTCAATCCCAAAGCGTTTTTGATAACTCGGAACGATATTAGCTAGTTTTTTCCAAAGCGCCATATTAGGTTGGTCTCCATGATACATATTCGATTTAATCGTATCGTATAAAATATACGGAGGTGTATCGTTTGGACTATCTAAGTATTGACGTGTTTCTTTAGGATGATCTAAGTACATTCTAAAAAACGTGATATCTGTCCAAGGGGGTTGAATATCATTAATATAGTCACTAAATGCCGGTGCGATTTTTAAATTGAACTCTTTCTCGATTTCTTTCATTAAATTCTTACGTTTTCTAACCTTTTCCCATAGAGCAGGGTTTTGTGTCTTAGGATCAAACTCAAAGCGTGATATATGTTCTTTTATCGCTGGACTTTGATAAACACGTGCCATATACTCAAACTTTGGCGTTACAGTAAGATCAAAACCTTCTACAAAAGGGACTTTATAATTGCTTGCCTCACTGGCTTTTATCCAATAAAACCATTCTGGATGGTCTTTGATTAAATCGTTTTCTACTGCGTTAGTCCGTGGGATAATATCAATCATCACCCGCATATTTAATAGATGACACGCTTCAACAAACGCTTCAAACTCTTCATCAAGCGTCATAGCATCCCCAGTTAATGGGTCCTTTAGATTAGGATCGAGTTCATTAAAATTAGAAACACCGTAAGGACTTCCTAAATCGCCTTTTTTATCTTTTAAACTAAACTTCGAAATCGGTAACATATATACGGTGTTCACACCCATCTTTTGTAAGAGTGGAAGCATCGTTAACATCTTAAGGAAGGTGCCGGTTTCTTTGAACTGATAGATGTTTTTATCTTCTAATTTACCACTGCGATCACTATCCCAAGCACTCGAAGCACGAATCATTGTCGAGTACATTACCGATTCTTTTAACCAGTCGCCTCCTAAAGCATTTCGTTTGGGCTTTTTATTTAGTGCTTTTGATAATGAAACATGAGGATTAAAGGCCTCTGAAGTTTGTGATAAAAAGACATCTTTGATCAACGTACTAAAAAAACGGTAAGGATGAACCATCTGTTCATGATTAGGCACATGCAGAAGTTCCTCTCCTTGATAATTAAATGTGTTCCATACATCTGGTATCGTATAGTTATACACCGTATCGTCGATGCGATCGGTGAGAATTGTATATAATTTATTCAGTTTAGAGTTGGACATAAATCATGCACTCCTTTCATAGCCATTATACATGAAATAAATCCAGAAAGCTTTAAGAAAATAAAACAAGTAAACGCTTACCGACCAGACATTTCACTATTAAAAGAGCACTAAAATTGGTATAATGCTTGTAGAGGTGATAGATTTGAAAAAACCTGTTGTATTAATTATTATGGATGGCTTCGGCATTGAAAAAGCATCGAATGGTAATGCCGTTACTTTAGCCAAAACCCCTAATTATCAACGATTGATAAAGGAGTATCCTAATAAAACGTTAAAAGCGTCGGGAATGGCAGTCGGACTTCCTGAGGGACAAATGGGAAATTCTGAGGTTGGCCATTTAAATATCGGTGGGGGAAGAATTGTTTACCAGTCCTTAACCCGCATTCATAAAGCCATTGAGGATGGCACATTTTTTGAGAATGTCGCGTATCAAAATGCCTTTAAACATGTCAATAAAAATAAGAGTAAACTCCATCTTATGGGCCTTTTAAGTGATGGCGGTGTTCATTCTCACATCACGCATTTTAAAGCGATGATTGAAGCTGCAAAAAAAGCGGATGTAAAAGAAGTCTATATCCATGCTTATTTAGATGGTCGTGATGTACCACCACAATCTGCAGTGACGTATTTAGACGAGTTAGAAGCGTTTTTAAAAGCCGAAAAACTTGGGAAAATCGCGAGTGTTCACGGACGTTATTACGCGATGGATCGCGATAAGAACTGGACGAGAACACAACTTAGTTACGATATTTTAGTGCATGCTAAAGGTAAGACGTCTGATGGTGCATCAAAAGGTGTAAAAGCATCATATGAGGATGGTGTGGTCGATGAATTCGTCTTTCCATTTAAAGTATTAGATAATACTAAAATCGAGGATGATGATGCGGTTATTTTTATGAATTTTAGACCCGACCGTGCGATTCAACTGAGTACAGCACTAACGAATCCTAGTAAAACTGAAATTAGCAATGCTAAAGTGTTTAATAATTTACACTTTGTCTCAACTATGCACTACTCTGAAAACGTGAAGGGCTCGATTGCGTTTGACCTTCAAACCTTAGATAATATGTATGGTGAAGTGATATCACGCGCTGGGTTAAAACAACTTCGAATAGCGGAAACAGAAAAATACGCTCATGTCACGTTTTTCTTTGATGGTGGAGAAGATAAGGAAATTGAAGGTAGTACGCGTATTTTAGTCAATTCACCTAAAGTCGCAACGTATGATTTAAAACCAGAAATGAGCGCTTATGAAGTCACCGATAAAGTCTTAGAAGCGTTAGATACCCATACTTACGATACGATTATTCTTAATTACGCTAACTGTGATATGGTAGGACATACCGGTGTCATCAGTGCCGCGGTTAAAGCGGTAGAAACCGTGGATGAGTGTACTGGGAGAGTCGTTGATAAAGTGCTTGAAAAAGGCGGTGTTGCGCTTGTTACTGCCGATCATGGAAACGCTGAAAAAATGGTTGATGAAACCGGTGGAATTCATACTGCACATACTTCAAGCTTAGTACCAATCATTATTACCGATAAAGATATCGAACTACGAGACGACGGTATTTTAGGGGATTTAGCGCCTACGATGCTTGCGTACTTAGATTTAGAACAACCTAAAGAAATGACAGGAAAAAGTTTAATTAAACCATAGCCATAAAACAGAAACTGTTTACGATAAAATGAATAAGAATAGGAGAGATTATATGCCATTCATTAGTGATGTTTATGCAAGAGAAGTGATGGATTCAAGAGGGAATCCCACCATTGAAGTTGAAGTGTACACAGAAAGCGGTGCATTCGGACGCGCCCTTGTACCAAGCGGTGCCTCTACAGGAGAGCACGAAGCAGTAGAACTCCGTGATAACGATAAGAACCGTTATTTAGGCAAAGGGGTTTTACAAGCAGTCGATAATGTCAACAACATTATCGCACCAGCCTTAATCGGGTACGACATTACCCAGCAAGTCCTTATCGATCAAACAATGATTGAAATGGACGGCACTAAAAACAAAGGAAAACTCGGTGCTAACGCTATTTTAGGTGTGTCTATGGCCGTAGCACGTGCAGCCGCAGAATACGTTGGATTACCACTATACTTATACTTAGGTGGATTTAACGCTAAAGATTTACCCACCCCGATGATGAACATTATTAACGGGGGTTCACATGCGGATAATAACGTTGACTTCCAAGAGTTTATGATTATGCCAGTTGGCGCTAAAACCTTTAAAGAAGCTTTACGTATGGGCGCAGAAGTATTCCATGCGTTAAAGAGCGTTTTAAAATCAAAAGGGTATAATACCGCAGTCGGTGATGAAGGTGGTTTTGCACCGGATTTAAAATCGAATGAAGAAGCGTTAGAAGTGATTATGGAATCGATTAAAAAAGCAGGCTACAAACCAAAAGAAGATATCGTTTTAGCGATGGATGTCGCTTCAAGTGAATTTTACAATAAAGAAAAAGGGGTTTATGATTTAGCGGGAGAAGGAAAAACGATGAACGCTGAAGAACTTACCGATTTTTACGCTTCACTCGTTGAAAAATATCCGATCGTTTCCATTGAAGATGGACTCGATGAAAACGACTGGGCAGGATGGAAAGTACTGACTGAAAAACTCGGATCGTTAATCCAACTTGTCGGTGATGACTTATTCGTTACGAATACGGAAAAACTTCGTAAGGGTATCGATGAAAAAATTGGGAATAGTATTCTTATTAAAGTCAACCAAATTGGAACCCTTACAGAAACGTTCGATGCTATTGAAATGGCAAAACGCGCTGGTTATACAGCGGTAATATCACACCGTAGTGGTGAGACTGAAGATTCAACAATCGCTGATATTGCTGTTGCGAGTAACGCTGGTCAAATTAAAACAGGTTCTCTTTCAAGAACCGATCGTATCGCTAAGTATAATCAACTATTACGTATTGAGGATGAACTAGGAGATACAGCCCGTTATAACGGACTAAAATCACTTTACAACCTTAAATAATTAAGTGCCCGATAAGGGCACTTTTTTTTATTAAAAACCTTTTAAAAACCTATCCTAAGTGCTATAATATCACCATTGATAAAAGGAAGGTAACCGTCGATGGGAATAACAATTATCCAGTACTTAGCGCTAGCGACCATTACGATTTATGCAACTATCAGAGCGAGTTATTTTGTCGATGAACTCGATAAGAAAACCAAAATTAGCGGAGCGTTAATCGGTGGGGTTCTTTTAGCCACCGTAACAAGCCTTCCAGAATTTATTACAAGTATAACCTCAACAGTAATACTTGATTCACCCGGTCTAGCGTTTGGGAATGTGTTTGGTTCTAACATGTTTAATCTACTGATTTTAGCGTTAGCGGATTTATTTTTTATAAAACATCTCTTTTTTAATAAAACAAAAACAGGTGTTAAAACAAACAGTTTAATTATTTTTATGTATATGATCTTTTTACTCCCGTTTTTACTTTCGAAAATAAGTAATTTAGGGTATGGTAATTTTGATATTCGTATCGGAATTGCATTTAGTGCGATTTCGGTGCTAATCATTATTGTTTACTTCTTTACCGTTAAAGCGATGAGTGAAGAACTGCCAGACTTAGAAAAAACCGGTGAATCAAGACGTTCCAAAAAAGAAATATTGATTAAGTTCTCACTTTGGGCAGTCGTTGTGATTATCGCGAGTTATTTTATAACTGTCGTCACTGATCGCTTAGCCGTTGAATTAAGCTTAAGTACTTCGTTTGCGGGCGCAATCTTTTTAGGGGTTGCGACTAGTTTACCAGAATTCACTGCAGTTTTTACCCTTATTAAACTAAAAAATTACGATGTGGCTTTAGGTAATATCCTAGGTTCAAATATCTTTAATATGACGATTATTAGTGTCGTAGATATCATTAATGTTCGGAGAAACATTTTTGAAGTGTTAACCGAAGATGTTGACCTAGGTAAAAATGTATCTTTACTCTTGATTTTAGGGTTTGTTAACTCTATAATAGTATTGGTGGCTTTAAAACGAAGAAAAACGGAAAATCGTATACTATATGCATTGCCGAGCGTTTTAATTGTCGCATCGTATTTAATTTACATTGCATTCTCGGTATAGGAGGTTAGACTATGTTAGTATTCCAAGATATTTTATTAATAATTGCGTCTGTGATTCTCATCACGTTGGTCGTTGTTCAAAGCTCGAAAGATAATATACAAAGTGCGTTTTCTGGTGAAAAAAGTGAACTTTTTGCAAACCAAAAAGAACGTGGCTTTGAACTCTTTTTAAGCCGTGCTACATTAATAGCATCGATCACATTTATTGCTGTTGCACTATGGGCGATGATTGGATAAGAACACTTGACGCTAAGTGTTCTTTTTTTCTCTAAAGGAGGCAATCATGAAAGAAGAAATCTTACAATTTTTACACGAAAAACAAGGAAAAAAATATGATATACGTGCGCTTTCAGTCGCGCTTAATTATACGTCGAGTGAAGCGTATAAAGAGTTAGCTAAAACGGTTAATGAACTTGAAGAAGAAGGCAAGATTATTGCGGACTTTAAAAACCGTTATACGCATATTGAGTTTACGAATTACCGTATAGGTACGATTGAAATTAAAGCTAAAGGCTTTGGTTTTTTAATTCCTGAAGATGATGCTTTAGAAGATGTTTTCATCGCTAAACCCAATTTAAACGATGCGATGCATAAAGACCAAGTCTTAATTCGGGTTGAAAAAATCTCACGAGGAGCCCGTAAAGAGGGCATCGTTGAGCGTGTGTTAAAACGCAATACGCAGTATCTTGTAGGAACGATTGTAAAACGTGGGAAGTATTTTTATCTTATTAACGATGAACGTCATATTAAAGATACGATTACGATTAAAAAAACCGGATTAAATGGGGCTAAGGTTCATGATAAGGTACAAGCCAAAATAACATCCTATAACTTTAAAGGAATGCTTGAAGTTGAAGTTACCCAAATTATCGGGAATATGAACGAACCTGGCGTGGATATTTTAAGTAAAATCTTTAAACATAACGTTGATCCCGCATTTCCCCCTAATGTAATCAATGAGGCAAAGCAGTTTCAAACCATTCCCAAAGAAGATTATCACAACCGACGCGATTACCGCGATCATACGATTATTACGATTGATGGTGAAACGGCGAAGGATTTTGATGATGCGATAGAAGTGTATAAAAAACCGAACGGGAACTATTATTTAGGTGTACATATTGCCGATGTATCGCATTATGTAACACCGGGATCAGAACTTGATAAAGAAGCGTTAAAACGTGGCACGAGTATTTATTTAGTCGACCGTGTTATTCCTATGCTTCCAGAAAATTTAAGTAATAACTTATGTTCATTAATGCCGGATATCGACCGTTTAGCGGTGAGTTGTGAAATAGAAATTGCACCGAATGGCAAAATTGTGCATCATGAAATCTTTCAAAGTGTCATCCGTTCAAAAGCACGCATGACATACACTAAAGTCAATGCCATTTTATCTGGGGATAAAGCGTTAAGAAGTGAGTATAAGTTCCTTATATCGATGTTTGAAGATGCAAAGGCACTCGCAAAAATCCTTCATCAAAAACGCAGTAGTATGGGCTCAATTAACTTTGAGACAGAAGAAGCGTATATTCTTTTAGATAAACAAGGGAAAGCGATCGATGTTAAACTCCGCGAACGTGGGGAAAGCGAACGGATGATTGAAGAGTTTATGCTGATGGCAAATCAAGTGATTGCAGAGCATGTACACTGGCTACAACTGCCTTTCATTTACCGTGTCCATGATGAACCTAAAGATGAGAAGTTAGAGCGTTTACTATCCATGGCCGCAGCACTCGGGTTTGATGTTAAAGCAAAACATGAAATATCCCATAAAGAAATGCAAAAACTTTTACAAAAAGTTGAAAATACCGCAAGCGAAAAAGGCATGAACTTAATGATGCTTCGCTCCATGCAAAAAGCGATTTACACTGACCATAATAT
>SKIW01000086.1 GCA_007116245.1 Candidatus Izemoplasma sp. | reverse complement strand
TTAAAATCTACCAAGAAGTTGGCAACACCAACGAAACAAACAGTAAACAATACTTCCATAAAATCAAACAACTCCATCATCAATTAAACGCCAAACACACATACTTCTCAACAACAGAAGACGCGCATTATTTTGCGTTTACCGCACCTTCAATTCCGTATAAAATGCGCACCGTTAATGAAACAGAAGTGAATAAAGTATTAGACACTTTTAAAACGTATTTAGAACTTCCTAACGAACTTACAAACACCATATAAAAAAAAGAGGTTAGATTTTAAAGTCTAACCTCTTTTCAATGTTAAAACTTAACTTTTACCGCTTCACGTTGGGTTGCATCATCAACTTCAAAGAACGGTTCAGCTTTAAACTTAAAGATGCCTGCAACAATATTGCTAGGGAACATCTCGACACGGTTATTGAGTTTCATAACGGTGTCATTATAAAACTGACGGCTATAAGAAATCTTATCTTCAGTTTCTTTAAGCTGCCCCATTAACTCCTTAAAGTTCTCATTCGCTTTAAGCTCTGGGTACTGCTCACTAACCACCATCAAACGACTTAACGCACCCGATAATCCTTGTTCAGCTTTAGCAGCTTGTTCAACACTGCCCTCTTTCGCTGATTTAGAATACATCTTACGCGCTTCAGCAAACTCCATAAAAATCCCTGATTCATGTGAAGCATACCCTTTAACGGTTTCTACAAGATTCGGAATCATATCAAAACGACGTTTTAACTGAACATCAATTTGACTCCAACTATTACGCACCTTATTGCGTAAATTAACTAAAACATTGTAATTCTTTGCTAAAAACGATAAAAACATCACCACGACTACCGCTACAACAACGATAGTAATAATTAAACCTGTACTCATTAAAAACATATTTATTCTCCCTTCAACTTTTCTAATTTTTTATAACTAACGGCTACGTCCACCGCCACCACCGCCACCGAAGGAACTACCTCCGCTAAATCCGCCACCCCGGCCACTGCCGGATGAGCGTGCAGAACTAATCTTCTTCGCTGCGTTTGTGCGTGCGCGCGTTACCGATTGATTAAAAGTACTAAATCCCGCTCCGTAATAGAAACCACGTCGTCCATATCCTACACCCATAAACGTGGATTGTCTTGCCATCTCATCATTCATCGGTAGTTTAACTTTGAGCTGTTCCATAACCTTATCCGCGACCTTTAAACTTACCGCATACACTAAGAAATGTTCCCAAACAATAATACCAGGCATCGGATAATCTTTAAAATTACCAAAATCCGTTAAGAAGTTTTTAAAGGCATTCCACTTCACAAACCGCTCTTGACCTTCTTGAGAACGACGCCGTTGAACATTAATAAACGCAGTATATACTATCCCTGAAATCACTAAGGTTAGATAACTGTATGTATTGCTAATAGGAATACGTGTCATCGCTTCAAAACCAAGACTAAGAATAAAAATCGCTATCCCTAAAATAATCGGTAAACCAATGACTGTCATCGCTTTGCGTTTATACAAACTAATCGTTCGATCGATAAGATCTTGTTTCCGACAGACATTTTTAACCTTCGTTTGAAACGCTTTTCCATCACTTTGGAAACGCTCCGCTTTTAATAAAGACTCCTTCGCATAATTTTCAATCTCTTTAGTTTGCACTTTCTCACCATCACCGATCTTATTAAAAAACCAATCGATAATATGCACTTCATGCTCTAAAAGATCGTCATGTGATTTATCTTTATTTAACGTTAATAAGAAACTTGCATCCTTACTCGTTAACTCTTGACCTTCATGATTCATCGTAATATACTTACGTCTCACTAAATCAAGTAACGTCGCCGTAACATCTTCGTTATTCGTACTACCGAAATAATACAAATAACTCATCTCTGCAGGCGTATCATCATACGGTAGTTCACGTAAATAATCCCCATCGAACTCTGTCTCAAAAGGCATAAAGTATTTTTTCTTATAACGATACGCTAACACTACTAAAGAGAGTGCTGTAAGTATCGATAACCCGAAAAAGATTTGTGACAGCGTAATAGCACGGTTTGTATTCGTCGATAACGCAGCCTGATAATCTAAAATAAGCTGTTTATTAATCCCATCATCAATAAAGACATTACTAGGATCAATATTATCTTCAAACAACGCGTTCGGCATTAATAACCTAAACTCTAACCACTCACGTTGTGATGCGTTTTCAAACGTAATGCGTACTTGCGTATTCGAGACAATTTCTAAGTTTCCATCCGAGATCCCATGTCCAAAAATATATAAATCCTCTTCAGTAAATGTATTTGCAGGAAGATTAATAATCACTTCGCCTTCTTTTATAGGCCCTTCCATATACTCAAACAAAACCCAGTTTAACTCAGAAATATCAGAGTACTGCGTGATTGCACCGTTAATACGATAATCGTACTGAAACGTCCAATGCCCACTTAAATTACCAGGACTCCTTGTATTCACAAAGAACGATTCACACTGACTGCGTACCGGCTCACAACGAATTAAATCACCGAACTCATCAGTATCATTTAAAAACGAATAGCCAATATCCATACTCGCAGTGACATCAGTACCTCCGCGCCAGACTCTTACAAACGCCACAGACTCATCAAATGATGCCGTGTTCGTTGGACTATAAGGAAAGTTGTATCCCTCAGGAAATTTCTCATAACCGACATCCCAAAAACGAACTTGATAACCGTCGCCACGATAATTCATCGCCATTCGTTCAGTAACAATCATGTCACCTTCTTCAGTAATCGTGATGGTGGCTTCATAGTTATTCACTTCTATATCATTATAACCAAATAAAAAACCCCCTACGGCCACTAACACAACAACAAAAATAAAAATACCAAACACCGTAAAGAACTTAGCTTGTCCTCCCTGTAATGGACGACCATTTAACATTATACCCATAATTTTGGCTAGGCCTTCCCTCCTTTAAACGCATCTAACTAAATTATACACCAAACAGCCCTTTTTAAAAGGCTTTTTATTGAATTTAATCAAATATTTACAACAAAAAAATCACACCTATTCAGTGTGATATTTTGATAATAACGAAACATAATAATCCTTATTACGACGAATCTCATCTAACTCATCATCGCTTAACGTTTTAACAATCTTCATCGGATTTCCAACAACAAGCGTTCTTTCAGGAACCTTCTTCCCAGGAGGCACCAAACA
>SKIW01000001.1 GCA_007116245.1 Candidatus Izemoplasma sp. | reverse complement strand
TTTGTTTTTATGGCTTTTAAGATCGTTTTATTTCGCATTTGATGCGATGAAGGCATTTCTAAATCTAGCCCTGCATTCAAACTATTTACACGGTCGTTTGTGGCTCCCCAATCTGAGATAGTGCACCCTTGATAGTTCCATTTGGTTCTTAAAATCTCATGCAGTAGTAGCGAATTTTCTGTTGCGTAACTGCCATTGACTTTATTATATGATGCCATGACCGTTTTAGGTTTTCCGTATTTAACCGCATAGCGGAAGGGTTCTAAATAAATCTCATGCATGGCGCGTTCATCGGCGTAAACATCAAGTGTCATACGTCGTGTCTCTTGATTGTTTAACGCGAAGTGTTTTAAAGAAGCACCGACACCCGTTGATTGGATGCCCTTTATCCAAGCAGCAGCGAGTCGTCCTGAAAGGTGAGGATCTTCTGAAAAATACTCAAAATTTCTTCCACAAAGCGGTGAGCGTTTAATGTTTGTTCCTGGACCTAAAACGATACTTATACCTTCATGCACTGCGTGAGTTCCTATCCGCTTTCCTAATTCTTCAATCAGTTCAATATCCCAGCTTGAGGCTAGGTTAACCGCGGTAGGATACGAAACGGCTGGTACTGATTCACTGATGCCAAGTTCTTTTGAATCACGTTGTTTACGTAACCCATGGGGTCCATCTGTCATTAAGATGCTCGGTATATTTAACCGCTCTATTGGTTTTGTATGCCAAAAATCTTTTCCTGTTAGTAAGGCTATTTTTTCATCAAGGGTAAGTTTTTTAAGCCATGCATTTGCATTCAATATAACACCTTCTTATATAGAGTATGTACCATTATTCTATCACAGTAGTTAAGAATCGTATTTAAAGTGATACTTTATCGAACTCTGATTTATGTTTTGAGGATTCTAAATAGAAAGCACACGGTACGCCAAGCGGTGTTTTTACGGTGTGAACACCGCCCTCATAAATCTTTTTGGTCATTAAGTGAACCCATCTTCCATGCGGAAGTTGGATGGTTTGTTCTTGTGTATTGGGTCTTAGTACGGGAGACACTAATAGACTATCACCATACATAAACTGTTTTTTTGTGGTTAAAGCATAAGCATCTTGAAAATGGTAAAACAGTGGTCTTATGGTTGGTATACCTTGTTCGTAATACTGTTTTTTGGTCTCTTCATGATAAAATGACAATCTGTCATACAATTGTGTTAAGGTCTTAAAATAGGGAATAACCTCGTTATCATCAAACTGTACATTGCGTTTAGGAAGATTTCCTTCATGTGTTCTAAAAAGCGGTGAAAACATGGCGAGTTCTGCCCAACGAACCATAAGTTCAGGGTCACGTTTCATATGAAAAATCGTTGTGTAACCCCCTGTATCAGTATGGTTAATGCCAACTCCGGATATCGACATGCTTAGTAATGCTGGAATAACCGACCCGAGTCCGTATTGATCAGAGTAATCGACATGTTGGTCCCCTGTCCACATCGCGTTAGTGTATTTGAGGGTTTTTGTGTATGCTGCACGGCTGAAAAAGAAACTGTTCGACTGTGATTCTTGTATTGCTTCTGCGTTGCACTTTGCCCATAGTTCAGGATACTGATTATGGATTAACTTAGGATCACCTTGATAAAGTAAGGCATCCGTAGGTAAATACTCACCAAAGTCGGCCATCCATCCTGACATCCCTAAGGAAATCATTTCTTTTTTGATAATCTCTTTCATCCATCTAAAAGCGTTAGGGTTCGTTAAGTCCACAAGACCCGCTTTAAAGGTTGTGGATTTCATTAAATAGGGTTTCTTGGATTTGCGTTTTACTAAAAAGTTTTCTTTTAGTGCTTCCTTAAACTGTGGACTATGTTCTTTTAAAAAAGGATTAATGTATCCTAAAAAATAAATGTTTTGCTTATTCCATGCTTTTATTTTTTCTTTTAAATCGTGATATCGTTTCTCATCTAGCGTCCAGTTCCAATACACTTGTTCACCAAACTTAGTAATCGTTTGACCCGACCAGTCTTGAGCCCAAACACCGGCTACTTTTAACCCGTTTTTTTCTGCTTTTTTGAGTTTTGATTCAATGACATCTACCCCACCTTGAATCGCTAAAATAATCCCTTTTGATGTCCATTCTGGTAGAGGGTTTTGAAGGCCGATGAGCTTAGTGATCGATTGTGATAGTTCAATATAGGAATCTGCTTTAATGAAATGTAGTTTTTGAGGAATTTCACGAAAATATAATACCGTTTCTGTTTCTGAAAAAGTAAACTGTGCATATGCATAACTATCCACATGAACGGCATATTTCTGACTTGATATAAACGTTGGTTGAGCGTAATAGCTCGCGTGGTCTTTATACTTTCCTAAAAAAGCGTAGTCGACTGATTTAAATTTCTCTCTTATGTATTTAGCGATAAGTTTTTTTACAGAATGATGTTCACTAACCCAAATAGGCACACTTTGTCCTTTTAGGTTTAGATGCGTAAACTGTTCACCACAGCCGTAGATATGCTCATCTTTTTTTGCTTTTAAGGTTATCCATAATCGGTTATAGCCTGGTATTTCTTCAAATATAAGTGTGGTTGGATTACCGGGTTCTATTTTGATGTTTAAAGATAAATCTTTATTTTTAAAACAGTGGTTCCCGTCTATAACCCCACTGTAAAAGAGCCTGCTTTTTTGTAAGAAGCGTTCTTTTGAAGTATATGACCCCCTTGACATGCGCTCTTTAGTCATGCCTTTAGCGATATCAATATAGGTTTCATTTTTAATAAACTGAATGATTGTAAAATCGTTAACTTGAAACTTAAATTCCGGCATTTTCCTTCCTCCATAGTTGTTCGTAAGGGTAGCCTGTCATCGCTTCACATAAAGCTTTTTCTTCCTCTGTGATTACATCTTCTCTTAAGCCTTTACGGCGATCTATTTCATTTCGTAAAACTTCAAATCCTTGAACAGAAACGGGATATTTATACACAAAATAAAGTGCGAATAACACAAAGATCACGGGTAAAACAATGAACATTAATCGAATCCCCATCACTGTTAGTGGGGCTTGTACATCTAAGGATCCATCGTACCCGATAATCCATAATAAAACACCGACGAGCCCTAAGGCTATCCCATTGGCAATTTTTCTTGAGAATGTTGCCATGCCTGAATAGGTCCCCGCTCTTCTTTGAGAGGTTATCAACTCATCTACAGCTGCCATATCGGCTAA
>SKIW01000015.1 GCA_007116245.1 Candidatus Izemoplasma sp. | reverse complement strand
GTTATCTTTTGCTCGATATGCTGATTCAAAGGCTCAAGCAAGTCTTTAGAAAACACTTTAACATTACTATAAAAGTTTCCATCGTTTTTCAAGCGCATACCTTTAATCATCGATTCATTTTTTAAGTTTGGATCAATACGATGTACTTCTTTTACGTCATCGACAGTATATCCTACCCATTTTAATGATTCTTGAATTTGTTCAATTTTCGTTTTGCCATCTTCGGATTTCGGTGGTTTAGGAAACACTAATTGTTCATAGAAACCATTGATTTTATAAGATTCATTCTCAAAATACGTTTTAAGAAGCACCATATAAAAGACAAGCTGTGAATCAAAGCCATAAAAACTATGATGGAGTTTTAATGTTGGATTACCCGTTTTATAATCAAATAACAAAACATTAGCGGTATCCTCTTCATACCTCACTAATAACTTATCAATAATCCCTGAGAAACGTATCGATTTCCCTTCAATATCATACTGTTTTTGAATCGTGACTTCACGTCCTAAAACACGATATTCACTTTTAGCTTCTTGCGCTTTTATTTCTTTAAATACGCGCTTTAATGTTTCGTAGCTGTTTCTTAAGAAAAACATTTCTCGTTCGGTATACCCGCGTTTTGCTTCATCAACGGTTTGCACTAATGTTTCTTCTAATAACCCGTCAGTCAGTTCATCACACCCATAATGTTTTTCTAAAACCGTATGGAAAAACTGCCCTATATCGATTGCGAGTGTTTCAAAAGGCTCATCCACTTTTAACACATGTTCTAATAAGTACCTAAACTGACATTTATAAAATGTCGTAAGTTTAGTATAAGAAAAAGAAAGCTTTTTAGGGAGTACATCCTCTAATGTCGAAGGATTTAACCCTTTAAAACTCGGAGAATGTGGTTTTAATGCATCTTTAAACCATGTATAGTAATCACTTAACGCGGAGGGTTTAATGTTTGTTTTTTGGTGGTAATCAAGTAATTCCTTAGCATATAGAAGATCAAATCGTTCGGAATATCTCTGCGTTTCGACCTTAAAGATAGGAAACGGTTTAAACGCTACAATAGCGTTAATATCATCTAAAAAATTAGCGCGGTAAAACTGTTCAGTCATGCCACGTTTAGCATAGCTTAAATACACTTCAGGAATCGTTGTCAAGCGTTCTAACCAAAACGATTTTTGTTTTTTATTTAGCGTTTGAATATCATCTAGTCCAAGTGCACTACGTTCCTCATTGTTTAAAGTATCATACGGTTTTAATATTGGTGGGAAAACACCTTCACAACACCCTAATATATGCACCGTTTGGAAAAAACGGTGTTTTATATCATTGAGTGTCCCGATAAGGATAGCACCTTCTAATGTTTGTGGTGAAATGCGTGTGTTTTCTAAACGGTGTTTTAATAATGCGATAAATGCTTCTGGGTCACTTACATAAGGCACTAAATTATTAACGATTTGCAATAATTTAGTGTATAATCGTCGCATTAACGACGACGATGTGTTCTTAAATACGTCAAGAGCTTGATGTAGGCTTCCCTCTAAATCTGAAACATCAAGCGTTTCAAGAAATCCTTGAATTGGTGGGTATGATAACATTTTATCCCCTTGTATAAAGGATACTGGAATTTCAAATTGTGCCATAACCCGTTTTATAACAGGAAGATAATCCTCGTGATTGTAGACGATACATTGTTCAGAGAGATCTTTGGATTGTCTTAACCTTAAAGTGAGTTGAACAACCTCTTCTTCAATCGTTTCAAATCGGTCACTGAAAATCGATGAAGTCATGTAAGTCGGTTTAATATAGGTAACATCTGTATAGGTTTTAACCTGTTTTAAAGCCATCGCGTTTAAAGCGTTATCCTCAAGTGTCGTTAACACTGCTTTCCCTCGTAATAACGTTTTTAAGTGTGGGTAATAAGTTATTAGTTTTTGATTGATCAATGTCTTTTTTAAATTCCGTAATTGGTTTAACCAATCACTCTCATACGCATTTTGAACATCGATCATATATAAATGTTTCATAATCGTTTCGACAATCGACGGTTTTAACGATAACATCCCACTAGCTTTATAAATCGTTTGATCATTATAAGTGAAAAAAACCTTTTCATAAAGGTCTTTTCGCGTTAGAAATTGCATGGATTTGAAGACTTTCTCTTTAGAAAGTCGATTGAGTAATGCTCTTTTTGTCTCGTTATCGGTAATGATAATGAATGGTTTTTGAGACTGTTTTACCGCTTCATATAAAGTCATACAATCCCCCTAAATCGTTTTTTTCGTTCTTAGCTGGCCACACGCTGCATCAATATCCGCACCCATTTCACGGCGTAATGTCGCTTGTATACCGCGTTTAAGTAATCGTTGGTAAAAACGATTCGCAGAGTCCTCTTCTGTAGGTTCATAACTAAACTCATCCACTGCGTTATATCGGATTAAATTAACATAGCAGTTTAAACCTCGTAATAAATCACTTAAGGCATCCGCGTATTCAATAGAATCGTTAATATCTTGAAGAAGGATGTACTCAAATGTCACTCTTCGATTCGTTTTAGCAACATACTGTTTAACACTTTTCATTAAAGCTTCTAAAGGGTATACATCATTAATCTTCATCAACTTAGACCGCAACTCATTTGTTGGTGCGTGAAGACTGATCGCGAGATTGACTTGTTTTGATTCTTCACTAAACTGCACAATTTTAGGAACAATACCACTCGTTGAAATCGTAATGTGTCGCGCCCCAATCTCTAAAGCGTATGGGCTATTGATAACATCGATAAACTTCATTACATTATCGTAATTATCAAACGGTTCTCCTGTCCCCATAATAACGACATGCGAAACACGTACTTTCGCTTCTTTTTGAACCTCTAATACTTGCATGACCATTTCTGCGACGGATAAGTTACGAATTTTCTTTAATAATCCCGAAGCACAAAACGAACACCCAATATTACAGCCAACTTGTGTTGTGATGCAAAGACTCTTCCCATAGTCATGCGCCATTAAGACACTCTCAATTAAATGACCATCAGAAAGTTTAAATAAATACTTTCGCGTACCATCAGAAGAATATTGCTTTGTAAAGATGTCAATATTTCCAAAGGTATAGTGTGAACTTAAAAACGCACGCAAATCTTTTGATATATTTGTCATTTCATAAAAATCTCTAATATCCTTCTTATACATCCAATCAAATATCTGTCTTGCGCTGAACGCTTTAAATCCCGATTCAACAAGGGTATTCTCAAGCGATTCTAGTGTTTCATTAAATATGTTTTTCATGTCATCACCTTACCATATTATACCATAGCTAGCGAACTAAATGATGATTAAACAAAGCATAACAAAAAAAGCTCTCAGAGAATAATCTCTGAGAGCTCATAAGGATTACTTCGCTAAAACTTCCATAGCATCTTTATACGCATATCCTAACACATCAGCAACCGCTTTATAAACCACATGTCCGTCTAAAACATTAAGGCCTAAACGCAATGGTAAAGACTCTATACACGCTTGCTTATACCCTTTATTTGCAATTTCTACAGCGTAAGGAATCGTTGCATTTGATAAAGCGAATGTCGACGTTCTCGGTGTTGCACCTGGCATATTCGCTACACTATAATGGACAACGCCGTGTTTTTCGTAAACCGGATTATCGTGAGTAGTGACACGATCAATCGTTTCAACAGACCCACCTTGATCGATAGAAATATCTACAATAACACTGCCTTCAGGCATGTTCTTTACCATCTCTTCAGTTACGATTTTGTTAGCCTTAGCACCAGGAATTAAAATCGTACTAATACACGCATCACATGTTTTTAAACTCTCAGCAATGTTCAAAGGATTCGATTTTAAAATCGTCACTTCTTTATCAAAAATATCTTCTAAGTAACGCATACGATCTTCACTAAGTTCAATAATCGTAACACGTGCACCTAACCCAATCGCCATGCGAGCAGCACTGATTCCAGCAACACCACCACCGATGACAACAACATGACCTCTAGATACACCTGGTACACCTGATAGCAAGACCCCGCGACCACCACGATGTTTTTCAAGTTGAGTCGCCGCAACAATAGTGCCTCTACGTCCAGCAACTTCGCTCATTGGACGAAGCAACGGTAATGAGTTTCCTATTTGAACGGTTTCATATGCAATGGCTTTACATTTTGATTTTACAAGCGCTTCAGTTAAAGCCTCTTCTGCGGCTAAATGCAAGTAAGTGAATATGATTAAATCCTCTCTAAAAAAGCCATATTCACTTGGAAGTGGCTCCTTAACCTTAATTACCATTTCTTGCGCCCAAGCTTCTTTTGCTGTTTTAACCATTTTCGCGCCTGCTGCCACGAACTCTGCATCTTGAATTCCCGATCCAAGTCCCGCTGTTTCTTCGACAAACACTTGATGCCCGTTAGCAACAAGTAAACTAACCCCCGCTGGAGTGATTCCTACACGGTTCTCATTGTTCTTAATTTCTCTTGGTACACCTATTCTCATAACAGCCTCCTAAATTTGTATGATAAGCACGACTATATTTTAACAAACAAGTCTTACTAACACAACCAAATTTATTAAAAAATGTAAGGGTTTTTATCGAATAAAAAAGACCTTAATTTTCAAGGTCTTCTAAGTCAGGTATCTGGTGTATAATATATAACGAAAATAACCCTAATACAATTTGGACAATGTTCCCGGGAATACTCGATAACGCGGCAAAGCCCGTTCCTAGAAATACTGATTCAAAAATGAAATACCCTATAACAATAACTGCGCCACCTGCTAATATCCCTAATAGGTTTCTAGTTTTATTAGCTCCTTGTCCCGCGCTACTTAAAGCAACACGTCCAACGACAAACCCCGCAACTAATCGAATGATTAATGTCCCAGGCGCCCATGTAAAATAACGCGATAGAACATCAAAAAGAGCCGCACCCAGTCCTCCAGAAATTGCACCATACCTCGGTCCAAACTTAAGGGCGATTACAAACATCGTTAACGTTCCTAAATGAATGTAGCCTCCTGCACCTAAAGGCGTATCGATGCCAATAAAGGTTGTCACCATAACCATGGCCGTAAACATGGCTGTTAATACGATTTGTTTTGTTTTCACATGAATCATCCTTTCAATATTAAGACGTTTCTATTATAATGAATATGTGTTACTTTTAAAAGTGACAGATATTCATTATTTTGAGGTGGTCAGATGATTATCAATCGCGCTTTGGATACACCGTTATATTTACAGTTATATAATTATTTTAAAAACGCAATTTTAAGTAACGAACTTCCCGCTTACACTAAGTTACCTTCAATTAGACAATTAGCCTCAAAGCACGCTATCAGTAAAACAACCATAGAGAAAGCTTACAATCAACTCTCGATTGAAGGCTTCATCCAAAGCCAGCCTAAAAGTGGCTACTATGTTTTACCGATAAAGAAGAGCACTAATAACCTAACTAAAACAGCGCTTTCTTTTTCAACAGAGGTGACGTTTCCTAATATCGCACAACCCGTTAACACGTTTGATATGGATGGTCTTAAAAAAGCCTTAAATCACGTTGTGTACAACCAATATGACGCTTTATATCACCCGCCAAAAAGTTCTGGAGAGAATGAACTAAAAGACGCGATAATGCAGCATTTACGAAACGAACGCGGGGTAAAAGGGTCACATTTACAAATGATAATAGGTTCTGGGATTCAAAACCATTTAATAACGTTATCGATGATATTACCAAAAAGGACTGTGGGATATATCGTACCGTTGTTCTATAACGCTGAAACGATGTTCAAACTTTTAAACTATACCTTAGTCCCTTGTCAAAATCTCGATGAAATGTTGAAAAAATCATTGGACTTAATCTATATATCACCATCAAACCTATACCCTTCAGGCGATGTAATCCCGTTTAATGAAAGGATGCGATTAATCGATTACGCTAAAAAGCATAATGCCTATATTCTTGAAGATGATTATAACTATATCTATCGCCACAACGCCTTTCAAATCCCCTCAATTCAAGGTCTTTCTAATGCCCAAAACGTTATTTACATAGGCTCGTTTACACGACAAGTACTCCCTTCTTTTAGAATTAGTTACATGGTTTTACCTGCGTCTTTAATGACGCGTTATAACAAGACCGATAAACTAACACAAACAGTATCCATTATAGACCAATTAACGATGGCTGAGTATATTAAATCAGGTTTATATCAAAAACATTTAAAGAAACTCTCTGCTTTTTCAAAAAAACAAAATGAAGCGATGCGTGAATCATTAGCGTTTTTATCTAACTCTTCCACTATTCAATACGCTGGCCTCGATAGTAACCTTCATGTATTATTCCATTTTAAAGACCCTAAAATACTTAATTATTTTAGCGAATTACTTTCCAAAATTCCTTGGTATTATCGAAGATTAAAGGAATGGCCAAACACCGTTTTACTCCCTTATCATGGATTCACAAAAAATGATTTTTCAACTTTAACCACCCTTCTAAAGAAACTAAAAAATGAGTCTTACTCCCAATAAGGAATAAGACTCATTTTCATTATCTTAAGACAGCATCATGATGCGTTTTTAAGGCTTTTACAATACGCTCAATCACGAAATCAATATCTTTGGTTTCTAAGGTTTTTTGAGGATCTTCAAACTGCAATCGAAGCGCTAATGATTTTTTACCTTCTTCGATATGTTCACCTACGTAATAATCAAAAATACGAACCTGTTTTAATCGACTATCGGTATGTGATTTAATCGTATCAATAAGATGTTGCGCAAGGATCGATTCATCACAGACAATCGCTAAGTCTCTTGAAACACTTGGGTATTTCCCGAGTGGCTGATAACGTTTAATCGGTTCACTTAGTTCATATAATATTTCTATATCAACATCTAAAACATAGACATCTTTCAAATCTAACCGTTTCGCTTCTTCAGGATGAATCTTCCCTATATGGCCAATAACACGGTCTTCATGTTTAATGAGCGCAGTTTGGTGAGGATGATAGTTTTTTAAACTCACTTTTTCGTAATAAACATTTTCGATACTAAAGCGCTTAAGTAAAGCTTCAAAAATGCCTTTTAATGTAAAGAAATTCATCTCGGGTGTCGTTTGCCAACTATAATCATGATAGATACCTTGCATAGCGATCCCTAAAACTTCGGTTTCTTTTGAGGGTTGATAGTGTTTACCAATCTCAAAAATATGCACAGTATCCAGTTTTCGTGAGACATTATAGCGCACAACATCTAACAAACCGTTAATGGGTGTTAAGGATAGCGTTTCACGGAGTTCTGTCATCGGGTGCATAACACTCACTGCTTTAATATGATTACTGCGGGTATAATCGTAAACTGAATCCGCATCACGTAATGCATACGTAATAACTTCATGGAGTCCTAACCCTGTTAGCGATTGTCTAATACGCCGTTTAAATTGTTGGTAGGGTGTTAGTTTTCCGACTGAAATGGTACTTGGTAATGTAGAAGGTAATGTATCATATCCACTTATACGTCCAATTTCTTCAATCATGTCTTGATAGGTTAAAACATCAAAACGCCGTGAAGGGACCTCGATTAGATACGTGTCTTGCTTGATGGTATGCTCAAATCCTAACCGTCTTAGTATATCAGAGACATAATCTAAACTATATTCAGAACCTAACACACTGTTAATTTTACTTAGGCTTAACTCAAGAGGCTTAGGTGAATGAGAAGTATTATCGAAGTACGAAATACCTTTACGTACCGTTGCATTAGCGTAATCAATAAAAAGTGAAGTTGCCATGTCTAGTGCTTTTTTTGTCCTTACTGGATCTACACCACGTTCAAATCGCATTGAAGACTCACTACGTAAATCTAAACGGTGTGATGTTTTACGGATTTTCTCATTATTAAAGACCGCTGATTCAAGTAAAATCGACGTTGTTTTTTCGGTAACCTCAGTTTCAGCTCCCCCCATAACACCACCAAGCGCTACGGCTTTTTCACCGTTTGTAATAACGATATCTTCTTCTGTTAACGACCGGGTTTTATCATCTAATGTTAAAAATGTTTCATTCTTTTTAGCATTACGAACTACAATTTTTTCACTGCCTAATAAATCAAAATCAAACGCATGCAATGGTTGACCAAGTTCTATCATTACATAGTTTGTAATATCGACAACATTGTTAATCGGACGAACTCCAGCACCGATTAAACGTGCTTTCATCCAAGAAGGACTCTCCTTAATCGTTAAGTTATCGATAATGCGTCCATAATAGCTTAAACAATCCTCTGTATCCGTTGAAATGTCCATAGGATTGAGCGTTGATGTTTCTTTAACATGAAAGGTTTTTTCTTCAACCGGTAAATCAAGCATTGCAGCAACATCATAGGCAACACCTAAAACACTTAGCAAATCACCACGATTTGGTGTTAAATCTAACGCGAGGACATGATCTTTAAAACCAAGAGCACTTAAAGCATCTTCTCCAGCTTTTACAGAATCTTTTATCACATGAATACCCGTTTCATAATGGTATTTAGATTCGATACCCAACTCAATTAGACTACAAATCATACCGCTCGACTCTACACCACGAATGGTTGATTTTTTAATTTTTAACCCGCCTGGTAACTCAGCGCCAGGTAAAGCGACTATCACAAACTGTCCTTGTTTTACATTCGGTGCTCCACAAATGATTTGAAGTACGTTTGACCCTACATCAACATCGCACACTGATAGTTTATCCGCATCTGGATGACGTTCACATACTTTTACATGACCGACAACTAAGTCTGTAGCATTTACAAGCGCTTGATAAGATTCTACTTCTTGGGATTTTGTGGTAAATAATTCATCGAGTTGCATGGTTTCTAAAGGCTTATCTATATATGTTTTCAACCAATTTATTGATACTTTCATAATGACCTCCTATTTAAACTGCTTATTAAACCGTAAATCGTTAATGTAGAAATGACGAATATCATCGATACCGTACTTAAGCATCGCGAGACGTTCTACACCCACACCAAACGCAAAGCCTTGGTATATTTCTGGGTCGTAACCACTCATTTTAAGTACATTATCATGAACCATCCCGGCACCTAAGATTTCGATATATCCGGTTTGCTTACACATCGCACATCCTTCTCCATCACATTTCGAACATGTGACATCAACCTCAACACTCGGTTCTGTGAATGGAAAATATGAGGGTCGTAAACGGATTTGACGGTCTTTACCAAACATCGTTTGAGCAATCGCCAGCAATGTTCCTTTTAAATCACTCATACTGGTATTCTGATCGACGACTAAGCCTTCAATTTGCATAAACTGATGGCTGTGGGTCGCGTCATCATCATCACGGCGGTACACTTTCCCAGGACAGATAATTTTAACGGGTTTTTGACCACCGTACTCAAGCATAGTTCGAACTTGAACGGGTGAAGTATGCGTTCTTAAAAGGGTGTCTTCACTTACATAAAAACTATCTTGCATATCGCGTGCTGGATGATTTTTAGGTAAGTTAAGCATTTCAAAATTACGCTCATCCGATTCGACTTCAGGTCCTTCTTTCACTAAATACCCCATACCGATAAACAAATCTTCAATTTCATCAATAATTTGATTTAAAAGATGTGCGGTGCCTTGTGAAAAATCTGGAGATGTCATCGTCACATCAATCGTTTCTTTTTCGAGTTTTTTGTTTAATAACGCTTCTTCAATCCGATTTCTTTGAGCCTCAATCGTTTTAGCGAAGGCTTGCTTCGCTTGATTAATCGTTTGTCCAAAAGCCGGTTTTTCATTATTAGGCAAATCTTTCATATGGCGCATCAACAATGAAAGCTCTGCTTTTTTACCGAGATACTTGGCTTTAATATCTTGCAAAGCCTCAATGGTTTTAACACCTTCAAGGTCTTTACGCAATGCATCTTCTAGTTGTTTTAATGTTTCTTGAATATTCATAATATCACTCCTTAAATAAAAAAAACGTCCCTATATAAGGACGAAAATTTCCGCGGTACCACCTTAGTTCTAGTTGCCTAGCACTTCACTCTTTAACGCAGAGATACGGATGGGATTAGCATCACTCATAAGCTGAAACGGTTATGATTGTATAAGGCGTTGCACCAAATCCGCCTCTCTCTTTAATACAAATGCTTAACCGTATGGTCTTATTCATCGTGTTGCCCTTATTATATAAGACTCTTTGAAATATATCAAGCGCGATTCATGAAAAAAGCAGGATTTCTCCTGCTTATTTTGTTATTTCTAAAAATAAATCAATTTCTTCTTTTATAACACTGAGTGATTGATCCCAAAACGCTTCTTCACTGACATTAATATTAACGAGTTTAGCAACATCTTCTACAGACATCTGACCGGTTTTTTGTAATAAGGTATCAATCTCTTTAGCAAACGATGCTCCTTGTGTTTGAAATTGAGCGTAAAGCCCTTTTGCAAAAAGCAAGCCAAAGGCATAAGGGAAGTTGTAGAAGCTGAGTGATCCACTATAATAATGTCCTTTATTAACCCACATATAAGGATGTAATACGTCTTGATCTAGCGCATCACCGTAGGCTTCTTTTTGCGCATTTAGCATAATTTCATTTAATTTCTTAGGCGATAATGGTGTGTTTTGACGCATCTCAAAAACCGTTTCTTCAAAAATAAATCTTGATAAAATATCGACAATCACTTGGGTTGTCCCCATGAGGGATTGTTCTAAAATGAAGAGTTGCTCTTCACCTTCTGAATCGTTTAACGCTGCCTTTTTAACGATTGTTTCACACAGGGTTGATGCTGTTTCAGCGACAGGCATTGTGTAACTGGAATTCAAGATAGCCTCATTAAAAATGCGGTCTCCGTGATAGGCATGTCCTAGTTCATGTGCTAACGTTATAACATTCGAGAATGAACCATCAAAGTTCATAAGAATTCTGCTTTGTTTAATCGGATGTAAATTAAAGCAAAACGCACCACCGCGTTTTCCTGAACGCGGGGTAAAATCAATCCATTGTTCATCGTATGAACGCTGAGCTAAATCAGCTAAATCAGTCCCAAATGTTTTAAAGTTTTTTACGACATATTTAATCGCTTCTTCAGAAGTAAATGTTCTTTCACTTGACCCCAGTGGTGCGAACAAATCATACCAAGGCAATCCGTTTTTATGTCCTAGTAAATCCGCTTTACGCTTTAAGTATTTTCTAAACATCGGTAGATGTTTACGCATTGAAGCAATTAAAGCATCCAGTGTTTTACGCTCGAGTCTTGAGTTATAAACCGCTTCGTCTAAAGGGGTTTTGAATCCTCTTAAACGCGAAATCTCATTAACTTCACCTTTAACACCATTTAAAGCGAACGCGACAGATTCTTCAATCTTTTTATACGCGTTGATTTCAGCATCATACGCATTCTTACGTACTTTAGGATCTTTACTATGTGCTTTATTTCGAATATCAGAAAGTGTGACGACTTGACCATCATACTCAACTTCTAATAAACTTGTTAAAACACTTTGCAAACGCGACCATGCTGTAGATCCCGTTTGGGTTAACTTAGAAATCAATGATTCTTCTTTATCACTCAACACATATTGCGCGCGGTCTTTAATGCTTTCTAAATGATATTGATACGGTCTTAATGATTCATTTTCTTGAATTAACGCATCGAGGTTCTTTATCGTTGGAACCCATTTTGATACTTTTGTTTGAAAAGCAGTTGTTTGTGAAGACATTTGTTGGAGTTTATTCATCCATGCGTTAGCGTCTTCATCTTGAGCATTCGTTGATAAGCGTAAGCTCGTATAAGCATAGGCACGTAGAAAGTTCGTTCTCAACTGTGATGC
>SKIW01000102.1 GCA_007116245.1 Candidatus Izemoplasma sp. | reverse complement strand
GGATTAAGTCTTCGTTAATGGTTAAATCGTTGGCGTGTGTTCCTTTTAGGATGAGTCTTAAAAAATCGTTTTGCTTTGCTTTTTCGGTGAGATTTTTATAGAGGGTGTCTTTTAAGGTTATCGCGTCTGTGGTGTCATCGATGGTTAGGGTAATGATATTAAACGCGCGTTTGTTGATGGGTTTGAATGTTGCGTTGAATGGTGAAAGTGTGCCTGTGATATAGCCTTTATCTCCGGTTTCAGAAAAGTCGAATGGTTCTACGTTTCCGGCATAGGCGATGGTCTTGGTTAAGAAGCTGTGTTTATGAATATGACCGAGGGCGATGTAATCAAAAGGAAGTGACTTTAAGGTGTTTAAACTCGTTAGGTAGTGGTCATCTTTAGGGTTTTTTATATCGCCGTGTAAGCATAGCACATTGGTTTTGTTTTGATTGAGGTTTTTAGAGAGTGTTAAGAGGGTTTCTTCGTTAAAGGATTTGGTGCTGAATCCGTAAACATCGATGTTTTTAAGGGATATATAGTGTGTTGTATCATCAAAATAATGGATGTTTTTGGTTTTTCTAATCGATTGGTATGCTTTGTTGTGGAGGAAGGTATCATGGTTTCCGATGGTCACAAAAACGTCCATAGGAAGGTTAGATAGTTTGTTGAAAACTTTTTCGACAAATGTAATCGATACATGAGGATGATCGAACAGATCACCGGTGATAAATAACACTTCGATGGCTTCTTCTTCGGCAATCTCAAGCGCTTCAAAAAAACGTTCGGTAATTTCTAACGAACGGCTTTTTAAAGGTAATTTGCTTAAGCGTTTCGGTTTAAAGGCGATACCTAAGTGAAGGTCGCTTAAATGCATAAATTTCATCGTAGCCTCCTAATTGGTGAGACTTTCTTCAAACATATCGTATAAGTCTTCTTGTGAAAACGGTAGTTTTTCGTTTAAAATCGATAAGGTGTAGTGCACGTAATCACTAATTGCGGCGCTATCAACACCGTAGCTTCTGAGTTCGATTGAACTCATTTGAGCTGCTTTGAGGAGTTCTTTGATTTGCTCGATAAAGCGTTCGGCTTGTTTAGGGTAATCGTATCCGATGACATCTACGCCTATTAGGCTTGCTAAGTCACCAAGACGTTCGGTGTATAGTGTGTTTTTACTTAGTTTTTGGTAATAGCTTAAGATGCATAAGGATTGGGCTGCCCCGTAAGGAATATCAGGGTGTAAGAGTAAGAAGGCACGCTCGAATGCTTCTAAGGGTGTAATGGCGTGATGGATATTTGATAGTTGTATGGATGTTTCGAGTAAGGTTTTGATGCGTTTAGGGTCGTTTACGTTAATGGTATTGATAATCGTGTTAAGGATGTTTTTTACGGTGTCTTTATGGTTTCCTGTAAGCAGGTAGATTTCGGTGGCGGTGTAGTATGCTTCTAAGGTGTGTAGGGTAAGGATATCAGGGGGTAAGCTCTCGATGATCTCTGGGAGTATTAGGGTTTTTTTAGGTGTAAAGACGGGGTTTTTTAAGTAGTGGATTTCTTCTTGTATTGGATCGACGAAAAGCGCGAATTTTGAGTAAGCGCTTTTTAAATGGATGGTTGTGGGTACGGCGAAAATGTCTAAAGCGCTTAGTGAATCTAGCGCTTTGAGTTTTTTGAAGAGCGGTTCCTCAACGGGATTTTTAGCAAGAGTTGCGATAATTTTAGCAGCGTCTAAGGTTTTAGCCCCTCCGATGCCGATAATTAAATCGCATTCGAAATCGCGTGCAACGTCTGCGCCTTTAATCAGGTCTTGTGTGGTTATTTCACCGGTAAATTCATCGAATATGAGTGTGGAAATATCAGAATCGTTTAAGGCGTTTAAGACCATGCGTAAAAATTGATAACGTTTGACCGCCATGTTTTTGGTTAGGACGATTAAGGCTTTACGGTATTTTGGTGTTGTGTTTAGCTGTGTTTTGAAGTCTTCGATTGACCACAGTGTCTGTGTTTGGTTTTCCCCCATGTTTTCACCCTCTGTTTTACCTTAGTATATTATACCAAAAATCGGCTAAAAAAAGTAGTTATGAAAAAAGATGGCAACGCCATCTATATAAACATAGTTATAACAAATTGTAAAGCCCCGATGAGCATTCCTAAAAATAAACCGATGAGTTCGATATGACGGAGTTCTTTACGCACGATATTTAACACGAGTTGTTCGAAAGCGACGAAGTCGAGGGCATCGACTCTTGTTTTAACGAGTTCTTTGATGTTAAGTTTTTCAAACCCGTGGGTTTTTAGGCTATCGAAAAGTTCTTCGATCAGTTGTTCGCCTTCGAGTTCGATGTATTGTTCGATGATGCTTTCGATTTGGGGTGCGAACATTTGTTTTAACATCGGTGGTAAGATGGTGAGTATTTTTGATTTTATTTTGATTTTTAGTGTTTCTTTAAAGTCGTTGGCTAAATCGTCATCGATAAAGCTTTCGAAGATGGTTTCTTTTGATAGAAAAGCTTCTTCGATCGTTTCTCCCATGCTTTCTGCGATGGTAGTTTTACGTTTTGGTAAAAGGCCTTGAAAAGTAAAGAAAAGAAATTTTTTTGGTTTGATTGGACGGAATAACATTTTTACGGCGATCATGTTTGTTAAGTAACCGATGAGTCCTCCAATAGCAATCATTAAGATTAGGCGTTCGATAGTATCACCCCCGAATTACTTATACCAATTTTTAGGGATTTTGACAAGTCTTTTATATGCAGAAAAGGATGAAATGCGTTATACTATGATTGAGGTGATTTGCATGGAAAAATATTTAGATAAAGTGCCTGTGATTGCGAAAACTGCGAAGGTGTTTAGCGGGGCGAGAGTGGTTGGGGATGTCACGTTAAAGGATTATGTAGGGGTTTGGTTTAACGCTGTGTTGCGTGGGGATATGAGTGAGATTGTCGTTGGCGAGAACACGAATATTCAAGACGGTGTTATTGTGCATACGAATACGGATTTACCGACGATCATTGGTAAAGATGTGACGATTGGACATAATGCGATTGTCCATGCGGTAACGATTGAAGATGGTGCGTTGATCGGGATGGGAAGTATTATTTTAGATGGCGCGGTGATTGGGAAGCAAGCGTTGGTTGGAGCTGGGTGTTTGGTGCCTCCTGGGAAGAAGGTTCCTGAAAGAACGCTTGTTGTTGGAAATCCGATGAAGATTGTTAAAACGTTAAGCGATGATGAGTTAGATGAGATTCGTCGTAATAAGG